>NZ_JCANUC010000006.1:10065-155317 GCF_059568765.1 Lacicoccus kunmingensis DSM 17847 | reverse complement strand
TTTACTTGATGAACCATGGGGCTCGTCAAACCAACGAGTGAAACAGCTAAATCAATACGATCACAACGCCATTTTCAATGCAGAAAAATCAATTAAGCTTGGTGCACTGACTTTCTATTACGGCAACATCGGTAATGATTCTGGATGGATACAGGATAATCACTTAGAAAATCTCAAGACACTTTTATATACCAGTACTCAATATGCTTCTAAAATTAAAAGCAGTAATAACTCAGGCTTCTACAGTTCAATCAGCCGCGGAGAGTCTGTATCCGCTCAAAATTTTCTAAACAAGACATTATTTATCGATCACCAAGCAGATTATGATGGCACCACTTATTATCGTGTACTTGATGGATTCCACGGACCTTCGCAAGGGTGGATGAAAGAAGAGGATTTGAATTTGTTCCACCATACTACTCCAATAGACCATAGTAGAAATTATTATATTAATTCAAATAATCGGAGCCAGTATTTGCTTGATGAGCCTTGGGGCACTTCTAAACAACGGGTTAAAAAGTTAAATCAGTATAATTACAATTCAAGTTTCAATGCAGAAAAATCAATTAAGCTTGGTGCACTGACTTTCTATTACGGCAACATTGGTAACGATTATGGATGGATTCAAGATAAATATTTAACTACGAATCTGCCTTCGCCTCCATCAAATCAAATCGAGGTAAATACAGTGAGATATAATCAATCTTTAAATCAAGTTCTGAATACCCAAATGAACTTAAATGCCAAACCACAAGCTTGGGCTAACGGCGGTGGCTGGAGAAATGCCACAAGAAATGAAGTCAGGCATTATTTAGATACATCTCATCAAACCTCCGATGAGTGGATGTACACGTTCCTCAACCTAGATCGTGCACAGGGTATCAGCAGTTCTGTTATCAATCAGAATTTGTTAAGTGGTAAAGGCATTCTATCAAGCAAAGGTGCAAGCTTTGTACAAGCAGCACAACAACATGGAGTGAACGAAGTATACCTCATCTCTCATGCCATTCATGAGACTGGTCATGGACAGAGCCAACTAGCAAGAGGAGTAATGCTGGACGGTAAAACTTACTATAATATGTACGGTATTGGTGCAGTTGATAGTAACCCAATAAACGGTGGTGCTAGATATGCTCAGCAAATGGGCTGGGATACACCAGAAAAAGCAATTATCGGCGGTGCACAGTTTATCGCTAGAAATTATTTCAACAGAGGACAGACAACCCTTTACTCTATGAGATGGAATCCTCTTAACCCTGGTACTTATCAGTATGCTACTGATGTTAACTGGGCTTACGCAACCGCACGTAATCTAAAGTCCTATTACGATACATTAGGCATTAAAGGTCAGTACTACACAAAACACATTTTTTAATTATAAAAGACTTCCATCAAAGACAAAATTCTTTTATGGAAGTCTTTTTAGTTTAACTATATACATTCAATACTTTTGATATTATTGAAGACCAGTCTCTATTGTTTCCTACCCACTCTCTTGCATTATCACCAATATCTTTGTTATCTATAATCTTTATAATCGATTCTTTTAACTCTTCAAGGTTTTCCGCTTCAAATATCTCACCGGTGTCGCCATCAATCACCATTTCCTGAAGCGCGCCGACATTACTGACAATCACCTTTTTAGCCATTGCCATCGCTTCATAGGTTTTTAACGGCGTAACCAGCCGGCACACCAAATCTCCTGTTCTTGCAAATGGAGCAACATCAATCACTGAATAATACTTGGATATTTCTTCGTGTGACACTCTTCCCGTAAAAACTACATAATCCTGTAAATTCATTTTTTCAGTCAATGACTGTAAATGATTTCTGTACTGTCCGTCTCCAACAATCAATAGCTTGAATTTCTTGTCTAAATCCATTCTGTCATTCAAGTCCTTCAGTGCTTTAATCACTAAATCTAAACCTTCATAGCTTGTGATGGAGCCGATAAAGCCAAGCACATGGTATTTCTTCAAATTATATTTTCGGATGATATCATCATTTTCGGCCATTGGAGCAATCGAAACAGTATCTACCCCATTTGGGATGACTGTAATTTTAGACTCATCAATGCCATGTTCTATCAAATAAACTTTTAACGATTCACTGATACAAAACACTTCATCAGCAATTTCACAGCAGTGGATTTCCTGTTGTTCCTGCAGATTAAAGCGGTCTGAATTCTGAAAACCGGTGATTTTAGAGCTTTGGGTATGATGCCACATGCCCCTTACTTCATAGATGGTTTTTATGCCCAGACTCCTGCCCAGCTGGAGTGCAGGTAATGCATTCTGATAATTCGACGCAGCATGTATGATGCCAGGTTTATCCTTTTTGATTATATTTTTTATCTCTTTTGCGTAAGCATCAAAATAATTTAAAATTGGTGTTTTATTCGTTAAATACCTATCTGATTTATCTATATAGTATGTCTGAACATCATTAATCGGCTTTTCAGGTATTTCATAACTTTCATGTACAGGTGACCAGCCTAACCTTGTTGCAATAATCGGTTCATATCCGCTTTCTTTTACTCGCTTTATAATTTCATTAGAACGGATAGTATATCCATTCACAGCTGGCAGGGCTTTGTTTAAAACGAATAGTATTCTATCATTTCTCTTCTCTATAACCGGCTCGATTAATTCAACTGGTAATTCCCAATTTTTATTAAGAAGCTGATACTCCTGTTCGGCCATTTTAAATTCTCCCGGGAATATCCTTGTTGGATTTATCCTTTTAAGCTTTACCAAGAATTCATATCTTTCAGTTATATTACCGAGTATATGATGGGCTCTGATCAAACCTCTTAATACATCGGGATTATTAGGTTTTATCTCATAGGCTTTTTCTGCTTCATACAATGACTGCTGATATCTTTTAGTATTGAACAGAAATTTCGCCAGCTGTACATGCATTTTTAATTGGCGGTCTTTCGTTCTGTTTTTGAACAGTGATGTTATTTTTTCATGCTGATCGGTCAAATAGTATTGTTTGGCCAGTACAATGCCGTGAGACATCTTAACATCATTTTTCTCAAGATATCTCATAATATACATCGGCAGAATGTTTGTATCATCAATACTGTTCAGCTGTTTTATGACAAAATTATAAATTCTTTTTTGTTGTTTTTTATCAAATTCTTCATGTATGAATTTATCTACTTCTTTTTTGTTCGATTCATCGGTAAATAAATTCACATTATAAAATACAGGTTCAAGTTTACGTCCATTTTTGAATAACTCACCGACCGAGTCATCAGATAACTTCAAACGTTTTTCAATGATCAGTCTTCTTATAGAGAATATATGCTGATGGGTCAACTGTGTTTTATGCAGTTTCTGAACAATATCATGAATGAGTTTTTGTGACTGCTCCCCGATATATAATTGATTCAATGCATTCTGCAGCTGTATGGATTCATCCG
Source organism: Lacicoccus kunmingensis DSM 17847 (assembly GCF_059568765.1). Taxonomy (NCBI): domain Bacteria; kingdom Bacillati; phylum Bacillota; class Bacilli; order Caryophanales; family Salinicoccaceae; genus Lacicoccus; species Lacicoccus kunmingensis. The sequence goes on along the minus strand of NZ_JCANUC010000006.1, from coordinate 151,887 downwards.
ATTCGTCCGGAAAACTGAAGTGCAGTTTGTATATTGCTGCCGGATCTATGTACTGCAGCAATGTCTGTTCAGCATTTATGTATGGTACAAAATTCTCATTCAGAGTGTTTTCCATATCGTTTTTCTCGAAAAACTGATTGATGATCAAAACATATCCAAGTCCCTGCATCTGTTCATTCTGATCATCTATGTATGCCTTATATTCTTTTATATCTGTAAATTCTTCATTCAAATCCAATATTTTATCTTTGTATTGTCTCCAATTGTACTTATAGAAAATATCGTCTTTAGCCGCTTCCAGATCTTCGAATAATGCATCATTTTTGACAGAAGAGTTTTTAAACAATGCTTCGGCATCTTCAAAATTGTTTCTAGATGCCAAATACTTAACCAGAGTACGCTGCTGGCTTTCAGTTAAATGTTTCAATACATCGTTGCCCTGCTCTGACAGTGCCACGATATTTTTGAAATTTTTCAGGTTATAGAGCAGACGGACTTTAAGATTCAGAATATCCGGGTTATTATCATTCGCAATATAGCGGTACGCTTTCTTATAGTTCCTTTCATGTCTGTGCACCATCGCCTTCAAATAAGCCTGGTACTGATTGTTGACATTGCTCCGCTCAATGATTTCAAGAATCGGTGCGTGATTCGAACTTCTCAAGTATAGACTGATTCCAGGTTCTTTTGACCCTATTTTCATCGACAGGCTTTTTTTGAAGAATCCTCTCGCAAAAGTCGGCATATTCAATTTGAAAGATATGTATGATAAGAGCCCATATAAATAGTTCATATTATTTCTCCTAATTTGTCAGTCTTTCAAAAACTTGTTCAAAGAATCTATGTTATTTTCCCATATGAAGAGCTCTTCTGTTAATTGTCTCGCGTTCGCTCTCATTTCTTTTTCGAGTAAAGGATTTTGTTTTATCTCTTTAATCATTTTAATGATATCCAAAGTTGTCGCTTTGGATTTTGAAAAACCGACATTGCTGTGGTTGATCAAGTCCGCTGAATAACCGCTCAAGTTTGAAACTACAGGAACGCCCGATCCTATCGCATCCACGACTTTACCGGGTAATACTCTTAAAAAGACTTCACTTTCTTTAAGCAAAGATAAAGCAACATTATGGTCTCTCGTCAATTCGAGACATTCTTCCCTGCTTTTTTCATCGTAAAAAGTGACGTATTTCATATTCTGCTCTTCTATAAGATTTCTCAGTTCATGTGCATATGCACCATAACCGATGATATTGAATATGATTTTGCTGCTTTCTAAATAATCTGCCACTTCTTTAATCTGTTCATAATTCTGTGCCAGACCGATATTACCCGTATAGATGACTTTGAATTCATCTTTCGTTTCTTTAAAATCAATTTCACTTCTTTGCAGTGAATTCGGTAAATATAATATCTTCTTTTTAGGCGTGATTCTCAAAATATGATCTTTAAATTCTTCATTGTTTACAATGATTTTATCTGCCAGTTTATAAATCTGTTTTTCCATGAGCTTCAGTATCGGAAAGAATATATTGATTTTTAATTTCTCAATTTCCTTGACGCTGTCCGGCCATAAGTCTCTGACTTCCAGAATTCTCTTTACACCTTTATGTTTCTTCTGTGAAAAGAAAGTTGCCCATGGCAAAAAAATATTTGGTGATGTAACGTATATCACATCATAATCCACTTGATATTTCTTTACATATAACCAGACTTTATATGCCAGCTCCAAATAATACAGTACTCTCATCTTTAGAGACTTCGACTGCTTATCAATTCGCATTCTCAGTCTTAAAATTTCTGGAGATTTGTCAATTTCAGGCTCATTCCAGTACTTCTTTTCCTCGTAAAGCTTCTGGTTAGGATATGTAGGTGCAGTGGTCAGCACTTCCACCTCATTATCTTTTGACAAATGTTTATATAAATTTTTCAAGCGATTGGCACCGGAGCCGATCTCAGGATAAAAGTTTTGTGTAATCAGTAATATTTTCATAGTCGTATCCCATCATTTTTATAAATATGTCCAAAGTATGTATGTTATTTAATTTTAGCACACATGGGCATATAAATTAAAATTCGATTAAAATTTCCGTTAGTCAAAGCTGATTAAACAGTAAAAATAATTTTATGTTTTGTTCTTAATCTTCCTATATAAAGCTTTCAGTACGTCTTTTTCATTATTCCAGTTGTATATATGCTTTGCTACCTTGGTATTTTCTTCAAATTTATTTCTCGAGTTATCATCATCTATGAGCTGCTGCAGTTTTTCTTTAAGTTCTTCCGTGTTCTCCGGTTCGACGGTCAGGCCGACTTCATGGCCGTCGATGACCGCTTCTATCTCGGGTAGTCTGGAACCGATGACGGGCACGTGGGCCATTATATATTCGAACATCTTGTTGGAAGATGCGGAATAATGGTTGAAGTTGGTGTTCTCTAGGAACTGGATGCCGATGTCTGCAGCTTTTGTATATCTCCTCAATTCCTTATACGGCACTCTGTCGATGAAGATTACTTTGTCTTCAAGTCCAATTTTCTTATGGTAATCGATCAGGTTCAGCCGTTCCTTGCCGTCGCCGATCATGACGAGTTTCGCGCCTTCAATGTCTTTGAAAGCGTCCAACAGTTTGAACAGGCCCCTGCCCTCCTGCATGCCGCCCTGGTACAGGACGACTTTCTCGTCTCCGGGTATTTTATACGTCTCTCTGATCGGAAACTCGTCCACGAGATTTATGTCGTACAGCTCGCTGTAGTTATGTACCGCCGTCGGTTTTGTACCGTACAGATCTTCGTGGTATGCAGCCCTTGTGTCATTCTCCACAATCGTATGGTTGGTAAACTTGAGCAGGAATTTCTCCAGCCTGTAGATTTTCTCGAATGAATAATGCGTCCTTGAAGTCTGCACTTCATGGGAATCATATATCAAAGGCTTCCTTTTCAATCTCAGCTTGCTGCTCATGATTCCCTGCATGAGCGTATTCAGGTCATGGGCATGGTAAATATCGGTATCTGTCCTTCTCCCGAGCAAAACCATCTTGAACATCAAAAGCGCGTTCGGGAGGTGTTTCGAAAGGACAGAAGACTTTATTTTCCTTAAAATGCACTTTGGCAGTTCAATTTTCGTCACTCTGTTTACATAGATGCCGTCCCTTACTTTTTCAGCAGGACGCAGGTTCATTTCATTTTGTTCGCGCTTTGCTATGATGGTCACGGTGTGGCCCATTTCGGTGAGTGCGTCGGCTTCCCGGAGTACTCTTGCGTCGTTGATGAAGTTGTTCCAGACGAACATCGTCACATTTGCCATAAACTTATCCCCTATTTTTATACAAGTTGTCATTATCGATTGTAATTATTTCTAAAAGATTATAAAATAAATGATTGGTATACTTAAAGTTACATATTATTATTATAGATTATTCGTCTTTTTATGTCATTCCCAATAAATTTAAATTAAAGTAGGTTATTCTAATGAAAAAATTCATCATCGGTGCATTCATTGTACTGACCGTCGCCCTTGTTGCCGTCGGGATTTATATTTACGGACTTTTCAACACGTTTGAGCAGGGTGTTTCGGATTCCTTTGAAGCCACCGACCGGGAAAGTTCGGATTTAAGAATGGAAGAGGTGGACCCTAACCTCGACAGTTTTACCGTGCTGATCATGGGTATCGATGAATCCGAGACAAGGAGCGAGTCGGAAGATCTCGAGTCCGGTGATTTCAGGACAGATACGATGATTCTTGCCACGTTCGACAAGGACGAAGACGATATCAAGCTTGTCAGCATTCCAAGGGATACACTGACGTATTTCCCTGACGAAAATTATTACGATAAAATTACACATGCACACAGAAACGGCGGACCGGAGAGTTCGATGCTCGCAGTGGAGAGCCTGCTCAATGTGCCGGTGGACTATTATATCAGGGTGAGCATGCCGGCGGTCGTTGATGTGGTCGATGCGCTCGGCGGTGTCGATTTCGATGTGCCGTTTGATATGGAGTCGCCGACTTCTGTGGATAGAGGTACGATTGAAATCGAGGAAGGTGAACAGACGCTGAACGGTGAGGAGGCACTCGGCGTCATCCGTAACCGTGATGTCGATACCGACCTCGGACGCGGCAACCGTCAGCTTGAGATGGTCGAGGCGATCATGCAGAAGGCCAAATCGACCGGGGCTCTGACGAAGATCGATGACCTGATCGAAGTCGTGGCGGATAATGTGCGTCATGATATGTCGTCCGATACGATCCGCGATCTGGCTTCGTATTACGCATTCAATACGATCGAGTTCGACAATACGCAGATCGTCGGTGAGGACTTCTGGTATCAACGGAACGGCGCCTATTTCTACCTCGCCGATCCGGAGCATTTGCTCGCGATATCCAACACTTTACGTGATATATTGGATATAGAAGAAAACGAGCCGTACGACTTGATCAACTTGAAGCTTGAAGGCATTTTCGAACCTTATCAGTATGTAGAGGATTATTTACTGGAGGATTACGTGCCGGAGCAGCAGCATCCTGCGATGGGTGAAGATTATGAGAATCCTTATGGTGACGGCTTTGATATTCCGGACTTCGACCATGAGGATATCGGTGTTGAAGGTGAAGATGATTTAGATGGTGATGGTGCTGGCGGTAATGGTAGTGATGGTGCTGATGGAAATGGCGGCGGTGATGGTGGTAACGGCGGCGGTGTGAATGAAGGTACCAACGAGCCGGCCGGTGATTCTTATTACGAGGAGCCGCAGCAGCAGGTGCCGCAAAATGAACAGAGCAACCAGAACCAGGGCGTTAACGAGCAGCCTGCCGGAGATCCGTACTACGAGGAACCGGCGGCCGACCCTTATTACGAAGAACCTGCGGGCAACTACTAATTATTGAGTGAGGAGGTTGTTGTATGAGAAAGACTTACGATAAAGAAACGAATATCAATGAGATGTTCGATTATCTGGAAGCGCAGATCAAAAACAGCAATCAGCCGCAAATTGAAAATTCATATCACTACTACGACCATTCGCATAAGGAGTACTTTTTATCCATCCGGGGTTATTTCAGCGAGGCGCTGACGAACCCTGAAGTCGATGCGGCATGTTATATACTGAGCCTGCCGCAGGTTTTCAACAAGGTGGATATATTCGAACTGATCCATCCGATGGACTGGGTGAAAAACGAGGAAGGCCGATTGAGTGAGGCATTCAAAAGTTTGAAGCCGCATTATCAGTACATCGCCCTCGCCGCTGCGGAAAGTTCGAACATGAAGTTCAATACGCAGCCCGCCTTGTCCCTTGGTCTTGAATTCTGGGGATTGGAGCATCTTCAGATATTTTGGCAGTTTACAGCAATCAGACGTAAAAATTCAATGTAATGTAGGTGATCAGATGGAAATAAAAGTAGCAGATACGAAAGAATTGTATGACCAGTGTCTCGATATACGCATGAAAGTGTTTGTCGATGAACAGAAAGTCCCACCGGACATCGAAGTGGATGAGTATGAAGATGTGTGCACGCATTTCGTATTGTTCGATGATGCCGGCGAGGCTGTAGGCACGGTCCGCTACCGTCCGATTGATGACGGTCTCGTCAAAGTCGAGAGAATGGCGGTATTGAAAGATCACCGCGGCAAGAAATATGGCTATGATTTGATGGAAGGTGTGCACCAGCATGCGAGAAGCGCAGGGCATTTGAAGGCGAAGCTCGGTGCGCAGGTTCACGCGATTCCGTTTTATGAAAAGCTTGGGTATGAGGTCGCGTCGGATGAGTTCGATGATGCCGGCATACCGCATAAGTATATGGTGAGAGAACTGTAGATTTGAGTGAAGCTTGAGTACAAGTCTCGTTGAATAAGTAAACCCGTACGTTGAACTTTGGGGCGATTGTGACCCCGGGAGTCTCGGCTTGCGGGTTTTTGTTATGGAGGTTATGTCCACCTAACAGTCCGTCCCGGGTGGTCGGATGAGCCGTACAGCTTCTAACGGGCCGTCCCGGGTAGCGGGATGAGCCGTACAGCTTCTAACGGGCCGTCCCAGGTGGTGGGAGGAGCCATACAGCTTCTAACGGGCCGTCCAGAGCGCTGGGAAGGGTCATTCAGCCGACAGGTGCCGCAACCAAACGGCGATTCGTTCTTTATTTTCCATAAAAAAGAGACCTCGCGGGCCTCTGTTTTCATTAGTGATGAATCTTTTCTAGTATTTCAGTTAAGCTTTTAACTTCTTCTTTAGATAAATCTTTCAGTAAGTCGTCTGTCAGCTCGCATATTTCAACATCTAGAGTATCGATCAGTTCAAGACCCCTATCACTGATCTGCAAGTATGTTGCCCGCAGATCTTCCTTGCTTTGTGATTTATGGATATATCCATAATCCACCATTTTCTGGACAGCCCGTGATACGGCGGTCTGCTCTTTTTTCATCTTCGATATTAATTCTTTTTGCGTGATGTTCGGCTCTTCTGCAATAATCTCAAGAATATAGACCTGTTCGCGTGAGATGCGGCCTTCATCTGTCTTGAACGATGTCAGATGATCGATTTTCGCATTCACCAGGTAAATATGACGACATACATGACGTGTATTTACTCCACTCATATATTTCACCCTATCTTTGTCAACATAATTTTATTATACACATAATTACTTTGCGCACAACATTAATTTTGACATTCATTTAATTTTTCCAGCTGCTTGAGATCCACATATCCGATGGTCACCTCTTCTCCGACCTGCACGTAGGCCGGAAAATGTGTTTCAGAACGTGCGAGGGGCTTACCGGCACGCTGAAAACGGCCAATAATTGTGATGATCCGGTGCAGCAGCACAGTCGCCTCATCGACGTCCTGCTGGGATTTTATTTCTGTCCCTTCCAAAACCGGGTTTTTCGGCAACCTGTCCGGAAAAGAAATACTGCGCATCCACTTCAGCTCGTCTTTAGACAATTCGTCCCGCGCCTTGAAATGAATTTTCATATCCGGCGACGCCTGTTCCATCATTGCATTGAAATTATTATCCATATAATAAAAATCCAGTTGACGGTCGGAATAGCGGGCAAGCACTTTATCATAATTGTGCTGAATGAAGAACACCGTGCCCGGTGCGATTGTCGTATCCCGGGCGGTATCATAGTAGTAATGGGCCATCTTGATGAACTCTGAATAATCGAGGAGCCAGTGATGGATCTGTTCTTCGGCGCCGTCCTTTAATGTGAGCGTTAATGTTGTGCCGGGAGATGTGAGCTTTACTTTGCTGTCCGCAGAGAATAATTCTCTCATTTTTCGAAATTTTAATTCACTATTTTTATACCCGCTGCATGTGAAATCATTCATGCCATGGACGTGGATCAGTTTTTTCATGACCAGGCCGTTTAAAAATGTGTCCACGGTCGATTCCGCTTCGGCATCGACATAATGGATTTCAAACGGTCTGCCCGTTTCTGTAATTTTGACTTTTATTTTCATGAAGATGCCCTTTCCAGTTCAAGCAGATTTTGTAAAATATCGACTCTTAAAGCGACGTTTTCAGGTGTCTCATACATCGACTTCACTTTGACGTTGTTCAGTCCGGTGCTGTCTTCGGCCGGTATTTCCCGGGTGACGAACATCGTGAATGTCACGGCGTAGTCCTCTTTCGGGTTCATCGCCTGATACGGCACGTAGAAATCGTTGATGTTGTGCGAGAAGAACGCATCGCGTTCGTACTGCGACTTGTAGCGGTTTTCCAGCCACTCATCCCCGTAGCGGCTCCAGTAGCGCTCGGTGTAGTCCGCCATCATGGTGCCGTCGAGCATGCAGTCCATCGATGTCTGCGGCGTGCAGTCCGAATCGAAATCTTCCGGCGGCAGCGAGTAGATATGCGCAAACTCGTGGATGAGCGTGCGATAGCGTGCCGCCTTGTTGCCGCTGTCCCTGAAGTCCATGGCGAAGATGATCTCCTCGTCGCTGATGTCGACGTACGCGAGCGTATTGCCCTCACCGTCCGAGAACAGACGGTAGATGTCTATTGCGTCGGTGTACCTTTCCGGAAACAGCGCGTCGAACTCCTCGTAGTATGCGAGGTACGGTGCCGCACTGTCCGGCACTTCGCGGTGTTCCTCTATAAGCGTCAGCCCGCCGTTCACATCATAATCCTGATATGTCCGGCGCGGCCGGTTTTCAAAAAATATATACGGTTCCTGCGAAATATCTATATGGTCTTCGAGCTCGGCCAAATACTCATCCCCGAGTGCTGTACATTCTTCGACCGTCCCGCACTCCGCGTGTTCGACCGGTGCCTTCCAGTCGATATCCGCCCGTTCTGTCGGCGGGTCTCCGCTGAAATATTGGAAGATGCTCATAATGATGAAGATCGTCAGTGCAAGTATCCCGGCAAATAAAACCATCTGCCCGATGAGCTTCGACTGGCGTCTGACTGTCGTCCGCCTGACGGGCGCCTTATCGAGCACCTGCATCGTGATGAGCGGTGCGCCTTTTATTTTAATGTCGAGCAGTGCTTTGTGGATCTCTTTCAGCTCGAGATGATAGAGCGGCAGTTTGTCGTCCCCTTCATTGTCGAGTGTGATGACCGTGTCGAGCGGGTCCGAAGCCAGTCTGTACTCGCCGAATGTGATGATGATGACCTGTATATCGTTGTTGTGTGCGTAAGCCCTGAAGTAGCGGAAGTCCCGCTGGTTCATGTCGGTTGTCAAAATGAATGCATCGAAATCCCGGAAGAACTTATCATTCTTCTTATGGATTCTCGCACTTTCAAACGTATTGCCGAATGCGTCGATGCGCGTGTCATGCAGGATGCCGAACGGTGCGGAGACCTTTTCCACATACTCGGTATTCACATAATCCGTATGCAGTGAATTTTGTAAGCTCTTGGTAAGTTTCGTCTGTTCGCTGCTCATATTTGTATGGAGGTAGATATCATGTTTTGAATATCTGCCGAGAAGACGTGCCACAGTGATTCCGCCGACCATCGTAAATTGTTTTTTGCCGGTATCGTTCGTCATGTGATTCATGTACGTGCCGCCCGCGACCAGTATATTCACATGCATTCCTCCAATCCTATTTCAATTATCCTTAATATCCATGGAAATTTAAAGGGTTTGATTTAAAATTCATTAAATCTTTACGATTGCGCCGGTTTCATATCAAAATAAAGTTCCGGGTACTCCCTGATTTTCACCATCCGGTCGAGCACTGTCAGTGTCTTCTGGTACTGCTTTTCGCATGTCTTCCTGTCGTATGAGACATCCTTGAATGTACCGTCGCTGAAGTGGATGCGCGTTTTGTACCGGTCATTTTCCGGCGTGCTGAATCTGAGTATCGTTCTGAGGTTGATCCAGAATGCGTTTCTGTGCGCGCTCGACGTCAGTGGAAACAGCACGAAATTCGTGCGTTCGTCCATGACGATCGGTCCGAGCTTGTGAATGTTATGGACGAATCTGAGGTGGTCCCGCCTTGCTTTCAGACTCGTGCCGTACTGATGGATCAGCAGCTGATCGAGCCACACATCGGTTGTGAGTATCGAATATTCATGACGGTGCGGATAGATGGCCTGTGAAAGAAACTCCAGATTATGGACAGGCTCCAGATATTTGATGTCGTGCAGTAAAAATGAAAAGTTTTTCAAGTGGTACGCCCCTTTTTATGTATGGTTGTTTGTTTTGCATCTGCGCCCCATCCCCCGATCGAGTGCAGAAGTGTATGTAGAGCATTCTGTCAAATTGTGTAAGCCTCCCTATTATACAATAAATTGATTTAATATTACATTAATTTAACAATTTTTAACCAACGTTAACTATAAGTTGAAGTTAAGTGTCGTTTCGCATGGTTGTGATGGTTTTTATTTTCCAAAAGATTGGATAGATTATGTGTATCCGGAAAAACATGATTTATCGATAAGTCGCTGGGAATGGGTTATGGAGAAAGTGAATTTGAATGGTGAGGCGGTGCTGGATGCGAAGATCCGGCAGTATGAGCCGATGGTGCATGCGATTATGGCGAAGTTGAGTATTTTGTATGACAGGGATGATTTTTTGCAGGTGGGACGGATTGCGATTTATCAGGCGTTGCTCAGTTTTGATGCGTCGAAGGCGCGGGGTGCGACGGAATCGCAGTTTGTTTATACGCGGATTTATCAGCGGCTGATTGATGAGATCCGGAAGTGTGTGCGCGTCTCGAAGGGGCTGGAGCTGACGGAGTGGCTGGAGGATGACGGGTCGGCGTCGGTGCGGGAATCGTATTTGGAGCTCTTTGAGGGGGACCTCGGCGGGATTTTGACGGTGCGGGAGCTGCGGTGGCTCGAGCTGATGATGAGCGGGTATTCGACGGCGGAGATCGCGCATATTCTGGATGTCAGTGTGTCGACGGTGAAGGCTGTCAGGCTGAAGGTGCGTGCGAAGGTCAGGGCGTTTGTTAACAGTCAGTGAATTTTTGTGCAAAGGTGGTTACATTTGCGGGATTTTCTTGTATAATGTATCTCAATGATTGGATGGAGGTTTGTTCTATGTCAAAAAAAGAAGAAGATTTGGATATTATCACGGCAAATGTCGGGGATATCGTAAAGTTCGACTGGGTATTTCCGAATATGCAGGGTAAAGTTGAAAAAGTGAATGATAACTCGGTGATCGTGGACGTCACGATCAACGACAATTTCGATGAACATGAAATGTTTGAAAAAACAGTCGTCAACCATAAACGCTATGAAATCATCAACGAAGCGTAAAATTTTATAGATTTGGAAACCCCCGGACTCACTTGGTGTGAGATCGGGGGTTTTTGTTTATATGCCAGTCTATGAGATGCGGCCGGGTTCGATGGTGTATGTTGCATGTCTCCCCCTATTGTTTAAAAGACATATCTCCTTTATATGTCTTTTTATCGTAGACCTTGAAACTTCGTTGTTGATAAGCGTTCTGATATCGCTGCTTTTAATATTGTCAGGCGAGAACAAGATATTATAGTCTCTGACTGCAGACAGGACATGATCTTTATTTGCAGACTTATGATTACATATATTGCATGTCGTAGAATAACGGTTGGGAGTAAAATCGAAAGATGCGCACTGCAGACATTGTCTGCCGAAAGTCAGGCGGGATGGGTCGGTGATTGCTGCATACTTGGGCTCTGGCACAATATTATTCTGTATCATTTGAATGAGATGATTTGTATTCTTCCAGCTGGAGAGCTGGTTGATATTACGGAAATACTGCTTCATCAGTTCCCGTTTAATCGTTTTCGAACGACAATAATTGTCGTCAGTCGATAATATGAAATATGGATTAGGAAACATTATATTGAAATCTGTGTTAATACTGGTTTTATTTTCAAGGAATATCTTAATGAGTTTTGAACTCGCACGCTTTGCCTGGATGATTGGGTCATCAGATATTTGAATATTGCCGATCTGCCATGTATTGTTTTCATACTTGTAGTTGCCGCTGTAATTTTTGATTTCATTAATGAACACTGTCTCATCTGTAATTATCAATGCATCAATCTGAGTCAATGACTTATCTCCCTGAATCCAAATATCTCTGAAAATGTTCAAGTTCCCGTGGCCAACTTCATCAAATATCCGATCATACAGCTTCTCCCCTTCAAATCCCCGCTTCAACCAGGATAGTTTCTTCTCCTCTTCCTTCGTTAATATTGCGCGCTTTGATAAAGTTTCCAGATAAATTTGCTCGTTGGATTTGTATCTCTCAGTTAAAAACATTTAGTCATCCCCTTTGATTTAGGAGATTAAAAAACCCCCTTTATTATATTAGGAGGAAATCGACGTTTTTGATTTTTTTGATTTTGAATTTAATTGGTCATATTACTCTTTTAGAGAGTTATCTCCACTTTATTTGTATGAGTGTGTGTTGAGGCGGGTTTAATGGTCCTTCCCGGAGCATGGGATGAGCCATACAGCTTCTAACGCGCCGTCCCCAAGCCGGGGATGAGCCATACAGCCTCTAACGAGCCGTCCCGCAGCACGGGATGAGCCATACAGCTTCCAACGGGCCGTCCCGCAGCACAGGATGAGCCGTACAGCTTCTAACGCGCCGTCCCCAAGCACGGGATGAGCCGTACAGCTTCCAACGGGCCGTCCCAGAGCACGGGATGAGCCATACAGCTTCCAACGGGCCGTCCCGCATCACAGGATGAGCCGATAGGGGCCAGCGGCCCTCAGAAGTGGTAGTAGATCAGGTCGTTTAAGTGGATATCGTCGGTCAGGTTGGATATTTCCTTGTCCAGATGGGTCAGGGTGTGGCCGAGGTATTCGAATGTGGTGGTGCGGCGTTTGAAATTCAGGTCGATGGACATGACGAATCCGTCGTGATTGTGGTGGTACATGGCGATTGGGTTGGATTCGTCGACATTGTATGTCTCTTTGCCTGATAACAGTTCGACATCCTCGTCCAATCCGCCGTCAGCCCCCGCATCGAGTTTGCCGTCGTACACCTCCGGCGCACCGGTCACAACAATGCCCACGCCTTCAAGGCTGTTGACGACTGCCTGCATGGATTCATCCCAGTCGGATATTGCGACAATCACGTAGTCCGGGTCTTTATTATCATAAATATAACGGAGCGTGCGGCGCAGGGATTCGGCAATATCCGTCACGCGGAACAGGTCGTCGTCGCCCGCGTCGAACTCGCCGGCATAGCCGCTGACGTACGCGAGGCGCATGCCGTTGATGTCGATCAGTTTATACGGCTCGCCGAAAAACGACTCCTTCGTGTTCGGGTGGCCGATGTTGCAGTTCAGGAACGGATAGCGCGCGAAACCGACAGCACGGCGGAGCTTCGACACGTTGGTCAGATCGCGGTGGTTCAGCACCGCAAAGTTGTAGCCCATGTAATTCATCGCGGTGACGCCGGGATTGCGGCGGCCTTTCAACTCCTGGTCGATGCCGAGGGTGCCGCCGAGATCTCCGAGCAGCACGTGATAATTATCATCGGCGTTGATGCTGCCGGCGTACCTCGACACTTTGGACAGGGAAACGTCGTCACTCATGCCGAGCTTACCGCCGAGATGCTGGGTGAGTATCAATTTTACCGTAAAAAATTCCTGCATAATAAAGCCCTCCTTGAATTTATCCTACCATAATGCGCTCTTCCGGGAACTGGTGCGAGTGTTTCTTCTGTCTGCCGCCGATGAAGAAGATGAATGACACGAAACCGATTCTGCCGATGAACATGAACGCGATGATGATCAGTTTGCTGAGTGCCGACAACTCTTCGGTGATGCCGGCGGATGTGCCCGCCGTACCGAACGCACTCGTCACTTCGAATAAAACATGCACCATTTCAAACCGGCTGTTTTCTATGAACACGATTGACATGACGCCCGTAAAGACGAGAAATACCGCGAGTGAAATGACCGCGAATGCGCGCTCGATATCCGCACGTGCGACGTTCCGTTTGAACACATGGATCTCCCTGTGGCCGCGGCTGAACGAAATCAGGAACAGCAGCAAAATCGCGAATGTCGTCGTCCGGATCCCGCCGCCGGCGGAACTCGGGCTCGCGCCGATGAACATGAGCGCACTCATGAACATCTGCGTCGCCTCGCTCAGCTGCTCGATCGGGACCGTTGTCAGCCCGCCGCTACGGGATGTGACGGATAAGAACATGCTGTTCATCATCGCACCCGTGACGCCGTATTCCTTGAAGTAGTCCTGCCACTCCGAGATGAAAATCATGATGGCGCCGACCACGAACAATGCGCCGTATGTCGATGTCGTTATTTTAGTAAATAAAGAAAACCGGAAATGTTTGCGGCGTCTCGACAGGTAGTTCCGGACTTCAATCAGTACCGGATAACCGATCGACCCGAGCACAATCTGGATCATCACCGGCAGCTGTATATGGTATGCCGTGTCGTATCCTGTAAGGGATGTTGAAAATAGATCCAGTCCGCCGTTCGTCGTTGCTGAAATCGATAGAAATACACTGTGCATCAAGGCATAATTGAAATCACCGGAACCTGTCAGGAAAACGATGAAATAATAGATCGCACCGATCAGCTCGATGACGAGGATCAGCATGATGATGTCGATGATCAGCTTGACGCCGCCTGAAATTTTATACTGGTTCGTATCCACCATGATCTGCATGCGTTCACGAAGGCCGATCTTCTGGCCGAGAATGAGCCAGATCATCGTACCCATCGCCATGATGCCGACGCCGCCGAGATTCATGATGAACATGATGACGGCATAACCCGGCACAGTGAATGTTTCTGCGATATCCATCGTACTGAGGCCCGTGACGCTGAGCGCAGAGGATGCGATGAATAAAATATCTATGAACTGGATGGTGTCATAATCCACGCGGTAAAATACCGGCATGGCAAGAAGCAGTGTCGCTATTGTGACCGCAATTAAGTAATAAAAGAATATCAGCCGCTGAGGACTGTAGTTTTTGATACGCGCAAGCATCTTACCAAACATCTGCGCATCCCCTCTCAAGAAGCAATATGATTTTTATTCTACTATAAAAAGTAAAAAAAGCCGACTCCATTTTGAAGTCGGCTGTGAATTCTGTTATTCCAGTGTGACCGTGACGGTCTGCTGCTCGCCGTTACGGTAGAATTCGACCGTCATTTCGTCACCCGGCTGTTTTTCATAGTACAGATATTGTCTGAGTTCCATCATGTTGCCCACTTCGCTACCGTCAAGAGCGGTCACGAGGTCGAGCTGCTGCATGCCTACATTTGCTGCTGGCGAGCCCTGCTGGACGCTTGAGATGACGACGCCGGAGTTGACGTCTTCAGGCAGGTTCATCTCGCTCTGAAGGACTTCAGGCGGAATCGTGTACAGGTCCTGAAGTGTCACACCGAAGAATGGTCTCTGCACTTCGCCGTTCTCTTCTATCTGGCTGACGACTTTCTGGACTTCGTTTGCCGGAATCGCAAATCCGATGCCTTCCACCTGCGGCATGCTGATCTTCATCGAGTTGATGCCGATCAGATTGCCATTCGAATCGATGAGTGCGCCGCCGGAGTTACCCGGGTTGATGGCTGCGTCGGTCTGGATGACGTTCGCCTCCCAGTCGTAGCCGCCGTCGCCGTCAAGGTCGACCGGCACCGAACGGTCGAGGCCGGAGACGATGCCCTGGGACACCGATCCTGAGAATGCTTCGCCGAGCGGTGAACCGATGGCGATGGCCGTCTGGCCGACT
The DNA here is from genome assembly GCF_059568765.1 of Lacicoccus kunmingensis DSM 17847. Taxonomy (NCBI): domain Bacteria; kingdom Bacillati; phylum Bacillota; class Bacilli; order Caryophanales; family Salinicoccaceae; genus Lacicoccus; species Lacicoccus kunmingensis. Next base: position 136,741 of record NZ_JCANUC010000006.1, on the reverse strand, counting down.
GTCAGTTCGTCGCTGTTTGCGAAATCGAGTGTGCCTTCGACCTGCTCGCTCGGTATGGATAGTACTGCGAGGTCGGTCCAGATATCGGTACCGACGACGTTTGCCGTGACGGATTCACCGTTCTGCATATTGATCTGCAGTTCTTCCGCGCCTTCTACAACGTGATGGTTCGTGACGATATACGCAGTGTCGCCATCCGTTTTGTAGATGACACCGGAACCGATGCCCGCTTCTTCAGGCTCCTGCTGCTGTGTTTCTGCATCTTCGCCGAAAATGCCCGGCAGGAATGAGTCGATCCTCTGAAGGTTGATGACGGAAACGACGGACTCACGGGACGATTCTATCGCCTGTGTCGTTTCGCTTTCGGACGCATCTCCGACTGCACCGTCTTCAGCTTCCTGTTCCGTGCCCGCTTCCTGTTCGTTCGTTGCGGTCTCTTCAGGGTCGTCGCCGCTGAAGACGTTGAAAAGGATCAGCACCAGCAGTGCGCCGAGAATACCGGCGATGAGCGGTATCATGAACGTGCGGAAAAATCCGCCGCCCCCGCCGCCTTTACTGCCGCGGTTATTGTTGCCGTTGTTGTTGCCGTTTCCTGCACCGGCGCCGATCGGCGGCACGGTACCGTAGAAATTATTTTTGTTGTCGGATGACCCCGGGTCGCCTTTAATGACGCGCCCCTTTTTATCCCGCTGGATCCGTTTCTCGGATTCAGGGTGGTGTTGCTGTGATGCTTCCGGGTTGGCGCGGTCCGGGCTGCTCGAGTTGTCGTTTCGGCTGCTGTCGCCTGCGTCTTTGGCAGTTGCACCTGAAGCGGCCGCTGCTGCAGTACCGCCGAAGATGGCACTTCTCGGAATATAATCTTCCGGTTGCTCTTGCGGCGCATCTTCTGACGGATGCGGCGGTACTGCCCGATTTCGGGTACTATCAGTGTTTCTCGGTGTTTGTTCTTCTCCGGATGACTCTGAGTCCCGGGATTTGTATCCGTACGCGGCATCCCCGGAATCTCGGGGTGTGTCAGGGTGTTCTGCATCCCTGGAATCTCTAGGCGTATCAGAGTTTTCTGCATCTTCCGATGCACCGCCGGATGGTTTCGAGTCTCCCGGCACCGGCGTTCCTCTGTTTACAGGGTGTTCCCGTTTCGCAGATTCATCCGGACGCGCAGATTCATCATTTTGACGCACATCCCTGCCTCTGCCGCGATCTTTATTTTCAGAACGGTCTTCAATCGGTTCTTCTGCCCGAAGGACTTCATCGGCCTGGGCGTCGCGTGCTGCCTGCCCGGACTTTGTTGGTCCTGATGTATAGACATCCTGGTAGCCGTCTTCCGGCTGTTCTTCATCTGTATCCAGATCTTCGTATCCGTAGACTGGATCATGGGACCTGCTGTCATTTTCTTCGATATATTCCCGTCTTTTTTCCGCTGCTGATTTCATTGAATTCTGTTCATTGCTGTTTTGTTCCGTCTGTCCTGAATGACTGTTGTCATCAGAGTGTGCAGCGTGACCGTATGGCTCCATCGGCTGCTGCCCGTCCTCAGTAAAGACGCGGCGGCGGCGTTTGTAACGGTCTCTAGGAATCACATGTTTTTTATCATTCTCCACACTTATTCCTCCCAGCTTGTCAACTTCTTATTTTACATTATAGGATTAAAACGCTTATACTTCCACTGATTCGCCGTCGTACGGGTGTTTATTTTTACTGCTGAACCAGCCGACCACAATCACAATGACCATCACTGACCAGAAAATCAGTTTCCAAGTCGTCGAATGCGGGAATTCATGCGGGATGATGTTGATTGCTTCGTGCGCAAGTGCGAGCACCATCAGTTTGACACCCACCCAGCCAACGATGATGAAGGCTGCGACTTCAAGTCCCGGACGGCGTGCAAGGACGCCGACGAACCATGTTGCGAAGAAACGCATGATGATGACACCGACGAGACCGCCAATCACCATGACCGTGTACTGACCTGCGTTGACGCCGAAGAAATCGCCGCCGATTTCAGGCAGTGCGAGCGCGATTGCCGCAGCTGCCAGAATTGAATCGACTGCGAAGGCGATGTCTGCGAGTTCCACTTTGAAAACTGTCATCCAGAAGCCGCTGCCTTTTTTCGGTTCAGCGTCTTTCGCCTTGTCCGCCTGCTCGTCCGCAGGGTTTTTATTTTCATTATTCGCTTTGATTATGCCGTATAAATGCGAGCCTGAGACCCACAGCAGGTAAAGTGCGCCGATGGCCTGCATCCACCACCACTGCACGAGCCAGACGAGTAACAGTATCGCGATCATCCTGAAGACGAATGCGCCAACCAGTCCGTAAAACAGTGCTTTTTTCCGTTCTTTCGGATTCAGATGTCTGACGAGTACCGCGAGGACGACAGCGTTATCCGCTGCGAGCAATCCTTCGAGGACAATCAGGACGATCAGGACCCAGCCGTATTCCAATAATAATGCCATATCCATAAAAGTGTACCCCCTAAGTTTTTTATCCATTCAGACAACAAAAAAGAGACCCATCGCAGAACGTACAAAAGATATTCTTTAGTACGTTTTGCCAAAGGTCTCACGGTCCAACGAATGTGGGCGGCGGATGTTGCCTGCCGGGTTGCTCGTTGTTCACTACACCGGGTCCGATTTATGAAATAAAAGCCGAAATCTGGAGCCGTAATGACGATGTAATGATAGTCTGTTGCTGTTGTTTTCAGTAAATGGTTGTAGCTCTCAGTGCTGCAGTTAAGCCATTTTTACCGATAGGCAAAGACTAGTGTTACTCCCCTTTTTCAAAACTAAATTTTAGTTATTGATAAGGATCTATTCAATTGTCGTTTCATCGATAAATTAAATATATCTGATAACTTGTCGGTTGTAAAGGGGATTAATGAATGAAAACGTTTCCTATTGGTGGTTTGCTGGTTTTCGTTGATTTGGCAGGGGTGAGGGGGGGTGTTGGAGGGTTTTGAGAGGGATGAGACTGGTTTCAGATGCTTATCGGTCGAACCACATCCCACTTGGCCGATAGAACACACCTATCGGCCGAACCACGCACCACTTGGCCGATAGAACACGCGCCCGATGCAAAAACACCCGCCTGACCGATAATGATCATCGGCCGGACGGGTGCGAGAACTACAATAAGCTGTACAATTTGATTTCCGGAAATTTATCGCTGAACCAGCGTGTGGCAAATTCATTTTCGAACAGAAATACCTGATTATCGTAACGGTCGAGCACGAGGTTTGAACGCGGTGAGTTCATGCTCTCCTTGATGTCCTCTTCATTCTCGATCCAGCGGGCAATCTTCTTGCCGATCGGCTCCATCACGACGTCGGTGTTGTACTCGTTTTTCATGCGGTGTTCGAACACTTCGAACTGCAGCTGGCCGACCGCGCCCAAAATCGGCTGGTTGGTATGAAGGGTTTTGTAATACTGGATCGCGCCCTCCTGCACAAGCTGCTCGATGCCTTTATAGAAGTGTTTCTGCTTCATGACGTTTTTCGCGGACACTTTCATGAACAGCTCCGGCGTAAACTGCGGCAGGTTCTCGAACTCGACCTTTTTACCGCCGGCACCATGCAGCGTATCGCCGATCTGATAATTCCCAGTATCATACAGACCGATGATATCGCCCGCATAAGCCTCATCAACGGTCTCGGTATCATCGGCCATGAACATCGTGGCACGCGACACTTTCGTCTTCTTGCCGGTCCGGGCCAGCACCGCATCCATACCGCGCGTGAACTTGCCGCTCACAATGCGCATGAACGCGAGCCGGTCACGGTGTTTCGGATCCATGTTCGCCTGTATTTTGAAAATAAAACCGCTGAAGCCTTCATCTGTCGGTGTCACTTCGGTTCCGGACTCCGTCTTTCTGGCAGTCGGCATCGGCGCGAAATCGACGTACGTATCGAGAAATTCCTCAATACCGAACGTGGATAATGCCGAGCCGAAGAACACAGGCGTCAAATCACCGTTCGAAATTTTCTCCTTATCGAAATCATCGCCCGCTTCTTCCACAAGCATGAATTCCTCGAGTGCCGTCTGGTACGCCTCATCTTCAGTGATCGGGTGTTCACTTTCCAACTCGTAATCGTCGTTCATCTGAAGCATTTCCTCTTCACGGAAAGGATTGATCTGTTTATTTTTACGGTTGATGATACCGAAGAAACTCTGGCCCATGCCAACCGGCCAGGTCATCGGATATGTTTCAATCTCGAGCGTCTCTTCAATTTCCTCAAGCAGCTCGAACGGCTCCTTGCCCATACGGTCGAGTTTGTTGATGAACGTGAAGATCGGAATGCCGCGCATTCTACATACTTTAAACAGTTTCAGCGTCTGCGGCTCGATTCCTTTCGCGGCATCGATGACCATGACCGCGGAGTCGACCGCCATCAGCGTCCGGTACGTATCTTCCGAGAAATCCTCGTGTCCCGGCGTATCCAGAATATTGATCTTATAGCCGTCGAAATCAAACTGCATGACGGAACTCGTCACACTGATGCCGCGTTCCTGCTCCACTTTCATCCAGTCACTCGTTGCGAACTTGCCGCTCTTCTTCCCTTTGACCGTCCCTGCAGAGCGGATTGCGCCGCCGAACAGAAGCAGTTTTTCGGTCAATGTCGTCTTACCCGCATCCGGGTGAGAGATGATGGCAAATGTTTTACGTTTTTTTATTTCATCTTGTAATGTCATTAAAAATCTCCTTGATACTTTATTCTTCCAAATATTCTTTCGGACGGTACTTGCGGTACGCCGCATCCAGTGCAATCAGGTCGTCGCGGTGCGGCACCTTCACATAGTTTTCCATGATCTGATACGGCTCGCGGCCCTTGCACGCAAGCACGATCGTGTCGCCCGGCTCGCTGATGTCAACCGCGTAGCGGATCCCTGCGTCACGGTCGGTGAACGAATGATAATTATCCCCCGCCGCGCCCGCTTCGAGCAATTTGACCAGCATCTCGGGGTCGTCATTCGCCGGATTGTCCGGCGTGAAGATCGCAATATCGGCACGGGAGGCAATCTCGCCCATCTCGCGCGCTTTCGTCGTATCGCGCTCGCCCGTCATTCCGACTAAAAATAAAAGCCGTCCGGCCGCGAAAGGCTGGATGGTATCCATAATTTTCTCCAGCGCATCCGGCGTGTGGGCGAAGTCGATGATGAGATTGACCGGCAGTGACTTATCGAGCACTTCGAGCCTGCCTTCGACCGGTGCCATCACTGCGACCGCTTCGATGATTTTCTTCAGGTCGTAGCCCTGCAGCCACTCGCTGATGATCGCCGCCATCAGATTCTGTATGTTGAACTCGCCGATAAATGGTGAATTCACATGGAACGCGCCTTCCGGCGTATTCAGCGTAAAGTTGAACCCTTCCAGACTGCCGTCGATCTCCGCCGGGTAGAAATCACTTTTATTATCCATGCCGTAAGTAATCACTTCATGCGGCGTCATGCGCTGGTACTGCTCGCTCCACGGGTCGTCGTTGTTCAATACGACGAATTTTCGTTCTTTGACGTCCTGGCCCATCTGTGAAAATAAAAGCCCCTTCGTATAGCCGTAGTCGTCCATCGTCGGGTGGAAGTCCAGGTGATCCTGAGACAGATTCGTAAATATCGCAATATCGAAGTTGATGCCGTACGGGCGGCCGAGCTTCAGACCGTGCGAAGACACTTCCATCGCGAACACTTCCGCGCCTTCCTCCGCCGCCGCGTTCATTCTGTGATGCAGCTTGATGGATTCCGGCGTCGTGTTGACACTGACGTACCGGTCGTCGTTCACCATGAAGCCGTTCGTGCCGAGGTACGCACTTTCCTTGCCCATCGCGCGGCTTAAGCTGTGGATCATCGTTGCCACCGTGGTTTTACCGTTGGTGCCGGTGACGCCGATCATCGTCATCGCCTCATGCGGAAAATCATATATATATTCTGCGAACAGTGCGCCGACTTTCGCAGGATCCTTTACTACCAGTATGCCGGCATCGTCGCCGACATCGTAATATCTGTCGCTGATTATGAATCTGCAGCCTTTCTCCAGTACGTCCGGTATGAACTCCTGACCGTCTGCGAGATGACCTTTTATTGCCACAAAAATACTATTATCATCAATTTCGCGTGAGTCTGTAGAAATCTTTTCGACAGCTACGGGGAAATTGCCGTATGTTTTCTTGATCTTCAACAAAGAAAGCAGTGTTTTCGAATTCAAGTACCGTCCCCACCTTTCAATCTTTATATTATACAATAAACGGCGCCTTTAAAATAGAGATTCGTAAATAAAAGTCTACACAAATTTACAGGGGGTGTGGTAGAATCTCTCTTTGAGAAGCTATAGGATAGATGGTGAAAACTGATGACGGTGAAACGCAAAAATTTATTTTGGAAATATGCAATCATATTATTCATGACGGAGCTCGTCCGCGGCATGTATGTGCTGAGCTATTTGCCGGCGCTGCCTTCGATCGAGGCGATTTCGCTGACACTCGCGTCCGTCGTGATCACGGTGCATTTCGTCTTCGATGCGGCGACGAACGCCTGGCTCGGCTTCATCATGCGGAAAGTCGGTGCGCGGTGGACGATGGCCGGGACGTATCTGTTAATGGCCGCGGCGATGAGCATGATTATTTTGTCGCAGGACTTTTTCGTGCTGCTCATCGCTTCCGCGCTGCTCGGCGTGAGCGTGTGCCCAATCTGGATATTCGCGCTCGCAAACGTTGATGAGTCGACCCGCGGCAAGGACATGGGGTTTATTTTCTTCAGCTGGCTCAGTGGCCTCGGCTCCGGTATGGTCGTGATGAATTTCATTATCGGTGCGGTCGGGGAAGCGGCTGTGGTCGTGATGATCGGCGCGGTGGTGCTGAATTTTCTGATGTACCTCTTTATACCCGGGAAATTCAAGGTCGTTGCGGACGACCGCGGGCCGCGTGCCGGATCGGGAAAGAAGCGGCTGCCTTTGAAGGAGACTATCGTGATTTTGCGCCGGCATATGGGGAATATTCCCGGGATTATGCTGCAGGCGCTCGGTGTCGGTATGCTCCTGCCGGTGCTGCCGACTTATATTACGGGGCTCCTTGAGCTGAGCTTTTTTGAATATACGATATTCATCCTGGTGATTTTTGCGCTCGTCGGGTTCAGCATGACCGTGCTCAGCCGCGGGCTGGACAGTTATTCGTCGAAGTTTACGATGCTGATCATCTGCACCGGATTCTTTGTGTATGCGGTCGGGATCATATGGTTTTCGACGCTTCAGACCGTGTGGATCATTTTCCTGATCGTTGCATTTATCGGACTGTGTTACGGGGTGATGCTGCCGGCGTGGAATAAGTATTTGGCCGGTACGATCATGGATGAGAAGAAATCCGAATCCTGGGGGCTGATCAGCAGCCTGCAGGGGATGGGGGCGATGATTGGCCCGGTTGTCGGCGGGCTGACTGCGGATATTTTCGGTACAGTGACTGCGACGCTCGTTGCGAGCGGGTTGATATTTTTGGTGCTGACCATTTATTATGCCAGTATGTTCGCGAGGAAGCTTGCGGCGAGATGATTGATGTGAATATGGAAACGAAAAAGCCCGTTCCGGCATCTGATGAGATGCCGGAACGGGCTTTATTTGTGTTTGGATTGATTGTTTGTGATTCGCTCCTATCGGCCAAACCATTCTCCACTTGACCGATAGAACAGCGCTACCGGCCAAACCCGCTCTCACTTGGCCGATAGAACACCCCTATCGGGCGAACCCGATCTCACTTGGCCGATAGAACACCCCTATCGGCCAAACCATTCTCCACTTGACCGATAGAAGCCAGCCAGAGGGTGTTCAAACTCACGCTACTCTTTATTTTTCAAATTCTCAAGCGTGGACTCCATGTATTCGATGATTTCATCGCGGATGTCCTCCGAACGGAGTGCGTATTCGATGGTGGTCTTGACGAAGCCGCGCATATGGCCGACGTCGTAGCGGTCGCCTTTGAAGTCCAGCGCGTAGACGTCTTTGCCTTCGTTGATGAGTTCCGCGATCGCATCGGTCAGCTGGATTTCTCCGCCGGCGCCGATGACGCCGCGCCCGAGCTGTTCGAAAATTTCCGGGGTGAGCACGTAGCGGCCCATGATTGCGAGCCTTGAATCGGTCTCGTCCGCCTCCGGTTTTTCATAAAGATCCGTCAGATGATATAAGTCATCTGAACAACCGTCATATTCGACGATGCCGTATCTGGACACTTCTTCGTCCGGCACGGTTTTCACACCGATGATCGGTGAATTTTTACGTTCGAATTCCTCGATCAGCTGGCCGATTGCCGGTTTGCCGTCGCCGTAGTCGACGATGTCATCGCCGAGCAGCACCGCAAACGGTTCGTTGCCGATGAACTGGTGCGCCGTGTTGATCGCGTGGCCCAGCCCTTTCGGCGATTTCTGCCTGACGTAAAATATATTTGCGAGTCCGGTTGAATGTTCAACTTTCTCGAGTAGTTCAAATTTACCTTTTGATCGGAGTGACATTTCAAGCTCCACCTGATGGTCGAAATGGTCTTCGATCGCACGTTTATGTCTGCCTGTGACGATGATGATATCTTCGATGCCCGCCTCGACCGCTTCTTCCACAATATACTGGATGGTCGGTTTATCAAGAATCGGAATCATTTCTTTCGGCATTGCCTTAGTCGCAGGCAGAAATCTCGTTCCGAGTCCTGCGGCCGGTATAACTGCTTTTCTCACTTTCTGACTCACAATAGTACGCCTCCTGCTAATAAAAACTTTAAATTAGATAATAACATATTTCCCCTTTAATTATCCTCTTTCAAACGGTCCCGCGCTTCTTTCCGCTTCACCAGAATGATACTGACTTCATATAAAATGATCATCGGGGCCAGTGTCAGCATATGCGAGAATATATCCGGCGGCGCGATGAGCGCCGTAATGATAAGCAGCCCGAAATACGCAAACTTCCTGACACGCCGCATGATCTCGGAATCCAGCAGTTCCAGATAATTTAAAAATAAAACCACCAGTGGCAGCTGAAAGACGAGCCCCATCGGTATTGTGGTCACCAGCAGGAACGACATGTATTCATCCGCCGTGATCAGCACGTCAAAATTCTGCTCCCCCATACCGATCAGTGAAAAGTAGCTGATCGGATGCACGACGAAATAGCCAAACAACAGGCCGATCAGAAACAAAAGTATCATCAGCGGCATCATAGAGTGCATGATCTTCTTTTCCTTGGGAATTAGCCTCGGTTTCACGAACTGCCACAGGTAAAAGAGCATGAACGGGATGGCGAGGCCGATGCTGAGTGCGCCTGAGGTGCGGAAATAAAACCGTATGACTTCGAACGGCCCCATGACGACGATATCGGCGCCCTTGCCGATGAATGAAAACCACCAGCTCACGGTTGCGAAGATGATGATGAATATGATGGCGATGGTGATGGCCGATTTGATAAGGACCGCCCGCAGTGCTTCGATGTGGCCGGAAAATGTGTCGACGGATTCGACGATGACCGCTTCGCTCGGCTTACTGCGCTTTTTATTTTCTATATTATTTTGAGCCAAAAAAATCACCCACTTAATGAATTATGAAATTTCAGTTCACAATTTTGTAATATTCTTCTCTATACGATATAATGTATGTTAAATACATTGTATATCGAGGTGCATGAATATGTCATTTTTTAAATTGTTGACTTGGAATAACGCCCATATGGATTTGCGTTACCGGGAAAATTCATATGACGGCAACTTGAAAATTACGAACGTTTACCGTGATAACAGAGCACTGGATTATTCTGAAATTAATGATAAGTATGCCTCACAAATTAAAAGAGCACAAGGTGCCATCAACACTTACCGCATGGCGATGCTGATTTTGTTCATCGGGCTGGTACTGTTTCCGGCAATCGTGCTCGGTGTTGTACAAAATAATATTCTGCTTGTGGGTGTCATCGTCATTTACAGCATTGTCGCCTACTTCCTTGTGGAAGCTTACAACCAGAGTGTGATCAACGGCGTCCTGTATGAGATGGATCAGGATTTGACCGGCGGCCAGGGGACGCCGAAGCAGAAGAAAAAATAATAAGATGATTGATTGAGATGAGCGCACCCCTGGGATGGGGTGCGTTTTTTGTGTGTGAGGGTGTTATCCGGCTGATCGCCGCTTCGAGTTGAGATCGAAGCTCCGATAGAGTTCCAACGCCGCTTCGAATTGTGATCGAGGCTCCGATAGAGTTCCAACACCGCTTCGAATTGTGATCGAGGCTCTGATAGAGTTCCAACACCGCTTCGAATTAAGATCGAGGCTCCGATAGAGTTCCAACGCCGCTTCGAATTGTGATTGAGGCTCCGATAAGGCACTCGCGCAACTTGTGAGTGCCTGCAACCACCCTATTTCTTTCTGCCTGAAGTATCTAAAGAAAGTACCTTCCCCCACAATTTACTTTTAGCAAAAGTCACTCCTTTTACCCGCTTTCCTGCCGCGATATAACGGGTCGCGCCCCGATACTGTATGCGCAGCCACCAGTAGCCGTCCTGTCCGTACAGCTTATCGAACGCAACATTGAGCCCGCTTACGAGTACACCGGTCTTCTTCCCCTTCAACCCGGGAGCGCCCCGCACATTGATCCGCTCGCCTGTCCTGAACCGCCCCGTCCACAGCCAGCCATCACCCCCGCCGACATCAATTTTCCTCGCATCAATTCCGCTGCAGACGAAATCGCGCTCACCCGCAATATAACCGTAATTCTGAAACTGGATATGGAGATGGGAATTCATACCCACACCCTGATAATTCGTATTGGACTGATAGCCGACGGTGTCGCCCTGCCAGACTTTCCGCCCGATTTTCACCGGAATATTGCGGCTCAAGTGACCGTAGATCACCTGGATGCCGAGATCTTTATTCGCAACAACGACCGTACCGCCGAAGTTGCCGTACGCACGCGTCCCCGCGGTCACCACACCGTCGCACACCGACGGCACCGGCGCGAGGTGGGATTTCGACAGGTCGTACGCGCGGTGATATCCGCCGCAGTAGCTGTCATAATTGTAGCCGTTCACCGTATAATCGCGCTTCCCCCAGACGCCCGACGCATACGTCGCGGGATCCGACGTCACCTTGAAACCTTGAGAAATCAAATAGTCGATTGGATTCATAATTACCTCCTGAAGTGTGTCACTTCATATATCGACGATTCAACGTTGAAAGTCATTTTTTAGAATAAAAAAAACCTGCCCCACATGTGAGGCAGGCTGGATATTATTTTAATCATCTTTCCTGATATACGGCTGCACGTCCGTCAGCATTGAATTTTTCATCGACTTGCGGTAACGCCAGATATTCTGGATGGTCGTCTTGATGACCGCGTATGTCGGAATCGCAACGAGCATGCCGATGAAGCCTGCGATGTTTCCTGCTGCGAGTACGACCACGATGACTGTCAGCGGGTGCAGTTTCAGTGACTGACCCATCACGTTCGGTGTAATCAGATTACTTTCAATCTGTTGCGCAACGAGTGTGATGACCGCGACCCAGACGAACATGAACGGACTCTGGATCAGTGCCAGGAGTCCTGCCGGGACGAATGCCATCCACGGTCCGATGAACGGAATGACGTTCAGGAAAAGTGCGAGCATACCGAGCAACAATGCGTACTCGAGGCCGATGGCCGTGTAACTGATGTACAGAAGCACACCGAGAATGAAGCTGACCAGCACCTGCCCCTGGATGAATGAACGGAGCGTACGGTCGATATCGTAAAGCAGTTCAGTCATGAACTGTTTTACAGTGCCTTCAAACGGTGACACCATTGCCGGAATGAATTTCTCATGGTCTTTTAACATGAAGAAATAGAAGAACGGCACAAGGACCAGTGTAATCAGCACACTCACCGTACTTGTCAGAATTGAAATCGCATTGCTCATGATATTGCTGACGATTTCCCCACTCTGATCGAGAATGTCCTGGGTGAAGCCTTCGATGTCGACATCAAACGGCAGCTCTTCACGCTGCTTGAGTAAAAAGTCGAGTGCACCCTGGAAGTCACGCTGCAATGCAGGCATGCGCTGCATCAGGTTTTGGACCTGGTCGGATATGACCGGGACGATGACCATTACAAGTATATTGATGACGATCAGTATGATTATGAATATGGATAAAATCGCAACGAGCCTGTTCGCCTTCCTTTTTTCAAGGAAACTCTGGATCGGCTGGGTGATGTAGTACAACAGCCCGCCGAGCAGTACAGGTACAAATATCGTTGCAATGATTGTAAAAATCGGTTCAAATACGACCTGCACCTGGATGACCAGCATAATAATCAGCAGGGTGATGATGATCGCAATACCGGATTGGAACCATGCCTTATTCGCCATCTGCCACTACTCCTTAATCTACGTAGGTATTTTTATAAATTGTATCATAAAACATAACTTTACTGAAAATATTTAACGGACATAAGCTCTTTATTTTCAAAAATTAAAAAAACTGAATTTTATACGTTTATCTGATAAAAGATGGTGATATTTATATAAATAAATTTCATATCTTGGTACAATGACGAATAAGGAGGGGATTTTATGGAGATGACAGCAGGCAAAATTCATACGGCGGAAGTTGCTTCGAAAGTTTGTAATGAAACATTTGAAATACAGTATTATCTGCCTAAAAATTTTAGTGACCTTTATAAACATAATGTGATCATCACTTTTGATTCACAGGATTTTTTCAAATACGGTCAAATTGAAAGGCTCTACCAGAAGCTGCGTGTCGATGAAGAAATCGACCGGGCAATCATCGTGGGGGTGCCGTATCCGAGCGTGGAATGGCGGAATGACTATTTCAGTCCGAACGGGGAGCACCATGAAAATATGGTGACGTTCGTCGGGCGTGAACTGATCAAATGGATAGACAGCAATTTCAATACGCTGAATATGGCGAACTCGCGGGTGCTCATGGGAGAATCACTTGCAGGGACGTTTGCGTTCAGTGTGGCGCTGCAGTATCCGACGACATTCCCGAATGCGGTCGCATTCAGTCCGTTCGTGGATGATGCATTCATCGAGCGGTTCAAGTCGCAGCCGAATCTGCTGCAGCTGAACTTGTATCATACAATCGGGCTCGAGGAAGATGACTTTAAAACCATCATGGGTGAGCAGGCGGACTTCCTGACACCGAACCGGAAGCTGAATGAGTTTCTGGAGACCGAACCGATTGAATATGAATACAAGGAGCTTGAAGGGGGCCACATTTGGAAGACGTGGAAGCCTGAACTGGAGAGCGTCCTCAGACACTATCTCGCCTAACTTATGTATGAAATTTACGTACAATCTGATATAATTGAAGAAATGACACTGGGAGGAATTAACATGAAATTTGGTGTAGCTTTATTTCCATCAAAAGAACTGCAGGATAAAGTAAACAATTACAGGAAAAGATACGATTCAAAATATGCATTTATTCCACCTCACATTACTGTTAAAGAACAATTCGAAGCAGATGAGAGTGAAAAGGATATAATCGTTGATAAGTTGAAGCAAGTGGCGAAAGATCACCAGCCGACGGAAATCCAGATCAAAAAAGTTTCCAGCTTCGCTCCCACTTCACCTGTTATTTACTTTAAAGTAGAACCGAACGAGACTTTGACATCTATTCATGAAGCATTGAACCAAGGGGATTTTTACGGTAAAGATAAACATTCATTCGTGCCGCACTTCACAATTGCGCAGGGCACAACTTCACAACAATTCGAAGACACGTTCAGTCATCTTTCAATGGCTGGAATTGACCATAAAGAAACACTCTACAAACTCAGCCTTGCCTATCAGCTGGATAACGGCATGTGGCAGGTTTCCGAGACATTCAGACTCGGCGAGTAATTTTATATTTGGGCCGCAATCTTGGGATTGCGGTTTTTTTGTGTTGATTTTGAGGGTGGGATGGATGGTGGTGCTGGTTGACTGCTAATGCGTCATCCCGGGAAGCGGGATGCATCGCAAGGCGTTTAATGCGTCATCCCGGGGGGCGCGATGCATCGCGAGACGTTTAATGCGTCATCCCGAGGGGCGGGATGTGCCATTAAAGTATGAAAATATTGCACTCATAATAAGTGATTGAGATACTGAACTGGATAGTAGCTGGATTTCAAAAACCGGCAACCTTTTCAGCATTGGAGATGAAATTTTGATTACAATAGCGCTGACCGCTGCGGCGGTCTATGTCGCAACAGGCATTGATTATATTGTTATTTTAATTCTTTTATTTTCACAGATCAAAGCGGGACAGGCAAAGCATATATGGATCGGACAATATTTGGGGACCGCGATCATCATCGCAGTCAGCCTCCTGGTCGCACTCGGAATCACGTGGGTCGTTCCCGCCGGCTGGGCACTGGGACTCCTCGGGCTCATCCCGATCTTTCTGGGAGTTAAAATATGGAGGCAGGGCGGGGAGGACGAAGACGAAGGTGATATTTTATCGTTGTTCGGCTCCCGTCGGCCGAATCTATTATTTTTGACGGTCGCTTTAATCGTGCTCTCATCCAGCGCCGACGACTTTTCGATATACATTCCATATTTCACAGCACTCAACCTGGCGGAAATTCTCATTGCCAGCATCGTCTTTTTCATCATGGTCGCAGTTTTATGCTCCGTCAGCCACCGCCTGGCCAACATAAATTTCGTGTCCAAAAAAATTGAACAGTACGAGCGCTGGATCGTCCCTATCGTATTCATCGGCCTGGGAATTTTCATCATGATCGAAAACGGTACGTTCACTGCTCTATTCTAATAAAAACCATCAACATTTTTAATGTGTTTCACCATTCAATATTCGCAGCATATTATATCCGCTCCCTATCAGTCAAACCGCTCCCCACTTGGCCGATAGAACGCCCCTATCGGGCGAACCACTCTCCACTTGGCCGATAGAACGCCCCTATCGGTCAAACCGCTCTCCACTTGGCCGATAGGCGCATCACGAGGAGCTGCGCCCAAAACCCGCCAACCTTCATACATAGAAAAACCGGCAGCGCACTCGTTATCGAGCGGCTAGCCGGTTTTTATTTTCATAAGATTATGCTGTAATGTTTGCGCCGGAGTCACAGTGGATGATTTCGCCTGTGATGCCGGAAGCGAGGTCACTGAGTAAAAATGCGACTGTGTTGCCGACCTCAAGCTGGTCGACGTTACGCTTGAGTGGTGCGCGCTCTTCGATTTCTTTCAGGATCGACTTGAATTTGCCGACTGCACTGGAGCTCAGTGTACGGATCGGGCCCGCGGACACTGCGTTCACGCGGTAGCCGTCTGCACCCAGATCAAGTGCTAAGTAACGCACGCTGGAGTCAAGCGCTGCTTTTGCAACACCCATGACGTTGTAGTTCGGCATTGCGCGTTCGCCGCCGAGGTAAGTCATCGTGACTAAACTTGCACCTTCGTTGAAGGCAGTTTTCGCATGTTTCGCAACGATCGCAAGGGAGTACGCACTGATATCGAGCGCAAGCGCGAATCCTTCTCTTGAAGTCTCGCTGTAGCCGCCTTTAAGCTCGTCCTTGTTCGCATAAGCGATTGCGTGGAGGACGCCGTCGATGCCGCCGGTTTTTTCTTTGATTTCAGTGAACGCACGCTCGACTTCTTCATCTTTGGACACGTCACATTCAACGATGACATCATGATCACCTTCAAGGTCGCCGAGAAGCTTATCCAATTCTTTGCGGAAACGCTCGTTCAGAATCGTGAACACGAGGTTCGCACCCATCGCGTCAAGCGCACGCGCCGCGCCCCATGCGATACTGCGCTTGTTCGCAACGCCCATAATGACATAAGTTTTGCCTTTTAAATTCATGGTAAAATCTCCTTTATCCATATAAATAATTTTATCGTTAGTTATTAGTACCTACTACTAATTTACTAATAATGATCCCAAATTGCAACAAATAATACATCCGGTATCTCATGAAAATAAAACCATCACAATCACGATGGTTATCTCCACTACGCGAGGAGCGATGCCATGAACATGTTCGCAAGCGCAAAATATATTAAAAGGCTGATGATATCATTTGCCGTCGTAATGAACGGACCGCTGGCGATCGCGGGGTCGATGCCCGCTTTATCCATGAGAAGCGGCACAATTGTACCGATCAGTGTCGCAACGGTCATTGAAGCGACCAGGCTCAGGCAGACGATCAGTCCGAGTATCGGCTGCTGGTACATCATGATGATGACGATGAATATCGTGATGCCGCATGCAAGACCTGTCAAAAAGCCGGAGCCGATTTCACGCCCGGCGAGTTTTATCTTGCTCGATTCTTTTATTTCCCCGGTGGAAATACCGCGGATCGCGACGGCCAGCGACTGCGTGCCTGTGTTACCCGCCATCCCGGAGATGAGCGGTATGAAGGCACTGAGCAGTACGACCTGTGCGAGCGTGTCTTCGAAAACGGACAGCATCGCGGCCGTGATCATCCCCATAAATGTCAATCCGATGAGCCAGGGCAGCCTTTTTTTGGCCGTTTCCATCGCTGTATCGCTCGTCTTTTCGGTATCACTCATACCGGCAAGTCTGGAGTAGTCCTCCCCGGCCTCTTCGTCGATGACGTCCATGATGTCATCGGCTGTGATGATACCGACTAGGTGGTCCTGGTAGTCGAGTACCGGGAGTGCGAGGAAGTCGTAGTCACGCATGATCTGTGCGACTTCTTCCTGGTCGTCGGACACGAGCACGGAAACGACACGTTCGTTCATGATGTCGCCGATATACTCGTCGTCGTCCGCGATGATGAGCTCACGGAGGGACAGGATCCCGGCGAGCTTACGTTCCTCATCAACGATGAACACATAGTAGATCGTCTCGGATGTCGGTGCGACTTCCTTCAGGTGACGCATCGCTTCCCGGACGGTCATGAGGGACGTCAGGCTGACGAATTCCGTCGTCATGATACCGCCGGCCGTGTCTTCCTCGTAATTCAGAAGGCCGCGGATTTCTTTTGCGTCCTGTTTGTCCATCAGTGCTAAAAATGTCGTCACTTTCGTCTTCGGCAGCTGGTTTAAAATATCGACCGAGTTATCGTACTGCATTTTCCCAATCATTTCTGCCGCGTAGCGTGAATCCATCTGGTCAAACAGTGCATCATAATCTTCGTCGTCAATTTCCAGATTATCGAAGAACAGCGATACCTCTTCCGGTGACAGGATGTGATACAACAGATCTTTATCCGCTTCTTCGAGGCTTACATAAAATTCACTCTGCTCGTAAGTATGGAGTTCCAGGAAGTCTTCCCTGAAGCCGTCAATATCATTTTCTCTCAGCTGGGTGAGCAATGCTTCTTGTTCAATTTCCACTTCAGTTCTTTCTTCTAATTCCGGCATTGTGCCCACCACCTAAATTTGATTAGTTTCTATCTGAAATAAAGGAATCATGGACCCTTTTCCAAAACGGAAACGGTCTGAATCTTGCGAATTTGACTTTCTCGTCCGCGACTCTGAACTGGATCTGACGCACACCTTTATGTACCAGGTTGATGTGGTCGACAGTCATCTTATAAATTTCGCTGTTCACCGGATTCACCTGTGTTGTATGGTGTTTCGGCAGAACAAGCGGTGAGCCGACAGTTCTGAATACGCTGTTGTTGATCGAAGCGATTTCCGTCAGCTGCAGCGCCTCGATAGACGGGTGTATGATCGCGCCGCCGAGGGCTTTATTATACGCAGTGGATCCGGACGGGGTCGACACACAGATGCCGTCGCCGCGGAAGCGTTCGAAATGCTGGTTGCGTATATCGATATCTGACACGAGCGTCGTGCCGTCGTCCGTTCTCAAAGTGGATTCGTTCAGCGCGAGATACCTTGACTCCGCGCCGAATTTCTCGTAAGTGATGATGATTTCAAGGAGCGGATATTCGATCAGCTGGTATTCATCGTTCTGGATCGAAATGATCAGCCGCTCCACTTCGTGTGGCAGCCAGTCGGCGTAAAACCCGAGGTGCCCGGTATGGACACCGACGAATGATGCGGTATCCAACAGATGCTGGTAGCGGTGAAATGCCTGCAGCAATGTACCGTCACCGCCGACCGAAATGACCATTTCGGGGGCGGTTTCATCATATTTCATTTTCATTTCCGCCATATAATTCACCATGCGGTCTTTCAATGCATTCGATTTAGTGTCACCTTTCGACACGATGACAAACTTCATGACATCCCACCTAATCTGTTCATTTATATATTACGTTTCTTGGAATAATATTTTTGTGCATCCTGTATTTCTTCCCTGATCTGGGACATTTCTTCGTCTAAGAGAAATGCCGCTTCAGCTGCATTTTGGAGCCTTCTTCTGATTTCCGGCGGATATTCGCCGGAATATTTATAGTTCAATGTGTGTTCGATTGTCGCCCAGAAATTCATCGCAAGTGTACGGATCTGGATTTCAGCGAGTATGTTGACCGGTCCGTCGATCGACTCCACGGGATACTCGATGATGAGGTGATACGAACGGTAGCCGCTCTCCTTCGTATTTTCCACGTAGTCGCGTTCTTCGATGACGGACATGTCTTCCCGCTTCCTGATATGTTCGCAGATCAATTCGATATCATCGACGAACTGGCACATGATTCTGATGCCTGCGATATCGTACATTTCCTCCCGCAGCCTGTCATACGGTATGTTGCGGGTACTTGCCTTTTCTATAATGCTCTGCACCGGTTTGACACGTGTCGTGACAAATTCAACCGGCGAATATTTACGGTTCAGCTGATAATCTTTACGGATCCCCTTAAGTTTAATCTTCAGTTCTTCGACTGACTGTTGATAGGGCGCAAGAAATTCATCCCATCCATCCATCTAAACGCCTCCAGTTATATCTCTTTCAGTTCAAATGGTGCGCCGCTGCACACCTTTATGGTTGGAACTTCATTTATTATTAATTCTGCC
The DNA here is from genome assembly GCF_059568765.1 of Lacicoccus kunmingensis DSM 17847. Lineage (NCBI taxonomy): Bacteria > Bacillati > Bacillota > Bacilli > Caryophanales > Salinicoccaceae > Lacicoccus > Lacicoccus kunmingensis. The sequence goes on along the minus strand of NZ_JCANUC010000006.1, from coordinate 117,843 downwards.
GCTCTCTGAATCCCCTTCAGTATAGCATTTCGTGGTGTTTTCTTCATGTGTTTCCCTTCTGGTGCAGGAGTATTCCGCTCACTGCTGACGCATTTTATTTTACCATAACACCGGAACTTTGATAATCTCTTAAATCTGTTTACTTTACAGTCCATTTTAAATTTTAGATAATATGTATTAAGGAGTGAGACAATGCCGGAGTTAGAAATTGAATTTAAAAATTTGCTGACCGCAGATGAGCATGAGACTTTATACAACACTTTCTTCAAAGCGGAAGAAAAGCAATCATTACTCAACTATTACATAGATACAGAAAATCTGGATCTCAGAAAAAATACACTGCTGCTCAGAATACGTGTGACATCCGGTGCGCAGATGATGACATTGAAAGCACCGACTGAAAAAGGGATTTTGGAATTCAATGCCGAGGTCGATTACGATTTGGAGTCGGTGACTACACTGTCACACGACGACCTCCCTGAAATCATTACCCATGAATTGAACGCGAGAAACATCAATGCACATGAATTGATTGTTTACGGCAGCCTGACAACGGAACGTTTTGAAACGGATTACAAGGACGGCCTGCTCGTGCTTGATGCGAGCGCATTCCTTGATACAGAGGATTTTGAGATTGAATATGAAGTGACCGACTACGATCAGGGCGAAACGAGATTTGACGAACTGCTCGAGGAATATAAAATAGAACGCCGTCCGGAAGTGACGAAGAGTGAACGCTTTTATCAGGTCTTAAGGAAAGAAAAGGATGAGTCCAAATGGTAAAGAAGAACCCGCTGTCCAACCCATATAAAGCGATCGGCACAGAGAAATTATTTGAAATGGTCGACCGTTTCTATTACTATGTTGAACGTGATGACCGGATCAACTATTTGTTTCCCGGAGATTTTAAAGAAACGGCCTTCAAACAGAAGCTGTTTCAAGTCCAGTTTCTGGGCGGACCGAACCTGTATATCCAGGAGTACGGCCACCCAATGATGAAGGCGCGCCATATGCCGTTCGTCATTACACCTTATGCGAAAGAAGCATGGCTTGAGAATATGTATCAGGCGATGCTCGATGTGGATATCCCCGAGGAATTGCGTGACTTTTTATTCCAAAGGTTTACAATGACAGCAAACCATATGGTGAATACACCCGACTAAATTTCAGTCAAGTGTGATTATGAGTAAGGAGGAACTTCGATGGACCGTATGACACAGGAATGGCCGACGGTGCAGCCGACCGATCAGAAGGTTGAGATATTCTATTTCTTCGACCCGTTTTCCGAACAGTGCCGTGAAATGGAACCGATCATCAACAAACTGATCATCGAGTACCGTGGATATGTCACCATTCAAAAGATACTTGCCCCGTCACTGACAGTTTTGACAAAATGTCAGGCACAGTCAACCTCAGACCATGATAATCTCGCACTTGCCTACAAAGCCGCGGAAGTACAGGGCCGTAATAAGGCACGTGCATTCATGCGCTATATTTTAAACCGTATCATGCCGACAAAAAGCATCTGCACTTATGACCATATGTACAAAAGTGCACAGCTTGCCGGCTTGGACGTACAGAGCTTTTTCGAAGAAATAAACTCCAGTACTGTTAAAAGCATGCTGAAACGCGATCTCGCGGTGTATCGTGAAATGGATATCGAGACACTCCCGTCGATGGTGTTCTTCAGTGGTGATATTCACGCAGAAGGCATCAAAGTGGAAGGTGTCTACCCGTATCATATTTTCACGTACATCATCAATGAACTGCTCGAGCTGGATATAGAGAAAAAGCCGCTGCCGAGCATTTATGATTACATCGAATCATTTGAAGTTGTGAGCTTTCATGAACTGAAGACCGTTTTCGAATGGCGCACTGGCCTGCTTCTGAATGAACTGAAGAAACTGAGGCTGCAGCGTCTGATCGAGGAAGTGACGACGGATGAAGCGACGTATTATCAGATCCGGGGCGGCACCCAGGTGCTGAACAACGTCCAGTGAGCCACGTGTGCGGTGGACTGGGTTTTTGGACGTTATGCGTTCATTGCCGGACGGTTTTTATTTTTTAAAGGATGTTTAAGTACTATATAATTTTTAGGCCTGCTGAGTGGAATTTTAACGCTTGGCAGGTTTTTTCGTTGATTAATGTTAATATTAGGGGAATGATTTTTAAAGGAGGAGAGGTTGTTGCTGGCAGATTATTTATCATCCATGAAGATTTTTGAGGCGTTGACGGACTCGGAGATTGAGTCGCTTGCCGGTATTGCGCTCCACAGGAATGTTGAGAAGAGTACGCATCTGTTTCATATGAGTGAGGAGATGACGAGCTTTTTCTTCGTGGTTAAGGGGAATGTGAAGATTTACAGAATCGATGAGGAAGGCCGCGAGCAGATCATCAATTTCTTCGGTGAGCGGGAGATGTTTCCGCATCATGCGATTTTCAGGGCGGATCCTTATCCTGCGAGTGCGATGACGACGGAGCAGTCTGAAATCATTGTTATCGATAAGCGTGAGTTCGAGGATCTCGTGCGGAGCCAGCCGGATATTGCGGTGAAGCTATTCAAATACATAGGAGAGATCATCATCGATCTCCAGCATCGTCTGCAGGAGAAGATTTTGAAGCCGACGGATGAGCAGGTGCTTTTATTGATCCGGCGCCTTGCCCATGCGCACGGGCTCGTGCTTGGTGACGGGCGGCGGGAGATTACTCTGAAGCTGACCAAGCAGGAGATGGCCAGCATGATCGGGCTGACACGCGAAACGGTGAGCCGCAACATCTCCATGTTCCGGAAGAGCGGAATCATTGATATTGACGGTGCCGGGCGGATGATCGTGGATCTTGAGGAGCTGGAGACGTATTTGTGAGCGGGGTTCGTTAGATTCGGGGACAACGCGCCGTCCCGGGGAGCGGGATGACGCAATAGACGTTTAACGGACCGTCCCGGGGAACGGGATGACGTGTTAGTTAATTACTGATAATCCCATCGGGCAAACCACATCTCACTTGGCCGATAGAACACGCCCATCGGGCAAACCGCTCTCCATTTGGCCGATAGAACCCCTCTATCGGGTGAACCACATCTCACTTGACCGATGGAACACGCCCATCGGGCAAACCGCTCTCCATTTGGCCGATAGAACACACCTATCGGGCAAACCGCTTCCCACTTGGCCGATAGAACACACCTATCGGTCAAACCGCTCTCCACTCGGCCGATAGGGCCAAGCTTCACACAAATAAATACATCCAAACATAAAGAACCCGCATATCCAGCACAGGATATGCGGGTTCAGTTCATCTATGCTTCCGAATCATCGCCGAAGTACTGGCTCTGATCGGTGAATAACACGAGCAGCACATACATGATAATGCACAGTACGAAAAATGCGAATCCCCAGCCGACTGTCTGCTGGTCGATCATCAAATAGTTGTTGCATAATGTGCTTTCGGAAAATATATATAGATATGTCATGACCGAGAATATGATCATCAAAATCATGAACAGCACGATTTCGAATGTCTGGGACATCTTCTTCCAGCTGTCGCGTAGCGGCACGCCCGCCAGAAACGGCAGCGAGACAAATTTCCACAATTCGACAAACCATATTTCAAGTGCTTCATCCATCGTCCGCGGGAGCATCCAGTAGAGCAGGATGACGAGGAACAAAACGACGCCGGGCAGGCCGGTTTTATTATATTTATCAAATATACCCCCGACATGCTTCTGAAAGAACGGTGCCATCAACAGCCCTGAAACGAACAACAGCAGCATCTGCATATGCATGTGGAATGCCATGACCGATTCGAGCAGGTCCCTGACCGGCGGCAGAGCGAGAAACATCAGCAAAACCAATCCATACCAGAATTGTTTCATTGTGCAGCGACCTCCTCTTCCTCGACTGATTCAACCGCTTCAACAATCGTCGCAGCAGCATCATCGACTTCCCGGTAATCCAGCACTTCACCCAACCGGCCGTCCGGCTCTATCAAATAAAATGATGTATTATGTTGGAAATCGGTATCGCCTTCAGGAATGACGGTCACTTCGTACATATTCAAAATCTCTTCCAGATCGCCCGCATCCGGCACGCGGAGCATTCTCCAGCTCTCGCCGTCGGCATCGAAGTATCCGGCGTATCTGTCGAGCACTTCAACCGTATCCCGCTCCGTATCGAATGACATGCTGAGAAAGACCAGATCATCGCCGTACTTCTCCATATCGATCATGTCGTACACATATTTCATATTCGATGTCATCTCCGGGCACGCTGTTGCGCATGAAGTGTAAATAAACGTCATGAGCATGTGCTTGCCTTCGAATGCATCAAAATTGTATTCGCGGCCTTTATTATCCACGACTTCGATATCCGGAAACTCCGGCGGCTGGGCTTTCAAGTCCTGCAGCCGCTGGGCCTCCATCGTGAATGCGGAAAATCCGCTTGTTGAGAAAAACAGCAGGAGGCCACCCAAGACTAAGATGACTCCGCTGATTATGAGTTCTTTTTTCATCTCCGGCAACCTCCTTCAATATTAATCATCAAGTTAGAATGTACGTATCGGCGGTGATCCCGGCGGTGCGTTTCCGATGATGTCGACGAGCGGTACAACGTAACCCATCGAGATGATCAGTATCGCAACGATGACCCAGAGCCCCCAGTTTTCCGTCCATTTTGGTGTTTTGTGTGCGTCTTCTTCCTGCTCTTCGACCATCATGAATTCCGTGTGACCTTTCGGTGCCAGGAACATCAGGTGGAAGACGATATAGACGATGATGACGACACCGGCGAATAACAGCGTCCCGCCTGCGCCGAGGAATATCAGGTACGGATCCCATTCAAGCGCGGTCGGGTGCCCGCCGTACGTCGTATATTCCGTACGTCTCGGTGAACCGATGAGTCCGACGTAGCTCATGGAGAGCGACATGAACAGCATGCCGACCGTCCAGATCATCGTCTGCCATATGCCGAGATTGTGAATCTTTTTCGTCAGCACTCTGCCCGACAGATGCGGGATGAGCCAGTAGACGAGTCCGAAAAATGTCAGGACGACTGCGACTCCGACGGTCACGTGGAAGTGTCCGACGACCCATAATGTATTATGGACCACCTGGTTCAGCTGGTTGTTCGTCTGGGCGATACCGCCTGCGCCGCCGAAGATGAATGAAATCATCGCAAGCATGATGGCAAGGAATCTGACGTCATGCCAAGGGAGTTTCCAGAACCAGCCGAGCAGGCCTTTTCCGCCGCGGCGGCGTCCCGTTCTCTCCAGCGTTGCGAACAATGCGAATGCCGTCAGCAATGAAGGCACCGCGATCGCAAGACTCATGAACAAGTGCATGAATTTCAGGCCTTCAGTGAATCCCGGGTCCACAATCTGGTGGTGGAACCCGCCCGGTACGTTCAGGACGACAATCAGTATGATGACTGCTCTTGCGAGCGAGTCACTGAACAGTTTACCGCCGATGACTTTCGGGACGACCATGTACCATGCGGACACCGCAACGAGATACCAGACGTTGACGAGCGTATGCCCGAATGCCCAGAATAAAGTTCTTGTCAGAAGTACGTTGATCGTATCGATCCATCCGAGTGTCCACGGGATGATGTAAAATACTTCAGCTGCAACGAATGCGGAACCGAAAGTGATCAGTACGTACACGCCGACTGCGAAGAAAGCGAACAGCGGCAAGTGCCTGCCCTTATTCTGACGCTTCCATCTGAATGCGCTGATGAATACACCGATTCCCGACATCCAGATATTGAGTACTACAAATACGAGTCCGATATAGAACCATGGATTGGCGGCCATCGGTGCGTAAAATGTGTAGAGCACCGTCGCTTCACCTGCGAAGATCATGATGGCGACGAGTATTGCGCCGAACATGAAGAGACCGTATGCCACCCAGCCCAGGGTCTTTATTCCTTTAGTCAATCCGCCGAGGACGTAGTCCACCGCCGACCATAAGTAACCGTTCATAAATAATGTCGTAAAGGCCAATATTAATAATACGCCGTGCAGCGACAACATTTCGTAGTAGTTCATGCCGCCGACGATTGTCAGGACGCCCGCTCTGTTCAGCCCCTGCAGCAGTCCGAAAAACCCGCCGACGAGGAGCAGAGCGAATGCTGTTGCCAAGTTCGTCAGTGCCAGTTTGTTTGCAGTCACAACTCTAAGTGGTTTCTTCATCGTCTCACTCCTCTACCGTAATTGTTGCAGACATCATGTGGTGCCCCGTACCGCAGTATTCGTTACATACCATAATGTACTCGCCCGCATCATTGAACGTCTGTGTGATTTCCTGGATGTGGCCAGGTATGACCATCGTGTTTAAGTTTGTATGGGGGACGTTCACACCGTGCACCACGTCTTTGGTCGCCATTCTGAATGTCACTTCAGCGCCTTCCGGCACCGATATTTCACTCGGTTCAAACTGGAATGCCTGCAAGGTCATAATGACTTCATACTCATTATCGCCGGTTTCATAAACACCCGGTTCCGAAAACTCCGGATGCTCCTCCACAGTCTGCGGATCGATATGTTCCTTATGCGACGGGGGCGCCATGCCCATTGCGAATGCCTGGTACCCTGTAATACCCATCGCAACAATGATGATGGCGACCGCAACGATCATCCAGATTTCTTCCATCTTGTTCATTTTCATTGTATTAAGACTCCCTTCTTAACCTGTATTCAGAAACGCATTATGAATAACACGAGCAACACTCCGGTCCATAAAACGATCGAGCCGCCGACGAAGAACAATGTTGAAAATAAAGTGCCCTTCAAAGTCAGATCTTCAGGCGCACTTCTTTCCACCGGCTTTTCCTCTTCTCTTAATTTTTCTGCCATGGATCAACCCTCCTATTTATGATGTATTCGTTTTTAACTTATCTCTATTGTATAAATACTTTGAGAGGGGCATTGTGATTTGGGTCACATCTCTGGAAGGTTTGTTCGAAAAGATCGAAGTCTTAATATTCAGATAAATGAGGGCATAAAAAAAGTAGCACACCTTCTATAGTGTGCTACTTTAAACAAAGGGGATGGGAGAAATTTTTCACTGTTTAACAAAGGGGTATGTTTTTCAGTGATAAAATTTTCATGTATAAAATATAACATCCCCATTGGCTTAGAGCAACATTATGAACAGCTTTTCACAATTTGTTCATAATGTAAACGTATTCACATACTGACTTGTACAGTAAATACATACAAGTTGGTGTTTTTGAGTGGATTACGCTTCCCCGAGCAGTCTTTCAAACTCATCCAGCTGACTTTCAAATACTCTCATTGCGTGGTCGATCGGTTCCCTTGTCGTCATATCGACACCCGCATTTTTCAGGATTTCAATCGGATAGTCCGAGGATCCTTTCTTCAGGAATTCATTGATGTAACGGTCGCGCACTTCAGGGCCGCCGTCGAGCACCTGTTTTGAAAGTGTCGCAGCTGCAGCATATCCAGTCGAATACTGGTATACATAATAGTTCATGTAGAAGTGCGGAATGCGCGCCCACTCGACTTCGATATACTCATCGTAGTCCACAGCATCGCCGTAATACTTCTTGTTGAGTCCGCCGTACACTTCGTCAAGCTTCGATGCAGTGAGCGGTGTGCCTTCTTCTTTCAATCTGTGAATTTCATGCTCGAACTCCGCAAACATCGTCTGACGGAACACCGTGCCTCTGAAGCCTTCCAGCTGCTGGTTCAACAGATACAGTTTCTTCTTCGTATCGTCCAGATTTTCATACATGTAGTCTGCAAGGAGCGCCTCGTTGAATGTACTCGCCACTTCCGCAACGAAAATCGAATAGCCCGCCTGGTTCGACGTCTGATTTTTACGGCTGTAGTAGCTGTGCACCGAATGGCCGAACTCGTGCGCAAGCGTGAACAGATTATCGACGTTATCCTGCCAGTTCATTAAAATAAAGGGATTGGTGCCGTAAGTGCCGGACGAATACGCGCCGCTTCTTTTCCCTTTATTTTCATAAATGTCGACCCAGCGGTTGTTCAGCCCTTCTTTTAAAATGCTGAGATAGTCGCCGCCCATCGGAGAGAGCCCTTTTTCAAGCCAGTCTTTCGCTTCCTCGTAGGTGACTTCAAAGTCGACGTCTTCGACCAGCGGGGTGTAGATGTCATACATTTTAAGTTTGTCGAGCTTCAGCACCTTTTTACGCAGCTCCATATAGCGGTGCATCAGGTGCAGGTTGTCATTGACCGTGTCGACAAGCTGGTCATACACGCTTTCAGGGATGTGGTTGTTTTGCATCGCCTGGTGGCGGCTCGACTCGTAACCGCGGACATTTGCGCTGAAGACGTGTGTGTTGACGACGCCTGACAGCGTCTGACTGAGCGTATTTTTAAACGCACCGTACTGGCTGTACAGGTTTTCGTATGCCGATTTACGCAGCGCTCTGTCCGGTGATTTCAACAGATCGATATACGTGCCCTGTGTGAGTGCGTGCGCGTTCCCTTCTGAATCGACTGCCGGTTCGAACTCGAGGTCCGCGTTGTTGAACATGCCGTAGACGGATGTCGGCGTCGACATGACTTCGCCTGCCTGTGCAAGCAGTTTCTCTTCCTTGTCGCTCAATATGTGCGGGCGTTCATTATTTAAAATTTCAAGGTCGAATTTGAATTCTTTCAGACGGTCATCCTGAATGAACGTTTTCAATGTATCTTCATCCAGCTTTAAAATCTCAGGCGTCAGGAAACTCCACGCCGAATTGAATTTGACCGCAAGTGAACGTGCACGTGACTCGAGTGCACTGTAAGTATCATTCGATGTATCCTGGTCGTGCTTCAAATGCGCATAGACGAATAATCTGCCCAGTCGGTCACCGAGTTCACGCTGCGTTTCAAGCGCACCCGCCAATTTTTCAACAGAATCTATATTACCTTCGAATTGTTCTTCATCCCCGAGATGGGACTCAAGCTTTTCATATTCTTTGTCAAAAGCTTCATCACTTTCGAAAATCGTAGTCAAATCCCACGTATTCTCCAGTTTCTGCTCATCTCTCGTTATGACTTTCGCCATATTAACCCCTCCATTGTTTGTGATGTTTCAATTTTCTCAATTCTTGAGAGAAATTTCAAGTTTCGAACGTTATTGTGAATTGTATAACATAATGTATTCTTCGATCAGTCTGTTGGAAAGCGTGCCGATGTCCGGGCAGTCAAACATGATTCTCGGCTTCAGCATCTGCTGGAAGCCCGCTTTGTTGAACGTGCCCGCTTCCAGATGGTAATAGATGAACAGCTTCCACTCGAGCGGTGAATTCATCAAATAGCGGTCGTTCGGCGTACTGTACGTCAGGTAAAGAGGCAGCGTGTCCATCGTCAGACCCGTCTGATATAAAAAAGTCAGCGTCGGGTTCTGGACCGTCCACTGACGCTTCTCCCGCTGAATGATCGTTTTCATTTCATGGCGGGACAGCTTTTTATTTGTAATGGGTATCGGAGCGGGCATGCCTGTAACGAGGTCTTCCGGAGTGAGCTGTTCCTTTTTGTACTTGAAGCGGCCGCAGCCCATATGATTGCCGATATGAAACACCGTAATATGATGGCTCTTTAAATCCATCGTATAGATTTTATGCGCAGACTGCGTCGACAGCTGGAAATGCGTCGGATACATATAGCTCGCGTCATGTTTGATGGTTGCCGTATCGAGCAGCCAGATCGTCTCAATGCCGAGTGACGCATACCCTTTCGTCCGCCGGGCAATCAGCGCCGGCGAAATTTGAGACAGTTGTATCTCGAGCGCACGGTTTTTATTGACCAGAAGATCTGCGATCTGTTCGATTTCCTGTAAATAAAATTCGATGGCCGTCTGATGGTGCGGCTGGAGTGCGCTAAAGAGCACCGCTTTCAGTTCCAGGTGTGCGGGAGACTCCCGTTTGTACAAATACTTTATGCAGTCGATGATGTGGAGATGCGAAAAATGCGGCGCCTTGATGGTGCCCCGCTTCAGTGTAAGCCGTGAAGTGCAGACGGGACAGTAGTAATCTTTTCCTCTGACGGCGTTTTCTGCGGTGACGTGCGTGCCCTGATTATCCATTGCTATAATCAAAATAAAAAACCCCCTTTTATATATATGCCGAAAAAGGGGGTTTTTGATTTATTTTATTGTTAAATAAATTATTTTTCTTGGAAAAATCTTCTTACCTGGCGGCGGACGTTGTGGCTCATGATGATTTGACCATATTCTTCAATCAATGCCGGTGCCACGTCGGATGGGTTGCTGTACTCGGTTAAAGAAGCCTCTATGCCTTCTATTTCGAGTTTTGACAGGCGATTGTCGAAGATAACCTGATAATAGTATTCACCATCATAAACATGGAGCAGGTCCTCGTAGACCGTTTCATCCTGATCGACCTGATGGGCATACTCAATCAGCGTTTCAAAATTATCAAATTTCACCAATGCAAACTGCTCGGCAACTTTCGATTTCTGATTGCTGTCAGATTCATCGATGGCATTGTTCAGGAAAGACTCTATATCGTTGTTATTGACGTTCATATTTGATTGGTCCATTGAGTAATCTTCCTCACCATTTTGAGATTTGGAAACGACGACCTCGATACCACGGTCATATGCATGCACCTGAATCCATAGCGGGCCTTCCATGCCAAAGCCTTCACCGTGTTCCACATTGACTTCATCCATAACCGACCAGAAGAATTCTTCGCCGCGTTTTCTGTTCATCCACAGCTCATCTCTGTCAAAGCCGCGCTTTTCAATATCCGCATAAGTCATAAAGAATTTTATCGTGGACTCATTAACACGTTCTATCCTCATTGATTTCACTTCCTCTCACAAGAGAATTCTTACTTATAGTATACCTTCATTTACAATAATAAAACAAATACATTGATTTTGTTCTATAAAGTATACTGAAAATGCCTGTAGATTTCAACAAATCTACAGGCATTCCTATTAGCATATACATCAGTTTATATAAGGGGGGATAAAACTGAATCTTATTTTTTAACAGATGATTACATTTCAGCAAGTCTTTTTGCTTCTAGAAGGTGGAAGTTTCTCACTTTACGAGGTAAGAAACGACGGATCTCATCTTCGTTGTAGCCGACCTGCAGACGTTTTTCATCCATGATTATCGGTCTTCTCAACAGACCTGGATTTTCCATGATCAATGTGTATAATTCTTTCATAGGTAATGATTCGATATCCACATTCAACTTTTGGAAAGTTTTTGAACGCGTTGAAATTATTTCATCTGTACCATCTTCTGTCATTCTTAAAATGGCTTTGACTTCTTCTAAAGTCAATGGCTCAGAGAATATATTTCTTTCAGTATACGGAATTTCATTTTCTTGTAACCACGCTTTAGCTTTTCGGCAAGACGTGCAACTTGGAGAAGTAAACAATGTTACCATATAAATCACACTCCAATACTCAATTAGATTTGTAATATTAGTATACCCCATGTGGGACAAAATGTAACCATCCTTAGGAATGATTATGTGTCTAACTAACTTACAATTCATATTATAACCGTCCAACATTAAAATAAAATGAGAAAACGTTAATAAAACACAAAAATTTAGAAAAATTATATTTCTGTCACATTTAGTTTTATTTCGATTTAAGGACGGCTGTATTGCAGTTATGCGTGAATTTTATTATCATTATGTTATTAAGACTAAAATCGACAGTCAAAAGGGAAGGTAACTAAAATGAAAACATTATTTTCAGGTGTACAGCCAAGCGGTATTCCGACAATCGGAAACTACTTGGGCGCATATAAGCAATTCACTGAACTTCAGGAGGAGTATGACTCCTATTTCTGCATCGTCGACCAGCATGCGATCACAGTGCCTCAGGACAGATTGAAGCTCCGGGACAACACGAAAACTCTGGCAGCCATATACCTCGCGTCAGGACTCGATCCGGAGAAGATCACTTTATTCGTCCAGAGTGAAGTCGCTGCACATGCGAAGGCAAGCTGGATGCTGCAGTGCGTGAGCTATATCGGGGAGCTCGAGCGTATGACGCAGTATAAGGATAAGGCTCAGAAGCAGAGTTCAAAGGACGGCATCAATGTCGGACTGCTTACATACCCTACTTTGATGGCGGCGGATATTCTTCTGTACGGTGCGAGCGTTGTGCCGGTCGGTGACGACCAGGATCAGCACCTCGAGCTGACACGCAATATTGCGGAACGTTTCAACAACAGATACAACGATATCTTTACAGTGCCGGAAGTAAAACACCCTGAAGTCGGCGGGCGCATCATGAGCCTGAACGACCCGACCCGTAAAATGAGTAAAAGTGATGATAATACAAAGTCTTACATTTCACTGCTTGATAATCCGAAGACTGCTGCGAAGAAGATCCGCAGTGCAGTGACAGATTCCGGTTCTGAAATTATGTTCGATAAAGAGAACAAGCCCGGTATTTCGAACTTGCTGACGATTTACAGCGGACTGACGGAGAAGAGCATCAAGGATCTCGAAGCTGAATATGCAGGCAAGAGCTACGGTGAATTCAAAGTGGCGCTCGGCGAAGTCGTTGAGAACTTTTTGGTTGAGTTCCAGGGCCGTGTGAATGAGTATGTAGAAAGCGGACGCATTGATGATATCCTCGATGAAGGCCAGGCGCACGCCAGCCGCAAAGCCGACAAGATGGTCGAAAAAATGGAGCGCGCGATGGGACTCGGCCGTAAGAGAAAATAAGTTTCTACTATAATATGTATGAATATGAGAATAAAGACCGTACACTTTGAAGAGTGTGCGGTTTTTTTCTTACGATTAATCGATAGACGTTTAATGCGTCGTCCCGAGGCGTGGGATGGACCGTTGGAGCGCTAGCGGCTCGTCCCGGGGTGTGGGAAGGTCCGTTGGAGCGCTAGCGGCTCGTCCCCGGGTGTGGGAAGGTCCGTTGGAGCGCTAGCGGCTCGTCCCGGGGTGCGGGAAGGACTGTTGGAACGCTAGCGGCTCATCCCGGGATGCGGGAAGGTCTGTTGGAGGGCTAGCGGCTCATCCTGGGGTGCGGGAAGGTCCGTTGGATGAATATTCTTATCTCTATCGGCCGAACCACGCCTCACTTGGCCGATGCGATGGACTTAAGCGAAATCGCGCTGCCACTCACACCGCCGGCGAGATCTTTATTTCATAAAAAAACCTCTTCCTGAATTTCAGAAGAGGTTTGAGTCGATTATTTTTCATATTTTTTAAACAGCAGTGATGCGTTGTGTCCGCCGAAGCCGAGACTGTTGCTCATGGCGTATTTTAGGTCGCTGTCGACTGTGCCGTCCGGGACGTAGTTGAGGTCACATTCCGGGTCCGGGTTGGTCAGGTTGATTGTCGGGTGGACTTTACCGTTCTCGAGGCTCAGGGAAGCGATGATTGCTTCAACTGCACCGGTTGCTCCGAGCAGGTGGCCTGTCATGGATTTTGTCGAGTTGATGAGCAGGTTTGGTGCGTGCTCGCCGAACACTGTTTTCAGTGCGAGTGTTTCATACAGGTCGTTGTAGCCTGTACTCGTACCGTGTGCGTTGACGTAGCCGACTTCATTCGGCTCGACTTCCGCATCTTTCAATGCTTCAGCCATTGCACGTGCGCCGCCTTCACCGTTTTCAGCCGGAGCTGTAATGTGGTATGCGTCGCCTGTCATGCCGTAGCCGACGATTTCTGCATAAATGTGCGCACCGCGTTCAAGTGCGTGTTCCAATTCTTCAATGACGACAACGCCTGCACCTTCACCGATGACGAAACCGTCACGGTCTTTGGAGAATGGCACGGATGCATAGTTTGGGTCTTCTGATTTACTGAGTGCGCGGTTCGCCTGGAACCCTGCCACGCCCATTTCAGTGATCGGTGACTCGGTACCGCCTGAAATCATCACGTCAGCCTGGCCGCGTTCAATGATTTTAAAAGCGTCACCGATTGAGTTTGTACCTGTCGCACATGCTGTGACAGTTGCGCCGTTCGGTCCTTTTGCACCGTGACGGATGGAAACCTGTCCACTTGCCATGTCCGGAATCATCATCGGTACGAAGAATGGACTTACTCTGCGCGGTCCCTTTTCATACAATACTTTGAAACCGTCCTGAAGTGCCTGGATGCCGCCGATTCCTGAACCGATCCACACGCCTACACGTGTGTCATTATTTTCATCGATTACAAGTCCGGAGTCCTTGACCGCTTCATCAGAAGCTACGACCGCATACTGCGTGAAACGGTCCATCCTTCTTGCTTCCTTTTTATCTAAATAATCTTCTATATTGAAGTCTTTCAATTCACCAGCAACATGGATATTGAACTCACTGTTGTCAAATCTTGTGAGCTTATCAATACCGTTCACACCATCCAGTGCATTTTCCCATGTTTCTTTTGCTGTATTTCCGATTGGTGTCAACGCACCAATCCCCGTAATTACGACTCTTCGCTTAGTCATGTTTCTCCTCCTTATTCTTACCCCAAGTTAAGCAAATTGCCCCCCAAGTCAGACCGCCGCCAAAGCCGACCAACACGAGGTTATCTCCTGACTTTATTTTACCATTTTTCAGCTCATGATGAATACTGAGAGGTATGGATGCAGCTGAAGTATTGCCATATTTATCTATTGTACTACTCATTCTGTCTTTAGGCATGTTCATACGTTCTCTTGCCGCGTCCATAATCCGGATGTTCGCCTGATGCGGCACAAGCATATCGATATCATCTGCATCGAGACCGGCCTTTTCAGTAACATTGACGCTGGACTCGCCCATCTGGCGGACCGCAAATTTGAAGACCTCTCGTCCATTCATCTGCAGATATCCACTCTTTTGATCATCATAGAGGTAAGAGGCACCGCTGCCTTTACTGCCAAGTTCGAATGATTTGATGCCGAAGCCCGCGTCCACTTCACCCATTACAGCAGCACCCGCGCCGTCCCCGAACAGGACTGCCGTCGAACGGTCTGTAAAATCAGTGATTTTGGACAGCTTATCCACGCCGACAATCAGTACATTTTTATATGTGCCTGCCTCGATGAACTGGCTTGCTGTGACCATACTGTAAATAAAACCGGTACAGGCTGCGAGCTGATCCATAGATGGTACATTTCTAAGGCCGAGTCTGTCCTGCACAATATTGGCAACGGAAGGGAAACGGTGGTCGCCTGTGGAAGTTGCAACAATGACCAGATCTATATCTTCTTTATCCACGCCGGAGTTTTCAAGCGCCTGCTCAGCGGCAAGCACCGCCATATCAGACGTTTCCATATCGTCTTCAGCGAAACGGCGTTCTTTTATTCCTGTCATTTCTGTAATCCATTCATCTGATGTATCCAGTATTTTTTCGAAATCAAAATTGGTAAATACTCTATCGGGCACATAGGTTCCTAAGCCCAATACGCCTACATTTTTCATTTGACCACACCTTATAATCTCATATTATAACTTGGTACTAATTTAACACAAAATACATCTTTCCACAAATATAAAAAAGCACCCACAATCAAGTGAGTGCTTCATACTAGTTACTATTCAGAAAAACCGACTTGGTATAAGCCGCCAGCTGTTAAGCTGTTATAGCCTTCAGGATCATGACCATACTCTTCACTCCAGCCAACCACATTTTCATTAACCGGTGTTACATATGCACGGTAAAGTGTCGGTGCAACCGGAATGTCTTCGACCATCAGTTCCTGCCACTCGTGATAGATTTCAGTACGAGTATCAGTGTCAAGCGCTTCTTCAGAGTTACCTCTCTGGATCAGCTCAGTGCTTTCTTCAGTTTCATAACGCGGGTAGTTGAATGGTGCCTCCGGTCCGTATAGTCCGCCCGGGTCAACATCCGTACCTACACCCCATGCGCCCTGGTAGATGTCGATGCTTTCGTCGTCGTTTTCAACCATATCGTAGAATGTGTTGAACTCGATCAGACGGCCGTCTGTCTTAACAACGTTCAGGCCAACTTCTCTCCATGACTGGATGTAATAGTTTGTAAGCGGCTCAGCAACATCGCCACCGCTCATTGATGCCATCTGGATTTCAAGTGGCTCGCCGTTCGGGTCCTCACGGAAACCGTCGCCGTCCGTATCTTCATATCCTGCTTCGTCAAGAATACTTTCAGCTTGTGCCGGGTCGTATTCAGGTACTTCTAAGTCATCTTTATGGAATGCTGCGTGGTAAGGTGTGATCAATGATGTCGCTTTCCAGCGCAGTCCATTGTAGAACTGTTCGCCTACTGCATCGTTATCCATTGCATGCCACATAGCACGACGTAATTCAACGTCACCCATCTTCATTTCTTCAGGTGTGTAGTTAACTCTGCCTTCTTCTGCATCCCAGTTACCCAGCTTAAAGCCGATGTAAGTGTATGCTGCGTCAAGCTGTGCAAGCCATTCCACGCCCTCCATATCCGCAACATCCGGATACTGGTCAGTCGGGAAGTTCATTGCAACGTCAATGTTGCCGCTTTCGATTGCGTTAGCAATTGAAGAAGTCGGTGTAACTTCAACTGTGATACCGTCAAGAGCTGGTTCGCCTCTCCAGTAATCTTCATATTTTGTAAGAACAACCGCTTCACCCGGTGTGATTGATTCTACCTGGTAAGGTCCGATACCAATCGGGTTTTCACGAGTCTGTTCTGCTGTAGTCATATCTGCAACTTCAACACCCTCATAGTGATGTTCCGGGAATGCATAGAACCAGAAACCACCGTTAGTCAGTGAAGGCGCAAGTTCTGTATAAGTAAATACTGCTGTCTGCTCATCGACGATCTCGATACCTGAGATTTCATCCGCTTCGCCAGCCTGGTATTCACTGTAACCTTCGATTAAAGTGAAACCGTCTGTTGTACCGCGGACTCCGTCGTAGTCAGGATGTCCAATAACTTCATAAGAAGCGACATAGTCAGAAATCTTGAGCGGCTCACCGTCATGCCATGTCACGCCATCCTGTACAGTAAATGTAACAGTACTGTCTTCTTCATTCATTTCGTATGTGATCGCGCCATCGTTTGTTGCAATCTGGTTTTCGTCGAATGTGAACACTGATTCACCAAAGAAGCTCATCATGTCAGCATCCGGCGCACCCTGGTAGAATGCCCAGTTCAAAGTACCTTCAAAAGGTGTATCTGAACCGTAACCAACTGTCAGTTCGCCTTCCCCTGTCGGTTCTGCATCATTGGATACTATTTGTGGAAAGTCTTCATAGTTGTATACATCGCCGCCGTCTGCAGCGTCATCACCGGATTCAGCGTCGCCGCCATCTTCGGAACCTTCTTCAGACCCCTCTTCAGTTTCTGCATCCGAGCCTTCTTCAGATGATCCCTCTTCTGAAGAGTCGCCGTTACCGCAGGCAGCAAGCGCCAATACGAAGATCAGCATGGTAAAAAACATTAATCTTGACCACGAAAATTTCGTCATCATTTTTCCTCCCCTATTGTAGAAAATTAAACTGTATATATACTAAAGTTCAGTCCCCTGAAACTCAGTACCAAAAATTGGATAAGTATTTCATTTTGTTAAAAATATAATGAAATCCCTTTGAAAATAATATTATCACAATTATCTGAAAAGACAATATGCAATTCAATATTTTTATCATGTTTGGAAATTTATACTATTATGTATATCATCATGTATGTTAATTGTGGACACATTAAAATTATTAAGTATCCTGATTTTTTGTATAATTTTATATTTGTAATTTAATTCTGATACTTTCAGACCTCTTGAACATTTAGTGAATGCAGTTTGTCCTTCTATTATAAATTGTTAGATTTTGTATGTAAAGCGCTTTCACGATTTTTAACAAATTTATTGTAAAAATTCCACAATTCTTGGTTCTTTCAAATTTTTTACGTCAATTCATAAGAAAACAGCAGCCGTTTCAGCCGCTGTTCATCAATTATATTAAGCCTGTCTCTGTCTTGCGTCACCTGCACGTCTCAGTGCTTCACCGATATTACGGACACATAACATCAATATCAGAATCATCAATGCTGCAGGCAGCCACACCCACCATCTATTCTGAAGGGTCTGTGTCTGCGTTGCGTATGACAACAGTGTTCCAAGGGACGGATAGTCCTCAGGGAAACCGAAGCCGAGGAACGACAGCCCTGACTCTATACCAATGTTGGCAGCGAGTGATAGTGTACCGTTTACGATAATGATCCCGACAAGATTCGGCATCAACTGTGAAAAGATAATCTTCAAGTTTGATGTACCCAATGTCTTTGATGCATTGATGTAATCAAGCTCTGTTTCCTGCAAAGCAAGCGAACGTATCAATCTTGCCGTACCCATCCACAGGAACGCCGCCATAATCGCACTGAATGTCCAAATATCATAAGATGGCACAATCGTAACGAAAACGATAACGATCATCAGGAATGGCAGTACAAGGAAGAAGTCAACGACGCGCATTAACGCATTATCCACCTGTCCACCGAAGTAACCTGAAATCAAGCCGTAAATGATACCGAAACCGACACTCATCAATGTAACTAAAAAGCCGATTGCGAGTGAGTTACGTGTGCCGATGATCAGCTGTCCGAATATATCACGTCCGCCGTAGTCCGTACCCAGACGGAACTCTTCATTCGGCGGCTCGTGGATTGCAAACAGGTCAACGAATACAATCTCCGCCTGATCGAGGAACATCGTCAGACCAAATACGTAAGCCGTAATCGATATAAATATTATCAATGAGAATAAAGCCAGCTTATCCGCTATCAGTTCCTGCACAAGCACTTTCCAGCCCGGTGTACTTTTCGGCAGATTTTTATAATCCAACCCCCCGTGGTCTCCTGCACCCGGCGGCATATCGGAATTCATATGCGTCGACATTTCAGATGAGCCGTGAAGCCTTTCATCTCCTCTGTTTCCGTAAGGATCTCGGCCGTCCGAATCGCGGGAAGTACTCTGTTCATTACTTGCCCTCCGGTTCTGGCGTTCGATTTCTTCTCGAGATGCATCAGTCGTCTCTTCATTTGTTTCATTGTTCAAATCTTTATCTTTTTGACTCATTTTACATCCCTCCCTTACTTGATTCGAATCCTTGGATCCACGATACTCAGAATAATGTCAGATAACAGTGCACCGACAATAGTCAGAAATCCGTAGAACAATATCAACACGTTGGCCACACTGAAGTCTCTCGTCTGGATAGATTCAAGGAACAGTGCACCCATGCCCGGATATGCATATACCCATTCGATGAATATGGAACCGCCGAGAAGTCCGACCAGCTCATACCCGAAGAAAGCGGCAATCGGTATGATTGCATTTCTGAATATATGCTTAAGGTAAAGTGATACTTGCTTAACCCCTTTGGCACGGGCAAGCATAACGTAGTCCTTTTGCTGTGCTTCAATGACACCGCTTCTTAAATACTGCACGGTGCCGACCAGCCCGATGAGCGCGATTGAGAAACTCGGCAGTATCAAGTGGTTTATTTTACTTAAAATATATTCAACCGATCCCGGTTCAAGTCCGGCGCCGACACTTCCGTTCGTCGGGAAAACACCAAAGTGATAACCGAAAATCCATAACACTACAAGACCGAACACGAATGTCGGTGTCGCAAAACCTAAGTAAGTATAGCCTGTAATCACTGAATCAAGCAGTGAATCTTTATAACGGCCTGAAATCAGACCTAAAGGAATACCAATGACATAGATGATGATCACTGAAAATACTGACAGCCAGATTGTGTTCATCAACCTGCTTCCAATTACATCCATTACCGGTCTCTGGTGGAATATCGACTGTCCGAAATCCCCCTGGAACATGGCAACGACCCAGTCTCTGTACTGTATGTACCATGGGTTGTTAAGTCCTAATGCTTCACGCCTTGCTTCTATCGCTTCTGCCGGTATTGACGGGTCAATCAGGCCGGACAGCGCATCTCCCGGCATCAATGAACCCATAAAGAACACCAGTATGCTGAGCAGCACAAGCTGCGGGAAAGTTATAAGTAATCTTCTTAGAGTAAATTTAATCATAGATCATCAACCTTTCACCGGTAACGCAACTTTATGCGTATCGGAAATTGACTGGAGCGGGAAAGCCCGTCCTTCGTCGTCCAAGTACTCTGTAAAATGCTGGTCATACTCTTCTTTGATCTGTTGACGCAGCTTCAGATTACTTTCCACTTTTTCGACATTCGTATCCGGTATCGCCGCAATCAGCCGCTTCGTATATATATGCTGCGGATTGTTGAATATTTCTTCGGCAGTCCCTTCTTCGACCAGCCGTCCGTGATACATGATACCGATATGCTGGCACATATGACGCACTACCCCAAGGTCATGCGCGATGAACAGCATCGTCAAATCCATGTCCTGCTGAATTTCCTGCATGAAGTTCAACACCTGTGCCTGCACTGATACGTCGAGTGCGGAAACCGGCTCATCAGCGATGATCAGCTTCGGATTCAGCGCAATCGCACGGGCGACCCCGATACGCTGGCGCTGACCGCCTGAGAATTCGTGCGGGAACTTATATAAGGAACCCGGCGGCAGACCGACTCTTTCGAGCAGCTTGAGCACTTCTTCTATCAGTTCGTTCTTTGAAAAGCTCTCATAGTTTTTTAATGGTTCCGCAACGATGTCGAAGACTCGTTTACGTACGTTCAATGAAGAATACGGGTCCTGGAATATCATCTGGATATCCCGGTTGACGCCCACTTTCTTCCCTTTACCACTCAGTTTTTCCCCTTGGAAAAAAATCTCTCCCTCAGTGATGTCATTCAGTCCCATCACCGCTTTTCCGGTCGTCGTCTTGCCGGAACCGGACTCCCCTACAAGTCCGTATGTCGTTCCTCTTGGAATTGAAATATTCACTCCGTCAACCGCTTTAACATGGTCTTTCACCGTATTAAAGAAGCCCCCTTTGATCGGAAAGTGAATTTTCAAATCATTGATTTCTAAAAATGCGTTACTCATTGCTCACCGACGCCCCCTTCTTTCCATCCATCTGCCCGGCTTCAACGTGCTTTTCCATCTCTTTATGATCAATGGAATTATCAAGATAGAAGTTTTTATAACAAGTACATCTCACCAGGTGTTCCGGTGCAATTTCCCGGAGCTCCGGTTTATGTTCATGCTCTTCAGCTTTGATCCATGGAATTCTGGGTGCGAATCTGCAGCCGTCCCGGTCCATCTTATTGAGTGCCGGTACGACGCCCTGTATGACGTGCAGTTTTCCGCCGAGCAGTTCTTCCGACGGCAGCGAGTTCAACAGCGACCGTGTATACGGATGCTGCGGATTGGTGAACAGTTCCTTTACAGGCGCCACTTCGACAATCTGCCCCGCATACATCACCGCAACCCGGTCGGCCATCTCGGCCACAACGCCCAGGTCATGTGTAATCAATAAAACCCCGGAGCCGAGGTCATCCTGCAGCTCACGGATCAAGTCGAGAATCTGTGCCTGGATTGTCACGTCAAGCGCTGTTGTCGGCTCATCCGCTATGAGCAGCTTCGGCCGGTTAGCGATGGCGATCGCAATGACGACACGCTGGCGCATCCCCCCGGACAATTCATGCGGGTATGCATTTGCCACACGTTCAGGACGCGGAATGCCCACACGGTCAAGCAGTTCTATTGTGTATGCTTCCCGTTCGCTTTTCTTTTTTGTATTATGGATTGTCAGCGTTTCTAAAATCTGATGTTTAATTTTCATCAGCGGGTTCAGTGCCGTCATCGGATCCTGGAATATCATCGCGATGTTTCCGCCTCTGATTTTATTCATTTTACGTTCATTATTTTTAAGCAGGTCCTGTCCCTGGAATAAAACTTCTCCGGATACTCTTGCGTGGCTATGTAACCCCATCAGTGAGAATGCCGTCGCACTTTTGCCGGAACCGGATTCACCGACCAGTGCAAGCACTTCATTTTCCCGGATACGCATATTTACATCATCAACAGCTGGATAATATTCACCATCTATTTTGAATGAAGTTGTTAAGTTATTAACCTCCAAAAGATGTTTAACCATTAACCATCACCCATCTCTCCTTCTATTATTTAAAGCCTTTGATTTATTTAAAAAGACGAAAAATTCAAACAATTATATCGCGATTTTAAAAATGGTTTTTAATTTTTATTTATACGCTTTTTGTTTTTCACAAACTCGCTTTATCTTTGTGATTTTTGAATTGCGAGATTTTTTAAATAATATCACTTCTATATCATATTGTAATTATCCAATCATATATTTTCAATAGCAACTTCAATGTTTGGGCCCAATACGGGTTTCCGGATTTAAATATACACCATTGAATATTTATTTTCAATAACATATTTGTAATGAATTATCGCACGATGAAAGCGATTTCAACACAACCCTTGACTGGCAAAGGTTTCACAAAGACATTGTGAAATAATTAATTAATTAAGATTTTTATTGATATGTATCTATACTTTTCATCCATTTTGTATTATTATATAGAGTAGCTAAATTATGTTTAGGAGTTGTCGCTTCCATGAAATATATCGTTACTTTCGTTTGGGCGCTGATGTTGTCTCAGATGGTCAACTTTATATTGAACAGTCTGGCCGGCGGTGGACCGTACAGTTTTATGAGCGGTATATTGCTTGCGGTATTGATTACTGTGACTGTTTTC
Source organism: Lacicoccus kunmingensis DSM 17847 (assembly GCF_059568765.1). NCBI lineage: Bacteria > Bacillati > Bacillota > Bacilli > Caryophanales > Salinicoccaceae > Lacicoccus > Lacicoccus kunmingensis. Next base: position 95,261 of record NZ_JCANUC010000006.1, on the reverse strand, counting down.
GTTCTGGATATCATGATGAAAGATCCAAACGAGGCTGCCGAATAGAGCAGCGGACATTCTCCCCCATCTGCTGACTTTCAGCGGCTGGGGGTTTTTATTTACCAATTGAAAATAATCGAGGTTTAACATGACAAACATTTTACCTGCAATACGTTCGATGAAAGATTTTGAAAAGCTGATCGGCGGCCCTTATAAAAAGGTGGTGCTGCTGGATATTCACATCGGCAATCTTGCCAGTCATATGAAAGTGATGCATGAACATGGTTTCCAGGTGTATATTCATCTGGATCTGATCAAGGGGCTTGCGATTAATAACGAGGCGCTTGAATACATCCATCAGAAGTTCAAACCTTACGGCATCGTCACGACCCGCGGAAAGCTGATCAACAAGGCGAAGTCGATAAAGCTTCAGACGATTCTGCGTGTTTTTCTGATCGATTCTTCATCTGTAGAGAAAAGTATCGATATGATCAATCAGACGAGTCCCGATTATATAGAAATTCTGCCGGGCATCGTGCCGAAGATGATTCACTTTTATACACATACACAGAACGTGGATGTTATTGCCGGCGGTTTGATTGAAACGCAGCAGGAAGTCGATCAGGCGATTCAGGCGGGGGCGAAATTCGTCACCACTTCAAAAATTGATTTATGGTTTGATTAAGTTTAAATTTGACTTTTCAAAATCGAGAGGGTATATTTTAAATCAAGTTAATAGCGATGGAGATTTAGAGTCCGCATTTATAGTGTCCTACTATAAGTGTGGACTTTTTTAATTCCTATTAACAAATCCAAAGGGGGAAACAAGTTATGAATGTTTATATTGCAGAATTTGTCGGCACCGCGATACTCGTATTGTTCGGTACCGGCGTTGTCGCAAACGTCAATTTGAAAGGATCACTTGCAAACGGGGCCGGCTGGGTCGTCATTGCATTCGGCTGGGGCTTCGCCGTAACATTCGGTGTTTATGCCGTCGGCCAGTTTTCGGACGCTCATATCAATCCCGCAGTCACACTCGGCTTTGCATTTGCCGGCGTATTTCCATGGGTGGATGTTGTGCCTTACATCATTGCGCAGGTTTTAGGTGCCATGGTCGGTGCACTGCTCGTCTGGCTGCACTTCATGCCGCACTTTAAAGCAGAGGAGGACCCGGGTACGAAGCTTGGCGTTTATGCAACAAACGCGGTTTATCCGAACTATGTCGCAAACTTCACGAGTGAGATGATTGGTACGTTCATTTTGGTCATGGGACTTTTATTTATCGGCGCCAATGAATTTACAGAAGGTCTGAATCCGTTGATTGTCGGTTTCCTGATTACAGCAATCGGTCTGTCACTCGGCGGTACAACAGGATATGCCATCAACCCGGCACGTGACTTCGGTCCAAGACTCGCACACTTTTTGTTACCGATTCCAGGCAAAGGCGATTCAAACTGGAAATATGCACCTGTGCCTATTTTAGGACCGCTTTCAGGCGGTGCGCTCGGAGCGGCTGTTTACAATACCGTATTCCTCGGGGCGCCTGATGTGTACTTAGTTGCAGGCATCGTGTTCGTGATTGCCGTACTCGTTTTCGGGGTATTCTTAAACAAGACGATTTTAAAAGAAGAAACATCTAAATTAATGTAATCCAAGGGGGATTTTAAAATGGAAAAGTATATTATGTCAATTGACCAGGGTACAACGAGTTCAAGAGCGATTCTTTTCAATAAAAACTCAGAAGTCGTGGCGACGAGCCAAAAGGAATTCAAGCAGTACTTCCCGCAGTCCGGCTGGGTCGAGCACAATGCAAATGAAATCTGGAGCTCGGTGCTGGCATGCGTTGCCGGAGTATTGTCCGAGAATAATATCAAGGCTTCACAGGTGGAAGCGATCGGTATTACGAACCAGAGGGAAACAACTGTCGTCTGGGATAAAAATACCGGCAAGCCGATTTATAACGCGGTTGTCTGGCAGTCACGCCAGACGGCGGATATTTGTGAAGAACTGAAAAGCCAGTATTTGGAGCCGAAATTCAAAGAACGTACAGGTCTGCTTCTTGACCCTTATTTCTCAGGAACAAAAGTTAAATGGATTCTTGATAATGTAGAAGGTGCAAGAGAGAAAGCAGAGAACGGCGAGCTTTTATTCGGGACAATAGATACATGGCTCATCTGGCGCTTTACTGAAGGTAACGTGCATGTAACGGATTATACGAATGCGAGCCGTACTTTAATGTACAATATCCACGAGCTCAAGTGGGATTCTGAACTGCTTGAGCATCTGACGGTGCCTGAATCGATGCTTCCGGAAGTTAAATCTTCTAGTGAAGTTTACGGTGAAACGACGAAAGCACACTTCTTCGGCATCAACGTACCGATCGCAGGTATTGCGGGTGACCAGCAGGCAGCACTTGTCGGCCAGCTGTGTCTTGAAAAAGGTCAGACGAAAAATACTTACGGTACCGGTTGTTTCCTATTGATGAACACGGGTACAGAAGCGATGAAGAGTGAAAACGGACTGCTGACGACAATTGCATACGGACTTGACGGAAAAGTGCATTACGCACTGGAAGGTTCAATTTTCGTAGCCGGCAGTGCCATCCAGTGGCTGAGAGACGGCCTCAGGATGTTCACTGATTCCGCTCAGACGGAAGAGTATGCAACGCGTGTGGATGATACACAGGGCGTCTATGTCGTGCCGGCATTTACCGGTCTCGGTGCCCCTTACTGGGATTCAGAAGCGCGCGGTGCGGTTTTCGGACTGTCACGCGGTACTGAAAAAGAGCACTTTGTCCGTGCAACGCTCGAGTCCCTCGCCTACCAGACGAAAGATGTGCTGGATGCGATGCAGAAGGATGCGGACACGAACCTTGACATGCTGAGAGTCGACGGCGGCGCTGCAGAAAATGATTTTCTGATGCAGTTCCAGTCCGACCTTTTAAGAACACGTGTTGAGCGTCCGGAAGTGCTTGAAACGACTGCACTCGGTTCAGCATATCTTGCAGGACTTGCGTCAGGTTTCTGGTCTTCCGTCGATGAAATCCAGCAGGTGACAGAAACGGATTCCGTATTTGAACCGGAAATGGAACAGGAAAAAATTGATGAGTTATATGAAGGCTGGCAAGCGGCAGTCAGTGCCACGCAGTCCTTCAAACCGAAACGTGTCAAAGAAGAAGAATAAGTTTATTCATATAGAAATACCAATCATTTAGGAGGATTTGCAACATGTTAAATATGTTAACCAGAAAAGATCAACTTGAGCATATGGAAAAAGTCGATTATGATGTCGTGGTGATTGGTGGTGGGATAACCGGTGCAGGTGTTGCACTGGACGCAGCAAAACGGGGTATGAAAGTCGCTTTGGTGGAGATGCAGGATTTCGCAGCAGGTACATCGAGCCGCAGTACGAAGCTTGTTCACGGCGGTCTGCGCTATTTGAAACAGATGCAGATCGGTGTCGTGAGATCCACCGGTATCGAGCGTGCAGTCGTTTACGAAAACGGCCCGCATGTGACAACACCGGAATGGATGCTGCTGCCTTTTCATAAAGGTGGTTCGTACGGCGAGACGATGACGAGCATCGGGCTGAAAGTCTATGATGCACTCGCAAGAGTGAAAAAAGGTGAACGCCGTCAGATGCTTTCAGTCGACGACGTTAAAAATAAAGAGCCTCTCGTCAAGCAGGACGGTCTGCTCGGCGGCGGTTACTATGTCGAGTACAAAACCGATGATGCCAGGTTGACGATCGAAGTGATGAAAAAAGCCGTCGAATTTGGTGCCGATCCCGTCAATTACATGAAGTCAACTGGTTTCGTATATGACAAAGGGCAAGTCGTCGGTATTCGCGCACAGGATGCGCTCGGCGGCCGTGAGTATCAAATCTTAGGCCGCAGGGTAATAAACGCCGCTGGCCCATGGGTCGACGACGTGCGTGCGGAAGACCCTGCTTCTAAAGATATCAAGAAGCATATCGTCTTATCAAAAGGCGTTCATATCGTCTTCGATGAGAGTGATTTCCCGCTCGGACAGGCCATTTATTTCGATACGAAAGATGATGGCAGAATGATGTTCGCGATTCCGAGAAACGGCAAGACGTATGTCGGAACAACGGATACATTTTATGATGAAGATATCGCCAAGCCGATCGCAACTCAGGAAGACCGCGATTATCTGCTGAAAAATGTGAACTATATGTTTCCTGAACTTGATCTGGCAGATGATGATATCGAGTCCAGCTGGGCAGGTATCCGTCCATTGATTCAGCAGCCGGGCAAAGGCCCTTCTGAATTATCCAGAAAAGATGAAATCTGGGTGGCTGACAGCAAGCTGATCAATATTGCCGGCGGTAAACTTACAGGCTACCGCCATATGGCTGAAGATATCGTCGACCGTGTGGCGAAAGAACTGAAGAAAGAATATGGAATGAAGTTCAAAGCGTGCGATACAGAGCATCAGGTCATTTCCGGAGGAGATGTCGGCGGCAGTGACAACTTCGAAGCATTCGTCGAAGCTGCTGCTCTGAAAGCCGAATCGTTCGGTCTGACCCAGGAAGAAGGCCGCACGATTGCAAGTAAATACGGCAGCAACGCTGAAAAGATATTTACTTTAGCGGGCGCAGTCGATACTGATAATGAATTCGGCCTGCCGCCTGTCGAGCATGCCAAAGTGATCTACAGCATCCAGAATGAAATGATCGCCAAACCGACGGACTACTTCGTCCGCCGTACCGGCGACTTATATTTCGATGTTGATCTCGTCACTAAATATCAGGACGGTGTGGTCGCTCTTATGCAGAAGACACTCGGCTGGAGCGATGAAACGCGCGATCAGATGGTAGATGAACTTGAGTTTGCATTGAAGAATGCAGTTGGAGAATTTGTTAAATAAATTATTATGAAAGTTGAACCCCCTGTCAGGTGCTGGCAGGGGATTTTTCATGGTTGTTTGGCGGGGATCGGCGCTTCGAATTGGAATCGAGGCTCCGATGGCGATCTATCGGCTCTTCGAATTGGAATCGAGGCTCCGATGGCGTTCTATCAACGCTTCGAATTGGAATCGAGGCTCCGATGGAGATCTATCGGCTCTTCGAATTGGAATCGAGGCTCCGATGGCGTTCTATCAACGCTTCGAATTGGAATCGAGGCTCCGATGGCGATTCAGCACATGCTCTTTTGAATCACGAACGCGTGTTAAATGGACTTTATAGGTACTCGCCACACCCACGAGTGCCTGCAACACCCCATAAAACAAAGAGATGCCCCGGAAGTAGAGAGTTTCCTCTGCTTCCTGGGGCATGATTTTTATTTCCATTAAATTATTTTGTTTCGAATTTGAGTTCGCCGTCTGTGTAGTCGACTTTGAAGTTCAGGCCTTCGACGAGGTCGCTCGCGATCATTTTGCGGGCGAGCGGTGTTTCGATGTGCCGTGTGATGAAGCGTTTCAGCGGACGGGCACCGAATTGGGGCTCGTATGCTTCGTCTGTAATCCATCTTTTTGCGGCGTCCGACACTTCGACGGTCATATGCTGAGAATCGAGTCTGCGGTTCAGATCGGCAATCAGCTTGTCGACGATCATGCCCATGTTGTCTTTCGATAACGGGCTGAACATGACGATGTCGTCCATGCGGTTGATGATTTCAGGCTTGAAGTACATGTGGACTTCGCCCATCACCGTATCTTTGACTTCGTCTGTCAGCACACCGTCGTTTTCGACGGCATCCAGCAGGTGGCCGGAGCCGATGTTTGAAGTCATGATGATGATCGTGTTTCTGAAATCGACCGACCGTCCTTTTGAGTCTGTCAGGCGGCCTTCGTCCAACAGCTGCAGCAGGATGTTGAATACATCGCTGTGCGCCTTTTCCACTTCATCGAGCAGAATGACGGAGTACGGCTGGCGGCGGATGGCTTCAGTGAGCTGACCGCCCTCTTCGTGGCCGACGTATCCCGGTGGTGCACCGATGAGCCGTGACACGGCGTGCTTCTCCATGTATTCACTCATATCGATGCGGATCATGTGTTTCTCGGAGTCGAACATCGTGGACGCGAGTGTTTTGGCAAGTTCTGTTTTACCCACACCGGTCGGTCCTAAAAATAAAAAGCTCCCGATCGGACGGTCCGGATCTTTGATGCCGGCTCTTGCACGGATGACTGCATCCGCAACGAGGTCAACGGCTTCATCCTGGCCGACGACGCGCTCATGCAGTATATCCGACAGTTTGAGCAGTTTATCCTTCTCGGTCTCAACGAGTTTCGAAACCGGGATGCCGGTCCATGTGCTGACGATATAGCCGATTTCCTCTTCGGTCACGACTTCACGGATGATGCGGTTTTCACCGGCACTCGCCTCCTGCAGTTCCGTTTCGAGCTCGACCATTTCCTTTTCAAGCTGCGGCAGTCTGCCGTGTCTGAGCTCGGCGGCACGTTCCAATTCATAATTGTTTTCCGCTTCTTCAAGTTCCTGTCTCGCCTTATCCACTTCGGCACGCTTATCGTTCACGCGGCCGATCTGTTCTTTCTCTTTTTCGACACGCTGCGCCAGGCTGCCCTGCGCCTCACGTGCTTCCGACAATTCCTTCTGCAGTTCATCGAGGCGCAGTCTTGATACGGAGTCGTCTTCATTTTTAAGCGCCTGTTCCTCGATTTCCAGCTGCATGACGCGGCGGTTGATCTGGTCCAGTTCGGTCGGGTTCGAGCCCATTTCCGTACGGATTGTCGCACTCGCCTGGTCCATCAGGTCGATGGCCTTGTCCGGCAGGAATCTGTCCGTAATGTAACGGTCGGATAATTCCGCAGCCGCAACGAGTGCACGGTCAGTGATTCTGACACCGTGGTGCACTTCATAACGCTCCTTCAGGCCGCGCAAAATTGAAATCGTATCTTCAACATCCGGCTCCGGCACCTGCACTTTCTGGAAACGACGTTCCAAGGCGGAATCCTTCTCGATGTATTCACGGTACTCATTCAGCGTCGTCGCACCGATACAGTGCAGTTCACCCCGTGCGAGCATCGGCTTCAGCATATTCCCCGCATCCATGGCACCTTCCGTTTTACCGGCACCGACAAGCATGTGGATTTCGTCTATGAATAAAATAATCCGGCCTTCGGATTCCTTTATTTCCTTAAGAACGGCTTTCAGACGCTCTTCGAATTCACCGCGGTATTTCGCACCGGCGACAAGCGCGGACAGATCCAGTTCAAAAATGGTCTTGTCCATCAGGCTATCCGGTACGTCACGCCGGACGATCCGCTGGGCGAGTCCTTCGACGATCGCCGTTTTACCGACACCCGGCTCACCGATCAGCACCGGGTTATTCTTTCTTTTACGGCTTAATATGCGCACCGTACTTCTCACTTCTTCATCACGGCCGATAACAGGGTCAACATTGCCGTGTCTGACTTCTTCGACCAGGTCACGGCCGTATTTTTGCAACACTTCATATTGTACTTCAGGATTTTGTGATGTCACATGATTCCCTCCTCTGACTTTCTCTATCACTTCTTTGATCACTTCATCTTTGTTGCCGACAGTTTCTTTCATTATATTGTCGTTTCTGATCGCCGCAAGCAGCATATGTTCCTGGGATATGAATGTATCTCCCATTTCAGCCATATACTTTTCCGCACGGCCCACGATGCCTGTAAATCCGTTCGACATGTACTGGCCGTACTGGACATTCTCGCCTGTGACCACGTTGTACTTCTCAAGCTTTTCATCGTATTTTTCAATGAGTGCGTCGACATCAATATTGACACGTTCCAATATGTCTCTCGACATGCTTTCATCGATGGTCAGCATTGCTTTTACCACCGCTTCAGATTCTATCGCCTGCAGTTTGAGATCCACCGATATGCCCTGGGCACGTTCGATGATCGACTGCACTTGATAGGTCATTTTATTTATATCCATAAATGTCACCTCACATGAATTTTAAGAGTTTGACCTTTTTTGACCTTAATTTAATTATACTACTTTTTACCCTCTTTTCAAGTTATTTATCGCTTTTAAATGAAATTTATTTTATACTATAGTTTAGATTTTTAGGAGGCGTAACAATGGAATTTTGGGAATTGATCAAATACATATTTTTGGGGCTGCTGCAGGGCATCACCGAACCGATTCCGGTTTCATCGAGCGGACATCTGGTGATCGCGAGGGAGCTTTTCGGCATCGAATCCTCAGGCTTGTCGTTTGAAATATTTTTAAATACCGCATCGCTGTTCGCGGTGCTGATCATATATAGAAATGATATTATCGCAATCATTAAAAATTTAAGCCGGTTTTTATTCCAGGGGGCAAGGGACGCCCAGGCAATAAAAGACGCCAGGTACACGATGTATCTAATCATCGCGACGATTCCTGTCGGTGTGATGGGGCTCCTGCTCAATGACGTCATCGGCGACAACATTTCGATGGGCTTCGTCGGGCTGATGCTGCTTGTGACGGGCCTCGCGCTCTGGTTCATTAAAAATAAACGCGGCCAGAAGCGTGACGGCGAACTCACCGTCAAAGACTCGATCATCGTCGGTCTGTCACAGGTCGTCGCCCTGACGCCGGGCGTCAGCCGGAGCGGTGCGACACTTGTCGGCGCGATGGCAGTCGGCCTGAATCAGGAAAACGCACTCAGATTCGTCTTCCTGCTCTACATCCCGGTCTCCCTCGGGACGGCGCTGATCGGCATCCCGGACATCATCGGCGACCCGAATATCGATACTTTATGGCTCGCATATGTACTTGCATTCGTTGCATCACTGATTGCGACATACTACGCGCTCAGATGGCTGCAGGGCGTCATGGAACGCGGCAACCTGATCATTTTCAGCTATTACTGTTTTGGCCTCGGAACATTTGCGATTCTTTACCATTTCATATTTTAAGGAAGTGTTTTGATGAAAATTTTAGTTACCGGATTCGACCCGTTCAACGGTGCAGAGACCAACCCTTCTTATGAAGCGGTGAAAAAATTACCGGATGCGATCAGCGGATTTGAAATCGTAAAAGCGGAGATTCCGACCGAGTTCGATGAATCGAAAAATATACTCCGTGAACTGATGATCGGCGATGATTTCAATTTCTTCCTGGCGGTCGGCCTCGCCGGCGGCAGAAGTGAAATGTGCGTTGAACGCGTCGCCATCAACATCGATGACGCCAGAATCCCGGACAACGCGGGCAACCAGCCGATTGATGAAATGATCGAGCAGGAAGGCCCGCCCGCCTACTTTTCCAACATGCCGGTCAAAAGGATGGTCCAGGCGATTCAGGACGCAGGCGTCCCTGCCCGGCTCTCCAACACCGCCGGCACGTTCGTATGCAACCACGTCCTATATCAGCTCGGCAGCCTCGTCGACACCGAATTCACCGGTTCAAAATTCGGCTTCATCCATGTGCCGTATGCCGAAGAGCTGGTTGAAAATAAAAACCGTATGCCCGCGATACCGCTGAATGATATCGTTCGGGGGCTGCACGCGGCGATCGAAACGATGGCGTGCGAAGGCGATGACCTCAACAGTCCATTTGGAGAAATACATTGATATAATTGAAGTTGGTGAACAGACGGCTGTGGCCGTCTGTTTTTTTGTATGGAGTGGACGATTGAATATTTTTACCGGCCGAACCGCACCCCACTTGGCCGATCGCACACGCCTAACGGCCGATCGGTCTTTATTTTCAAAAAAGGATCATGCAACTCCCAAACAAAAATAAAAGACCGTCACAATGTGACGGTCCTCAGTTATATAATCATCTATTTAGCTTACGCCGAGTGCAATCTTAGCGTAGCGGCTCATCTTGTCTTTGTCCCAAGGCGGGTTCCAGACGATGTTTACTTCTGTGTCTTTTACTTCCGGCAGTTCTGCGAGCGCCTGCTTAACGCCGTCAACAATCTGCGGTCCCATCGGACAGCCCATTGATGTCAATGTCATTTCTACACCTGCATTGCCATCCTCATCAAGGTTCACGCCATAAACCAGACCCAGGTTGACGATATCTATGCCAAGCTCAGGGTCGATGACGTTTTCTATTGCACCCATCATGCTTTCTTCCATTTCCTTATCCATCCATCTCACTCCTTTAGAGAATTACTTATCTTTATAATAACAAATTATTAACAAGGTTTAAATATAAATGCTATCATAGAATTGTGAACTTTAATAGAGGAGCTAAGCTATGGAGAAGTATTTAATATGTCTGGATTTAGACGGAACACTATTAACGGATAAAAAAACAATCACTCCGTATACTAAACAAGTTTTAAATGAACTTAAAACACAGGGTCATGAGATCATGATTTCTACGGGAAGACCTTACCGTGCGAGTGAGCCTTATTATACAGAACTCGGTATGAACACACCTGTGGTCAACTTCAACGGCGCCTTCGTCCACCACCCGAGCGATTTCAATTTTAAAACGGTTCATGAAGAACTGGATCTTGATGTGGCCATCGAGATTGCACGCAGAGTTCCTGAACTGAACATACAAAATATTGTTGCTGAAATAAAGGACACGGTCTACCTTCATTATCATGATGAAGTTTTATTTGACGCGTTCAGCATGGGTGAGCCGGTCGTCAAAGTCGGTGAGCTGACGCAGACGATGGAAGAAGGCCCGACAACGATTCTGATTCAGGCGGAAGAAAAAGAGATTCCGGCAATCAGACAGGAACTGGATGACCTGTTCGCCGAAGCGATCGAACACAGACGCTGGGGCGCGCCGTATCCGGTGCTTGAAATCATCAAAAAAGGCATCAATAAAGCAGTCGGTGTGGACTATGTCCGCGGATATCTCGGCATCGACCAGAAAAATACGATTGCATTCGGCGATGAGGATAATGATACCGAAATGCTTGAATATGTACAGCACGGTGTCGCGATGAGCAATGCGATCGATGATATTAAATTCGTTGCGGATCATGTCACCGAATCAAACAATGATGACGGTGTCGGTAAATTTTTGGCAAATTACTTTAATTTAAAAATATAAGATGATGAAAGGGGTATACTATGATTTTATTTGCAGACAGCTGTGCGGATATCGCATTGGAAGACAGTAAAGAACGGGGTATCGAAGTTGTGCCTCTGACCATTAATATCGGTGAGAATAATTACAAAGACCAGATTGATATTTCAAGTGAGGAAGTGCTTCAGGCGATCACTGACGGTGAGCGCCCGAAAACTTCCCAGGTCAACCCGGAAAATTTTGTCGAGGCTTTCAAACCTTTCGTTGAAAAAGGTGAATCCATCCTCTACATCGCATTTTCAAGTGAATTATCCGGTACTTACCAAAGTGCAGTCATTGCGCGTGATACGCTGCTCGATGATTATCCTGATGCGGATATCACTATCATCGACACACATGCTGCGAGCTACGGTCTCGGCATGATTGTAGAAAATGCGAGTGATGATTTAAAAGACGGTCTGTCCAATGAAGCAGTGATTAAAAACGTTGAAAAGAATGTTAAAAATATCCGTCACTTCTTTACGGTCAACGATCTCGACTATCTTGCAAAAGGCGGGAGATTGTCTAAAGGCAGTGCATTTGTCGGCGGACTGCTGAACATCAAACCACTTCTACACATTGAGGACGGCAAACTCGTTCCGCTTGAAAAACACCGAGGCATCAAAAAAGTGTACAAAAGCATGATTGAGCACATCAATGACGATCAGATTACCGGAAAAATCCATATTGTGCAGTCGAATGCACTGGATTACGCTGAGCAGCTGAAGCAGAAGATTCTTGAAGAAACGGAAGTCAAAGTCGTCAATATCAGTATGATCGGCCCGACAATTTCGAGCCACACAGGTAACGGTACAGTCGCAATGTTCTACTTCAATGAAGGAGTGTAACCGATGGCAAAAGTCATTGTAGTCGGCGGCGTCGCAGGCGGCGCTACCGCAGCGTCTCAACTGAGACGTCTCAATCAGGAAATTGACATTACCATTTACGAAAAGGACCGCGATATCAGTTTTGCGAACTGCGGCCTGCCCTACCATATCGGCGGCGAGGTCGACGAGCGCCGCAAGCTTATCGCTGCGACACCCGAGTCATTCAATGATAAAGGGGTGTCCGTATTCACTTACCATGAAGTGGTCGGTGTGAATGCCGACAAGCAGTTTGTCACGGTCAAAAATATGACCACCGGCGAAGAATTCAACGATACTTATGACTATCTGATCCTCTCCCCGGGCGGCCGGGCAAGAGTCGTATCCGGCCTTGAAAATGTCGACGAAGCCTTTTCACTTCATAACATAGAAGACATGGATAAAATCATCGGGTTCATTGATGAAAATAAAGTCCGGGAGGCCGTTGTCGTCGGCACCGGCTTCATTGGTCTCGAGATGGCCGAGAATTTGAGGATGCGTGACATCGGCGTGACCATCGTCCACAGAAATGAAAATATTTACGGCCATGTCGAAGCGGACATCGTCGCCGTGCTTCACCAGGAAATGGAGAAAAACGGCATAGAGTTGAAAATAAACGCCGAAGTCGAGCGCTATGAGGACGGGTTTTTATTTTTAACAAATAATGAAAAGATCAAAGCGCCTCTGATCATCCAGGGGATCGGACTCCATCCGAATACTGAGTTTCTGAGGGGTTCGGGCATTGCGATGACTGCGGGCGGACAGATTCCGGTCAATGAGTATGGGCAGACGAATGTGGAAAATGTCTATACACTCGGCGACGTCATGGAGACGAAGTATCTGCATGTGCCAAAACAGCCGGCGAATATTAAGCTTGCTTGGCCGGCGCACCGCATGGCTTACGTGATCTCGAATCATATTCACGGGGAATATGATGTGACGTTCGAGGGGTTGCTCGGGACGAATATTATGCGGTTCTTCGATTATGAAGTCGGGTCTGTCGGTATTCCGCAGGAAGCGGTCCGGGATTACGAACATTTCGTCATCGACCATCAGCAGAATTTCAAGGCCGGCTACATGGAAGGCGCGTCGAAGATTAAAATCAAGATTTATATTGCACATGACGGCACGATTTTGAGAGCGTCGATCATTTCCAAGAGCAGTGTCGATAAGCGTCTCGATACTTTGGCCACGCATATCCGGATGGGCGGGAAAGCGCAGGACCTCGTCAATATCGAGGTTGCCTATTCCCCGCCGTTCTCAAGTCCGAAAAGCTTTTTGAACATGGTCGGATACAAAGCGATTGAAGAGATGAAGAATCGCGGATTGATGTAAAATCATATTATCGCCACAGCTCACCTTTTTCGAGGGGGAGTTGTGGTTTTTATTTTCCTGGGGGCAGCGGACATAATTCATTGAAATACTTGATGGTTATGTCGAAATTATCCTCGAATCGAAGTAAACTCCGATTTCTCATCAATCTCGTGCCACAAGCATCATTCTCGACTACTATATATAGCGCCACGCCCTTCACAGCGCCATAACTCATGCGCTGGACCGCCACTTATAGCGCCACGCCCTTCACAGCGCCATAACTCATGCGCCGGACAGCCACTTATAGCGCCACGCCCTTCACAGCGCCATAACTCATGGCCGAACCGCCACTTATAGCGCCACGCCCTTCATAGCGCCATAACTCATGCGCCGAACCGCCACTTATAGCGCCACGACCCTCACAGCGCCAAAATCAAAAAACCACTAAAAAACATGAAGTTTTTTAGTGGCGCATATTATCATTATGATTTTTTCTTATTTTTTCTGCCGTTCCATGCTGCGAAGAAGATGAATACTGCGAATCCGCCGAAGATGATGATGCTTGCGATGATGTAGCCGTTGTTAAAGCCCTGCTCTTCGATGATTGCGTACAGCTCCGTCTCTTCACGGTCGAGAACGACGATGTATTCACCCGGCGATGTCGCTCTGACCATGTCACCGATCAGCATACCGCTCAGCACATGGTCTTCATCGATATCGTCGAGCACCAGGTTGACGCCGTGCGTCGCGCCGGTATCATTCACATTTAAAATAAAGTCCACTTCGTTCGTGTGGTAACGGGCGATATAATGTCCGTCGTTGTTATGCAGTGTTTCAAGTTCGCCGGTCAGGGCGTTCTTATGGTCACTGAACACCTGGTTGATATGCTCCAAATATTCGACCACTTCCTGGTCCGTCCATAAATCCATCTGCGGATGGATGGTCGGCATCTCTTCACCATTGAACGCGACTTCCGTTCCGTACAGCATGCCGACCGGGCCGGGATGGCTGTACATATATGTCATGACCTGCTTGACGCGCGTACCCGGGAACATGTTCTCGGCAACAGCATGTGAAGTGAAACGCTCACTGAACCAGTGGTCGACGAGGAGCATATTTTCAGACTCCGGGAGTTCCGTCACTTCACGGTCGACGGTCGCAAATGATTCCGCAATTTCAGTTCTCATTGACTCGTCCGCGACATAATCAAACCCGCCCGCAGCTGCATCTTCCGTTGTCAAAAAGCCATAGGTTTTTATTCCTTCGGGAAAGATCTGGGACGCGTCCACGTCATCCTGCGCGACCATCATCGAGACGCCGTCGATATTGTACTCATCGACAAAATTCTGGACCCTATCCTGATAATCGCTCTGGACGGATGCATCATTAAGATCCAGAATATCGATGTCCTTCTCTTCCAGGTAACTTGAGTAAATGTCATTGACGTTCACGTCATCCACCGTGTTTTCACCGTCAGCAGATACTGCCGGCATGTCGACAAATACTTCAAGGTCCATGTCGTGTGCGGCTTCAACCAGGCTGTTCAGCCCTTCTTCCCCGCCGAGACCTGCATCGATTTCGTCATAGCTTTCAACGTCGTAACCGAGATAATCATCGTCCGAGAACTTAAATACCGGTGACAGATGGATTGCTGTAAAGCCCATCTTTTTTATGTAATCTAGGTTGTCTTCAATCCCCTGGAAATCCCCGCCGAAGCGCATTTCAGGGTTTTCATCCACAGTCACATTCTGGTCGCTCGCCTCATCTGCGTTCAGGAAGCGGTCCACCACTATGCTGTAAATTCTGTCGGTATCCGTATCCACGAGCGTGTTTGCGGATGTGTATGTATATGGTGTCAGCGAGCCTGTGCCGATTAAAAACATTATCATCATCAACTTTAATATCTTCATTATCTATGCCTGCCTTTACTTTCATTCATACCAGTATACTAGATTTATATATTTTCCGGTCGGTTTTTATGAAAAGTTCATAAAATCTATATAAAAAAACTGCAGACCGATAGTGGCCTGCAGCATGCTGCCTTAATTAAAACATGGAGCTTAAAGGACCCAGCGGTAAATAAATGCCCAGTCCGACAGTAATGACCAATACAATGACCGCTATGATTTTCAAAGTATTTGCAGCGCCTGCAGCTTTTTGCGTCTTGATCAGGCTCATTTCCATAAGTCCGACAACCGCCAGGCCGAACAGTACTTTAATGCCGTAAAACATATGTCCGCCGTCCATGTTGCCGATACCTTCCATGTTTTGAATGTAGACAATCAGACCGCTGAATATTAAGAAGATATAGTCTGCACGTAAAATCATATGAGACATTTTACCTGCATTGCCCTGGCCGCCTTTCTGATAGAAAACCAGTGCGATGACATATAAAATAACAGCAAGTACAATCGTAGTTAAGTGTAAATGTATCATTATACTTTCCTTTCTCCATTCGTTTATAAAGATTTCCAACCTATTATAACATCGAATTCAAGACATTTTCAGCCCTTTATTTTTCAATATGTGTCGTAAGTGTGCCGATTCCGTTGATGGAGATGCGGATTTCATCACCCGGCTCGAGATACTGCGGCGGATTCATCCCTGCACCGACACCGCTTGGTGTGCCTGTCGCAATGACGTCCCCCGGCTCAAGCGTGATATACTTCGAAATTTCAGCAATCATGTCCGCAATTTTAAGGACCATATCGCTCGTTGAACCGTCCTGACGGATTTCATCGTTCACTTTTGTGACGATTGACGTTTCTTCAGGATTCGGCAGCTCATCCTTCGTCACGATGAACGGCCCCATCGGAGACGATCCTTTCAGGTTTTTCGACAGGAACGCCTGCGCATGTTCCCTCTGCACATCACGCGCCGTAATATCATTGATGATCGTGTAGCCGTAAATGTAGTCAAGCGCCATATTGCTCTCGATTTTCCATGCCTGCTTGCCGATGACGACCGCAAGCTCGCCTTCATAGTCCAGCTCATCCGTAATATCCTTATGATTCGGAATGACCGCTTCATCCCCCGCAAGACTTGACGCCTGTTTTGTGAATACATACAGGCTGTCCGCCTTGTTGTTCATCTCTTCAGCATGCTTTTTATAGTTGCGGCCGAGCGCGATCACGTTATTCGGCGGCGTCACCGGCGCTAAAAATTTAATGTCATTGAAAGGTGCCTTATATCGTTCAGGATTTTCCGATGCATTCGCCTTCTCCACCAACTTTCTGACGATTTCCTGAAAATCCAGTGTGTGATAAGTTGAGATTCCTTCGAGTAAAGTCTTTGGATAATTGTCCGCTTCTCCAAAATCAACAAATAACTTTGGTAAAATCCATGCACTTTCTTCTCGTTTTACTTTTACCCCGTAATACGTCTCATTTTCATATTCAAAAGTTAAAAATTTCATGGAATTCTCTCCTTAAATTTTAGTTATATATATTATAACAAACATACTCACTTAATGTTTTCATTTCTGACTGTGACAGCACTTAATTCCTCAAGCGTTTTTACGTCATAATTCCTCAAAATGTTCATAATAACAAGTAAAACTGCATAAATAATTAATATAATAAAGATCATATTGCTGATTGCAACTTCACCGTACAACGTAAATCCGATGCCGTATGATGCGAAAGCCATAAGAATATTCGACAGCACGTAGACCGTCAGTCCCTTCTCGCCTGCCGCACCGAATACTTTTGACAGTTTTTCCGGCAGCAGATTATAGATCAGAAATACAAGCATGAAGTAGCCTGTGCCGAGCAGCGGGCCGCCGAAACGTTCCGCAAATTCAGCGGCTGTAAAGGAGCCGATTGAAATGACTTCGATCATCTTGATCAGGAGGCCGCCCGTAAGGAGTGCCGCAGTCATCGATATCATCAGCATGCCGTTATTTTTAAACAGCTCCGCCACATTGAATCGGTACAGCACAATACCGAGAAGCGTCCACGGCAAAATGCCCAGTACCCACATCAACCATTCACTCACCTGATATGTGAAAAACACTTCCAGATTCAACCCGATGATCGCAAAATAATCACTGCTTCTGAATGTACTCGAAAATCTGTTCACTTCCTGGATGCTCGAGTAGATGATGTCCCCCGGTGAATGCATGCCGCTGATCAAGACCATCAGACCGTTGACAATCACATGCAGCGTAAAGAGCAGTACAAATGCGCCCAGCACGATCCGTCTGTCCGTGCGGATGAAAAATGCCGCGATGATCAGCATCAGAAGGATGCCCGGCAGCGGATCGAACCCGAAAAGAAAGACCGCAGAAATCACCGATACGATCATCATCACCACAAGCGTCAAAATGATATTCATTAGCGGATGGTCCTTGAAAGCCATCAGCATGTAGCCGGCGGCAACCGCAGCGAATGATACCGCTGCGCCGCCTAAAAAGATGTTCATAATTTGAAAATGCATCCGCTCGGTACCGTAAAAGTATTCATACGGGTTGATGACGTCGAGCGGTATTGTAAACCTCATGCCGTTTGACAGGGCGAGGAGGAGAATCGCGATGGCCATTATAAAAAATATGCGTCGTTTATTGTCAGTCTTCAACTTTTATCGCTCCATAAGAAAAGAAATAGAGATATACCGATACTTCCCGGCCGAGCGCCTTTTCGGCCGAGCGGCGGTAAATATCCATCTGTGTTCTGTACCGGTCCGCAAGATCTTCCTCTGTAAACGTTGGCGGAATCCAGTCAGTTTTATAGTCAATGATAGTATAATGACCGTCGATTTCCAATAAACAGTCCATAATCCCCTGGACAATCTGCGATTCATATTCGGAATAGCCGATCGCCTGCTGGTTCATGATGAAGGGAATTTCAGTGTGAATCTGCTTTTGTTTATCGAGCAGGGCCATCATCGTCTCATCACTGATGAAACGGAGGACGTTTTCATGGATTTTCTTAACGTGTACTTCGGTCAGGAAAGTTTCCCTGTCCTCGATGTTCTGGATGAGGCGGCTGATATACGCTGCCCTGTCCGAAACTTCCAGACCGTTGAAAGTACTCCAGTCATTTAACAGATGCATCATCACTTCGTGCATGATGGTCCCGAAAATCGGCGCCTCGACCTGGTCCCTTTTGAAATTCGGTTCTTTTAAATTGACCTGTCTCGTATGCCGGATCACTTTCGCATCATCCGGCGGCGCGTCATTTTTACGTTTGATTTCAGTTACCGATTCCTTATGGACGACGTTCGTCGGTTCAGGACTGTGATACTGGTAGTTGAACCGCTCATATAAAGATTCCGAACGCCCCGCATCGACCGTTTCAAGCATATCGAGCGTCATATGGTGCGTCTTTTCTTCCTCTGCCTCATCTTCGATGACAACATTGTCCATCTTGATGAATTCAAAGTTTTCATCATTCAAATATTTGAGTATCGGATAAAGCAGGTCCTGGACACTCGTAATATTCAGCCGGTGATCGGCAAGCACCATGCCCCCGTTATATAAATACTTCTGCTTTTCCTCTTTTTTGAAGACGATCGGTATGATGAGCTGTTCCACCGCACGCGTCATCGCCACATAAATGAGCCGCATCTCTTCTGATATCGTCTCTTTTTTAATATACTCCTGCATGACCGTCGAGTGGATGCTCGGTAAAATCGTATTATCGGCCGGTCTGAACTGTTTGAAGCCGATGCCGTAATCCGCATGGACAATGACTCTCGACTGCAGGTCCCTGAAGTTCAGATTTCTGTGGATGCCTGCATAAATCACGTATTCGAACTCCAGCCCTTTTGAAGCGTGGATGGTCATGACACGTAAAATATCATCATCCGGCGACACTGTATTTTCCTCGCCGAAGTCCTGACCGTCTTCGATCATCCGGGTGATTGTCGTAATGAACTGATACAGGGAAATATGCGACATCTCTTCAAATTCCATGGCCTTTTCAATCAGACCGTTCAAGTTCGCCCGCCTGTTCTGACCGCCGAGAAGTCCTGAGAAATATTCCGGCAGATTGAAGCGGTAATAAATTTCATCGATGAGCTCGGGCACACTCAAGTACCGCGCCTGCATACGGAGCGCATCCAGAACATTAAAAAATTCAAGAATTTTATTTTTCAGCTCATCATCTTCGCTGTACTCCCGGCATGCTGTGTAAAAGTAATCCGCATCCGACAGTGAACGGATTTTTGCGATATCCTCCTCACTGAAGTCAAACTGCGGCAGACGCATCGTGCCGACAAAATGGTCATCCTGCAACGGATTGTCGATGATGGACAGGATGCTCAGCAGTGTGCGCACTTCAAGCGTATCGAGATACCCTGTCCGGTTGTTGACGTATACCGGCAGCTCCGCTTCACTCAGCATTTTTCTGTAATCATCATTGTCCCTCGTGTTACGGGTTAAAATGACGATATCTTTATAGTTCACGCCGCGGCGCACCTTATCCTTGATGACATCGATGATATGCCTGATCTCGACGTTGCCGTCAATGCCTTCCGCATCTTCCAGAACATGCACTTCCTGGCTGGTGTCCGGGGCATCCAAATAGTTGCCCTGCACGAGCTTTTGTCCGTCATCATAGTCGATTTCACCGACCGTCGTGTCCATGATCCGCTCAAACACGCTGTTCGTCAGATCCAGCACTTCGCCTTTTGAACGGAAGTTGTGGTTCAAATGAATCACTTTCCCGCTGCCCGGTTCGGCAAACCGGTTCGATTTTTCTATGAACAGCGACGGGTCCGCCTGTCTGAATTTATATATCGACTGTTTGACGTCGCCGACCATGAACAGGTTGCCGTCCTTCTCCCCACCCGTTTTAATGAGCGAGATGATCGCTTCCTGCACGCGGTTGATATCCTGGTATTCGTCAATCATGATTTCCTTGAACTGGGCCTGATAAATTTTCGCGACTTCATTGTCGTCCGCACTTAAAATTGCGAGCGCATAATGTTCATAGTCCGAAAAGTCCATATCATTTCTGCTCGCTTTCTTCTCCTTGAAAAGCTCGAGCACATCGAGCGCGATCTGAACCAGCACATTATTCATCTCATTCATCGGCGAAAGCTCGCTCTCCACTTCCTCGTACGTATACGCATGAAGCGCGAGCAGACCATTATAGGCATCCTTCACTTTATTTTGCGTGTCGGTCAGTTCTTTTTTTGCGTCGGGATCTGCGATCTTTTTGAAAAAAGAAGTTCTTCCGTCTTTTAACTGATACGGCGGCAGAGCGATCGCTCTGCCCTCGAGATTGTCTTCGCGGGCAAACGCCACTGTCCGGATCATATCCTGGAGCGCATCGAAGGCATCCCTTTTGTGTGTATCTTTCAGTTCGTCGTGGCTGACCGCGAGATAATCCTTATGAAGGCTGTCGAGTGATGCCTCAAGCGCAATCAGTTTATGTTTGATGATATCGTTGTAATCATCCAGTATTTTTTGCATATGCACATTGTTTTCATACTGGTTGAACTGCGAAGTCAGATAGACTTGCGGCCTGGGACTCGCAACAGCGGTGAAATACATACTTTTAATGATATCTTTCAGCCCGCTGTTGTTCTTATCGGAGGCTGTCATCAGATTCAGCTCCACGAATGCTTCCGAACCGTCTTCATAATAGTTTTCCAGCACCTGGTCGATGGCGCTTTCGAGACGGATCTGCCCTTCGATATCGGACAGCGTGCGCATATCCGGCGAAATGCCGATGACGTTGTAGTGCATCTTGATCAAGTAGAGACAGAAGCTGTGAAGGGTCGATATATGGGCTTCGTTCAGTTTTAATATCTCTTCATTCAGCCGGGCGTCCCCGGTCTCGATATACTTTTTTCTGAGCGCTTTTTCAATTTTCTCTTTCATGTCTTTTGCGCTCATATTCGTAAATGTCGAAACGAGCAGTTCATCGACCGAATACCGGCCGCCGACGATGTTCTGGATGATCCGTTCAACAAGCACCGTCGTCTTACCGCTTCCCGCAGCGGCCGAAATCAATATATCCGAACCGCTGAAATGAATCGCTTCATACTGTTCATCCGTCCAGGCCACCATCACCCGTCACCTCACTTTCAAATTGCTCGATTTCTGTTTCATCCATCTTATTTTCACGGATGTCGCGTGCATTCAGTAAATAATCCACACGGCAGGCAAACTTGAAATCACAGAAATTACATGGCAGCACATCTTTTGTCGCCATGGGATTCACTTTATTTGCCCCGCTGTATATATCATCCGTCACCGTCTTATACAGCTCCATGACGTAGTCCGCATAATGCCTGAACAGCGCCGGGCTGAAGTAGCGCCCTTTCGTCCGTGCGTTGATCTTGCCCTTCGCGGACACCGTAATCGGATAAAATTCGCCGTATTCGGTATAGTCTTCAAGGTCTGATAAGAGTCCGCTGAGGCCGACTGAAGTGTCGTCCAGATATTCATTGAACGACGGATGTTCGTTGATGAACGCGCCGTCGGGCTTGAGCTGTTTATTCTGCTCTTTAATGATGTCTTCCGGATCCTTTTCCTCTTTAAGATTGAGCACCGGGTCCTTGACCGGGAAGAACAGCATGCTGTTGGGCTTTATTTCCCCGTCGAATAAAGTATTGCCCTTTTCGGTCAGGACATACATGTAAGTGATCATCTGCAGTTCGAGACCGTTCAGTATGCCGGTTCTTGAAATGCTTCTCGTGCTTGATTTGTAGTCGATCAGATTGACGTATGAATCGCCGCCGGTATTATACGCATCGATGCGGTCGATCTTACCCCGGAGGGCGATTTCACGGCCTTCGTGACTTTTCAGTATCACTTCACCGAGGTCATCATACTCTTTGCCGAACGACATTTCGACGCGGGAGATCTTATACTCCCCGAGACGTTCGATATCGCGCATGAAATGGATGAGTCTTTCCAGTGCATCTTTGGCACGGCGTTTCAGTGAAGCATTATAAAATGATTCGTTGAAAATGCCGTACTGTATGGCTGCCGCTTCTTCGTCAATCGCCGTTTCAATAATGCTGCCGATATGATCGTCCTCATGCTGGAATGTAAAATCGAGCTTTCGCGTCACATGCTCAAGTACGTGGTGGTACAGGTTACCGAGGTCGAGCGGCGCCACTTTGAACGGCTGTCTGACATTCAGCTTGAGTCCGTAGTTTGAAAAATGCTGGAACTCACAACGGTTGAATGATTCGAACCTCGACACACTCGCCATCATCGATTCACCGTATAACTGCTCAGCCGTGTCATGTGAGATCGGCTCCGAACGGTTGTCATCCGTGAGACTCGCCTTGATTCTCGAGTACATGCCCGTCGTATCATACTGTTTGATCATCTGATACAGGCGGATCCATGTGTTGAATTCAGGATATTTCGCAATTTCCTGCACTGCCGCATTATTTATATTGAGCAGTTCCCGCATTTTCAGGTGGATGAGCGACTCCATGCTCCGTGCCGATGACACCAGTTTTTCCGGCTCGAAGTTTTCATACAGCGATGTCCGGCTGTAGACGATATCTTTCTGGTGGTCCGGCTCCGGAATGATCTCTCCGGCAAACGGACTGATCTTTGTCGTCTCGCCGCCTGCGAGCGTATTTGAAAAGCTGATATACAGACCGTCGGTCGCCCGTGTTATCCCGTGGTAAAAGACGAACCGTTCGTCCTGGGCAAGCACTTTGGCACTCGGCGACAGGATGATGTCGTGTGCTTCGAACAGTTCTTTTTCCTCTTCTCTGATAATTGCGTTCGTCCGCGTTTCCTTCGGCATGACGTTCCGGTTCATGCCGATCAGAAATACATACTTTTTGTTTTCAACTTTGGCAAGGTCAAGGTTACCGATGATGACCTGGTCGATGGTTGAAGGCAGCAGATTGAACTCCGCGTTCAACAACCCGTCCTTGAATGTTTCATAAAATATATCGAACGTGACTTCGGATTCTCTGAAGACGATATACGCATCATCCATCAGCCGGATCAGCTGGTTATAGGCCTGTTCGGTTTCATCCCGCTTAATCAGTGCGCCCGTCTGTTCAAGGTGTTCAATCTCCGCTTCAATTCTCGCATCGATGCCGTGCGCCGTGATGAAGCTGTGGATGATCGTGATATACTCCTTCACCGTCACGGCCTCATCGAACCGGTTGAACAGGTCCGACAGCTGGCTGAGCACTTTATTTTTAAAATTAAGCAGGTCCTCGACGTCTTCGGTGACATCTTTTTCGATGATTTTTCCTTCTGAATTGCGAATCTTTTTGACCGTAAACAATTCATCTCTGAATAAAGCGCTTCTCGTCAGTCCGCGCTCCAGTGCGAAGTTTTCAAACTCGAAAATGTAATCCCGGTCTGCCGCGTCCGTTAAATATTCGGTTTTTAAAACATCCATCAGTGCCGTGAAATCGAATTTCCGCATGTAGCACTCGAGCACCGCAATGATGAACTGGATGAACGGGTGCGAGTACATCGGGACCTTTCTGTCGACGTGGTATGAAATATCAAAACGTCTGAAAATGGAATGGATGTGCTGAATATACCCTTGATCGCGGTAAAGGATGCCGATATCGTTATAGTTCACATCGCCGTCCGCCGTCAGCCTTTCGATTTCCCGGGCGACATTGGTGACTTCATCGATGATGTTCGGTGATTCCGTAATTTTTATGCCGTCGTACAGTGTCATCGGGCGGTTGTTTGAGAAATATTCCTCCAGCTGGATCAGTCCCATTTTGCCCGAACGTTTGAACTGATCTTCGAAGTGGACGATTTTAACGTCGCTTCCGAGCAGTTCCTGCAGGCGTTCGATGCTCGTATCCGTCTTTCTGAAGAGGGTTTTATTTTCACCTTTATGCGTTAACAGGACGTTGACGGTCTTCACTCTTTTTGACAGTTTCGCAATGAGCTGGAATTCACTTTCCGTAAAGTTATGGAAGCCGTCGATGTAGATGACCGCGTCCTTCAGAGACTTCACATCCGGATTGACATCGAGCACGTTCATAAACGTATTGATGATGTTCAGATCTTCAATATTATGCTGTTCAATCTGTTCAAGCCAATATTTGTAGATATGCGTCAGATCGTACAGCTTATCCTGATAACGTTCCTTTTCAGAAGTCACAAGGCCGATATCATCGACCGTCACCTGGTACGTCCTGAATTCCTTCAGCATATCGAGCACTTTTTTGGAGAATTTTATATACTGGCCCGAATCCTGATAATATTTAAATTCCGGCTTCATATCGTTCATTATTTTATGTAACAGCATGACCTGGCCGCTTTCACTCAGAGTTTCCCTGTTGCCGTGGCCGATTTCATTGAAAATATGCCAGATGAAACGCTGGAAGCTGAACACACCCGCCCTCAGACTGCCGACGATATTTTCATTCGTGCGTGCGGTGATGATGCGCTCATACTGCAGTGTGTTCTGTGTCGGTGTGATGATATAAATATTCGAACCCAGCGGCTCGTCCATCGTTATTGCTTCAATCTCTTTGAACATCTGATCGGTTTTACCCGTACCACTGACCCCGGTCCATATATTGACGCCCATCGTCTCACTCCTTTTTGTTTATAAGTAAATAAAAGACACCGCACCGGTGTCTTTTCATCAATCAAAATTAAATGCTATTTCATTAAGCGGCCAAAATCTCAAAGTCACTTCGCCGACAATGCTGTCTTCATGAATCAGTCCGAAATCACGGCCGTCCCTTGAAATCGGCCGGTTGTCACCGAGCACCAGATAATGGTCTTCAGGGATGACGTCCCCTTCCACGCCCAGTTTTTCGAGTGTAAAGTTGTCCATGTACGAATCTTGCCTATGTACAACATAATCTTCTTCGAGGGGCTCCCCGTTCAGATACACCTGCTTATCTTCCATTTCCACCGTATCTCCTGGTGCGCCGATGACACGTTTGACGTATGCCGGCCCCATTTCCGAATCGAAGACGACGACATCTTCATATTCATAATCCTGGAAGTAATCCATGATTTTATTTACAACGACACGGTCCCCGTCCTTGAACGTCGGGTCCATGCTCAATCCGTCAACTGTATAGGACACAAAGAAAAATGTCCTGATAACCACTATTAAAATGACGGCGACCGCAATCGCGACCAGCCACTCCATAATTTCTTTTTTCACAATGATGCACCTCTATTTATTCATTTTCTTATTTAAATACCGCTGATACCATTTCGAGAACAGGTATAACACCACGAGCAGTATGCCTGAAGTGATCAGGCGCCCCGGTGAACCGAAAAACCCGACAATATCATACCCTACAAGAGACATCGAGGCAATCATTATAAATTTTGCCACTACCAGTATGAGCAGATAGACTCTCGCCCTCATATTGGACAGGGCAGCGATGACATTAACCACCGATGTCGGCGTAAATGGCAGTGCCAGCATGATAAACGCAAACGTAAAACCCCGGTCATCCACGAATCTGAGCAGCCGCTCCAACTTTTGCCTCCTGTGTATATACCTCTGTGCCGGGTCCCTGAATAAAAACCGGACGACCAGAAAGACAAGGAAACTTCCTGTCACGGTCGCCGTGTAGCTCGTCAGGAATCCGACAAGTATACCATAGGCGTTGATGTTTAAAATCACAATGACAAATAGAGGTAATATCGGAAGAAATGCTTCCAATATTATCAGAAAAAAACCTGCCAATATCCCAAATTGTTCAAACTGTTCGAAGATGGTCCTGATGCCTTCTTCGGTGGTAAGTAATTCAATAATTCGCTCCAATAATAAAACCTCACCTGAAAAATTAAAGGCTATATTTTTAGAATATAGCCTATTATAACATTACTGCTTATTATATTATTTTTATTGGAGTCTGTCATTTAATTCCTTCTGAAGTGATTCGAATCCAGGTTTACCGAGGAGCGCAAACATATTCTTCTTATACGCCTCTACACCGGGCTGATCGAACGGATTGACGCCGAGCAGATAGCCGCTTATCGCACATGACAATTCAAAAAAGTACACAAGATAGCCATAAGTACAGGCACTCATATCCGGCACTTCTATCAAAATATTCGGCACTCCGCCGTCGACGTGCGCAAGCACCGTGCCTTCTGCCGCCTTTTTATTGACCGCATCCACCGACATGCCGGCTAAATAATTCAGCCCGTCCAGATTCTCGTCCTCTTCTTCGATTGTGATGTCGCTCACCGGTGTGCGTGCCGTCACAACCGTTTCAAATAAACTTCTGCGGCCTTCCTGAATATATTGTCCGAGAGAGTGCAGATCCGTCGTAAAGTTTGCACTGTGCGGCAGGATGCCTTTATTGTCTTTTCCTTCACTTTCACCGAACAGCTGCTTCCACCACTCGGCGAAATACTTGAACCGGTCGTCATAGTTGACGAATAATTCCGTACTGTAGCCCTTTTTGTATAATACATTCCGTGCCGCTGCATAACGGTAAGCCTGGTTCTCGCTGACGCTTTGACTCGCCAGTTCATCTTTCGCCTGTTTCGCACCGGCCATGACGTCATTGATATCAATATCCGCTGCAGCCATCGGTAAAAGTCCGACAGCAGTCAGTACAGAGAAGCGGCCGCCGATGTCATCAGGCACTGTGAACGTTTCGAACCCTTCCGTATCTGCGAGCTTTTTGAGTGCACCTTTTTCACTGTCCGTCGTCACGAATATACGGTCTTTCACGTTATCATATTTTTCTTCAAGCAGCTGTTTGAAAACGCGGAATGCGATGGCCGGTTCCGTCGTCGTGCCTGATTTACTGATGACATTGATTGAAAAATCCTTGTCTTTCAGATAGCTTTTCAGCTCATTCATATAGTGGGCGGACAGATGATGCCCTGCAAAGATGATTTCGGTCCCTTTATTTTCAAAAGCCGGCAGCAGCATTTCTAGTGCGGCTTTCGCACCGAGGTACGAGCCGCCGATCCCGATGACCACAAGCACATCCGAATGGCCGTTGATTTTCCCGGCCGCTTTTTTGATGCGGGAGAATTCCTCTTTATCGTATGATTCAGGCAGAGTCGTCCACCCGAGAAACTCATTCCCTATGCCGGTTTTATCAAATATGAGATCATGCGCCGCGGTCACGTAAGGGGCGAGCAGCTCCATTTCATGATCATTTATAAATGAGTTTGTATATTGTAAGTTTAAATCTATGTAGTTGTCAGACATCAAACCATCCTTTTGTTTAGTTAATTGATAACCTCTATTGTAAAAATCTCCAGCCGATTTTTCAAATGATATCTACTTTTGTGTGGGCTGGGGTCTGCTTATCGGTCAAACCACTCTCCACTTGACCGATAGAACACCCCTATCGGTCAAACCAACATCCACTTGGCCGATAGAACTCGCCTATCGGCCGAACCAACCCTCACTTGGCCGATAGACACAGATGACCGGCAGGACTGACAGCCCACCGGTCACGACATACATATAATATATTATATTATTTAACTGCTGGACTTTTTCGAGGGATGAGATCTTTTATTTTATCGTCCTCACCCTTATGAAGGAGTTCGACAATTTTACTGCCGACGATGACACCGTCTGAATAGCTGCCCAATTGTTCAGCCATTTCCACGTTGGAAACGCCGAACCCTGCGCATACCGGCACATCGGCAATGGCTTTGATTTTTTCGAGGTGACTGTAAGTGTCCTCACCGAACGTTTTTCTGCCGCCGGTCGTCCCTTTGATTGTGACCGCATAGAGGAATCCTTCTGCGCCTTCCGACAGTTCCTTAATTCTTTCCTCATCACTTGTTAAAGTGACGAGTCGGATGACCGCAATATCATACGCCGAAAGATGTTCCTTGATTTCTTCCTCTTCTTCGAACGGCACATCCGGCAGAATGATGCCGGAAACACCGGACTCAGCTGCATCTTTGGCGAATGCCTCGTAGCCGATATTCAAGATGGGATTGATGTAAGTCATCAGCACAATCGGTGCAGTGATTTCATCTTTAATATTTTTCAGTTCATCCAAAATATTCTGCAGGGAAATATTTTGTTCAAGCGCGCGGATTGCCGCCTGCTGAATGACGGGACCGTCTGCCACGGGATCTGAAAATGGAATGCCGAGCTCGACGATATCCACACCCGACGCTTCAAGCGTCTTAATCTGGCCCTTCAGTTTATCGAGCCCGCCGTCGCCGGCCATAATATAAGAAATAAACGCCTTATCACCGGTTGATTTCAGTTTATTGAACACATCATCGATTTTAGTTTTAGTCATTGTCTTCACCTCCGAGCAGTCGTTTTACTTCGCTGACATCTTTGTCCCCGCGGCCGGACAGGCAGATGACGACAACTTCATCCTTGCCTTTTCCTTTGGCCACTTCAATCGCTTCTGCCACAGCATGGGCACTTTCCAGTGCCGGGATGATGCCTTCCTTTTTACTGAGCAGCGTAAATGCATCCAGTGCCTCCGCATCCGTACGGGAAACATAATTGACGCGCCCCGATTCGTGAAGGTGGCTGTGTTCCGGACCGATGCCCGGGTAATCAAGACCCGCAGAAACAGAGTATGCCTCTTCAATCTGGCCGTTGTCATCCTGCAGCAGATGCATCTTCGCACCGTGCAGCACGCCGACACGACCCTTCGAAATCGACGCGGCATATTCATCGGTATCGAGACCTTTACCGGACGCTTCGACGCCGATGAGTTCCACATCCGTATCTTCGATGAATGGATAGAACATGCCCATCGCGTTGCTGCCGCCGCCGATACAGGCAACGACGGTGTCCGGCAATCGGTTTTCTTTTTTTTGAATCTGCTCTCTCGTTTCACTGCCGATGACGCTCTGGAAGTCTCTGACGATCTGCGGAAACGGATGCGGGCCGAGGACAGAACCGAGAATGTAATGCGTGTCATCCACATTTGCCACCCAGTGGCGGAGCGTCGCATTGACCGCATCCTTCAAAGTGCCTCTCCCGGCATCGACACTGATCACTTCAGCGCCGAGCAGCTCCATTCTGAATACATTCAGCTCCTGGCGTCTGACGTCTTCCTTGCCCATGAAAATCATACATTCAAGCCCGAGATTCGCACAGATTGTCGCTGTCGCAACGCCGTGCTGGCCCGCACCGGTTTCAGCGATGATTTTCGTTTTACCCATACGTTTGGCAAGCAGTCCCTGCCCGACCGTATTGTTGATCTTATGTGCGCCCGTATGGTTCAGATCTTCACGTTTCAAATATATTTTCGCACCGCCGATATGCCCGGTTAAATGTTCTGCATAATACAGCGGTGTTGTCCGCCCGACATAATCGGTCAGGTAGTCATCCAGTTCCTTTAAAAATGCTTCGTCCCGGATCGCTTTATTATATTCCGTCTCCAGCTCGTCGAGTGCCCCGATTAAAGTTTCAGGGACGTATTTTCCGCCGAATCCGCCGTACTTACCTTTTTTGTCCGGAAATTCATATGACATGACCATCTATAGCACCTCTTTAACATTTTTAATAAATTCACTTACTTTTTTATAATCTTTCCTGCCGTCAGTCTCGACGCCGCTCGAAACATCTACAAGCGCCGGTTTGAATGTCGTAATCGCTTCTTTAATATTGTCCGGTTTCAATCCGCCGGCCAGCGCAAAACGGCTTTTATCGAGCCCGTCCTGGTCGAATGAGTCCCAGTCGAACGTCGTGCCGGAACCGCCGTAATATTCTTTTCTCGGACTGTCTATTAAAATAAAACCGCTTGGATAGTTGAACTTTTCCCGGTTGGATAATTCCGAGTTGCTCGGGAATGCCTTGATGGAACGTGCTTTAAACTGTTCAACGAGCGCTTCCGGCTCATCGCCGTGGAACTGAATATAATCAAGGCCCGTCTCTTCCAGTGCCTTTTTCGCTTCTTCAGCGGTCGGGTTGACGAAGACGCCGACGGTCTGTGCATGCCCGGTATCCAGTTTTTTTATGATGTCCGTCGCCTGTTCAAATGTGACCTGCCTTTTGCTCGGGGCAAAGACGAAGCCGATGAAATCGGCGCCTGCCTCAACCGCATATTCCGCATCTTCCAATGTCTGCATGCCGCAAATTTTCACTTTAGTCATTTCTTCACCTTCAGTTCCCTGATCATTTCAGCCGGATCGCCCGCCTTCATCAGCGTTTCACCGACGAGCAGGCATGCCGCTTTGCCTTCAGCCATCAGCGTTGCATCTTCTGCTGTCTGCATGCCGCTTTCAGCGATGAACAGTATGTTGTCATCATAATATTTATCAATCAGTCTGACCGTGTTGTTCAAATCGACTTTGAATGTTTTCAAATCCCTGTTGTTGATGCCGATGATGTCGGGATTGATCTTCAGCCCGCGCTGCAGTTCTTCCTCGTCATGCACTTCGACGATGACTTCCATGCCGAGCGACTTCGCTTTTTTGTAGTATGCTTCAAGTGCCGCATCGTCCAAAATCGTTACGATCAGCAGGATGATATCCGCACCGTGGTTATAGGCATCGGTGATCTGGCGTTCATCAATGATGAAGTCTTTGTTCAGTATCGGCACATCGACCACTCCGCGCACAGCTTCCAGATCTTTAAGCGACCCTTTGAAGAACTTTTCTTCTGTCAGTACACTGATTGCGGTCGTGCCGCCTTCAACATACAATGCCGCCTGCTCCGCCGGAGTCATATCAATATTGATATCCCCCTTTGACGGCGAGGCTCTTTTTATTTCGCTGATAATGCTGAGCCGTTCTTCTTTTTCGACCCGTTCTTTGAATGGGACCGGTTTTCTTTTTGTAGATACTTCAATCGTTTCCGGATAATCTTTCAAAGTTTCTTTTTTAGCTGCGACGATTTTATCCAATATAGTCATTATTTACCCTCATTTGTGTATTTGATCAGTTGGTTCAGTTTTTCATCCGCATTGCCGGACTCGAGGCTCTTCTTCGCAAGTTCGACACCTTCTTTAATCGACTGTGCCTTTTCTGCAACGAACAGGCCGATGCCTGCATTCAGCAGTACTGTATCTTTCTGTGCATCCGTCGCTTTATTTTTAAGGATGTTCAAAAGAATTTCTTTGTTGATGTGACCGTCACCGCCTCTCAACTCTTCCATGTCGTATGTGTTCATGCCGACATCTTCCGGCTTCAGTATGTGCGTGGTCACCTGGCCGTCCTTCAGGATTGCGATGCGGTTTTCACCGGCAAGGTTCGCTTCATCCATTTCGTGTGCCCCGTTCACGACGACCGCTCTTTTTCTGCCGAGCGATTTAAGGACGTGTGCCATCGTTTCGACCTGGTCTCTCTTGTAGATGCCGAGGTACTGGTAGTCCAGGTCCACCGGGTTGATGAGCGGCCCGATCATATTGAAGACCGTCGGCACTTTCAGATCATTTCTCACTTTCATGATCTGCTTGATTTTCGGGTGGACATATGGTGCAAATAAAAATGCGATGCCGATGTCGTTGATCTGGTCTGCAATATTTCCCGGGGAATATTTCATCTGTAGGCCGAGTCCGGACAGAACGTCCGAGCTGCCGGTCAGGCTTGTAATACTTTTATTGCCGTGCTTGGCGATTTTGACGCCGGCACCTGCAATGACGAATGCGGATGTTGTTGAAATGTTGAAACTGTGTGAGCCGTCTCCGCCCGTCCCACAGTTATCGATGACATTCGGAATGTCCTCGGGAAGTTTTGTCGCATGATCTTTCAGTACAGTCACAAGCGCTGTAATCTCTTCGACAGTTTCACCTTTTTCCTTCAGGCCGACGAGCAGTGATGCCACTTCGCTGTCCGTCGCCTGGTCCGTAAGCACCGCATCAAACGCGTCGTACATTTCGTCGAATGTCAGGTCTTCCTTACGGGATAATTTTAAAATATATGGATAAACTGAAATTGTGTCCTCTGTGATTTGTACTAATGATTGTGTCATGATAAAAACCTCCATTTTATTATTTGATATAAAAAATCCTCCATCGGTCATATAGACCAATGGAGGACGGATTTCCGCGGTGCCACCTCAGTTAAGCTCATGCTTCACTCACAGTTTGTAACGTCAACTACACGCGATATCATTGCTTATCAGGCCCATTCCAAAAATATGACTGGACACCCTCTCACCGGCAGGCATCTCTCTGTGACAAATCATATCAGTGTACTTACTCTGATCGATATCATTATTCATTTTAAAATAAAAAAGCTCCCCAAATCCTGTAAAAAGGACGGGGAGCCGTGGTACCACCTTAATTGACTGCGTGATGCAGTCCACTTTATATACAACATGTCTCGGCATGCTGAAAGTCCATATAACGCTGGTTAAACGCCAATACATTTAATATTGGTTCAAATGAAAGTCCATTCACAAAATTACTTTACCAGTTCGCACCGACCACTGGTTCTCTGAAAAAATAAGTCTGCTACTCTTCTTTCAAAATCAATTATTTTTGATGTTGGAATTCATCTTATCTCAAATGTCTGAATATTGCAAGCATGAAATTAATTCTTTTATGCCCAGTTGCGGTATCTGATCGCCTCGGCCGTCTTTCTGATGCCGATCACATAGGCCGCGAGGCGCATATCCACCTGTCTCGTTTCATGGAAATCATAAATTTCATCGAAAGATTCATTCATCTTCACTTCGAGCAGCTCCTGGATTTCATCATCTTCCCAGTAATAGCCGGTCTTGTTCTGCACCCATTCGAAATAAGATACAGTGACGCCGCCTGCAGATGCAAGTACGTCCGGTACAAGAAGCTTCCCTTTTTCAGTAAGCATTTCCGTCGCTTTTTCTGTCGTCGGACCGTTTGCCGCCTCAACGATGATTTCCGCCTGGATTCTGTCCGCATTTTCTTCAGTAATCTGGTTTGCGATGGCTGCAGGTACTAAAATATCACAGTCGATTTCCAGCAGTTCAGGGTTTGTCAGCACTTTTGCACCGAGCGTCTCTACCATATCGACTTTGTTTTTATTTTCAATGATGTAGTTGATGTCGAGACCATTCTCATCATAAATGGCGCGTGTCGACCTTGAAACTGCGACGATTTTCGCGCCTGCTTCATAAAGGATTTTCGAAATGAAGCTGCCGGCGTTACCAAAGCCCTGTACAGCGACTCTCGCATCTTCCATTTTGATATTTCTCTTTTCAAGCGCCTTTTTGATGACCATGACAGCACCCATCGCCGTTGCCGTCGATCTGCCCTTTGAACCGCCGAGCGCGAGCGGCTTGCCTGTAATGAACTCAAGCGGGTTGTCGCTGTGTTTCATGCTGTACTCATCCAGCATCCATGACATGACCTGTGCGTTCGTATACACATCCGGTGCCGGGATGTCCTTTAGCGGTCCGACGAACTGTGAAATCGCACGGATATATCCACGGGATACACCTTCGAGTTCTCTCTCGCTCATCTCTTTCGGATTACAGATGACGCCGCCTTTACCGCCGCCGTACGGCAGATTGACGATGCCCGCTTTTAAGGTCATCCACATGGACAGCGCGATCACTTCATCACGATCGACATCCGGGTGGAATCTGATACCGCCTTTTGTCGGTCCCGCAGCATCACTGTGCTGGGCGCGGTATCCTGTAAATACTTTTACAGAGCCGTCGTCCATACGGACTGGTATGCGGACAGTCAGCACTCTGGACGGTTCTTTTATCAGATCGAACATCCCCTCATCATACCCGAGCATGTCCAATGCTTTATGTAGTACTTTCTGTGTCGATTGTATCAAGTTAGATGTTTCAGCCATTCCTATGTCCCCCTTGGGTTTTCGTGAATAATCATACATATTAGACTATAACTTTACTATAACTTTTAACTATTTTCAACGTATTCCACGAAATGTACACAAAATATTCTAATAATTTTTAATAAAAAAAGCCGGGATATGTTGATCTCCCGGCTTTCGTATATTTTAATCCTATGCCCAGCCTCTGTATCTCGCAGCTTCTGCTGTACGTTTGAGACCGATGATGTATGCCGCCAAACGCATGTCAATCTGGCGTTTTTCGTGCATATCATAAATTTCGTTGAATGCTTTTTTCAGTTTCGTTTCAAGCTTTTCGTTCACTTCATCTTCATCCCAGTAGTAGCCCTGGTTGTTCTGTACCCACTCAAAGTATGACACAGTCACACCGCCTGCAGATGCAAGCACGTCAGGTACGAGCAGTTTGCCTGCTTCGTGAAGGATTGTTGTTGCATCTGATGTTGTTGGGCCGTTTGCCGCTTCACAAACGATATCCGCTTTGATTCTCGCAGCGTTTTCACCGGTAATCTGGTTTTCGATCGCCGCAGGAATCAGTACATCACAGTCCACTTCCAGAATTTCCTTGTTCGAGAGCACATCATCGAACAGGTTCGTTACCATGCCGAAGCTGTCACGACGGTCAAGCAGGTAGTCGATATCCAGCCCTTCCGGGTCGTGAAGCCCGCCGTTGGCATCTGAAATGCCGACGATTTTCGCACCGTAGTCGTAAAGAATCTTCGACAGGAAGCTGCCTGCGTTACCGAAGCCCTGGATGACGATTCTTACATCTTCAAATGTCTTGCCGCGCTTTTCAAGTGCGTAGCCGAGACAAAGAACAACACCCATCGCCGTTGCACGGTCACGTCCCTGTGAACCACCGAGTACGATCGGTTTACCTGTGATGAAGCCAGGTGAGTTGAATGCGTCAAGCATGCTGTACTCATCCATCATCCATGCCATGATCTGCGAGTTTGTAAATACGTCCGGTGCCGGAATATCTTTTGCCGGACCGACGAACTGCGAAATCGCACGGACATATCCGCGTGACAGACGTTCCACTTCTTCGATGCTCATTTCACGCGGGTCACAGATGATTCCGCCTTTACCGCCGCCGTATGGAAGGTCGACGATACCCGCTTTCAATGTCATCCACATTGATAATGCAACGACTTCCTCTTCACTTACGTCCGGATGGAATCGGACGCCGCCTTTTGTCGGCCCCACTGCGTCGTTGTGCTGTGCACGGAAACCCGTAAACACCTGCACCGAGCCATCATCCATGCGGACCGGAATACGCACTCTGAGTACTCTTAATGGTTCTTTAATTAATTCATACATGCCTTCATCAAAGCCTAATTTGTCTAATGCTTCATTAATAATAGCTTGTGTAGAAGTAACTAAATTTGTATTCTCTGACATTATATTCGCCTCTTTTATGAAACTGTTTTCATTGATATTATATCATACTAATCGCTGCTGAAAAGTTTATTTTCCGAAAACTGCTCTGACTTTATCCAATGCGTAATCAAGATCTTTCTGCTCGATGATGAGCGGCGGTGCAAAACGGATGACTGTGTCATGCGTCTCTTTACATAAGATGCCTTCTTCTTTTAACGCTTCACAGAATGGACGTGCAGATTCATTCAGTTCAAGACCGATGAACAGACCGCGTCCGCGGACTTCTTCAATTCTCGGGTCATCTATCTTCTGAAGTTCAGATTTGAAATATTCGCCAAGTTCACGTGATTTCTCAATCAGGTTCTCATCAAGCATGACATCCAATGCCGCTTCTGATACAGCACACGCAAGCGGGTTACCGCCGAATGTTGAACCGTGGGAGCCTGCGTTGAAAACGCTCAGGATTTCGCTGTCTGCAAGGACACATGAGATTGGAAATACACCGCCGCCGAGTGCTTTACCCAGAATATACATATCAGGCGTCACTTCCTCCCAGTCT
Source organism: Lacicoccus kunmingensis DSM 17847 (assembly GCF_059568765.1). Taxonomy (NCBI): domain Bacteria; kingdom Bacillati; phylum Bacillota; class Bacilli; order Caryophanales; family Salinicoccaceae; genus Lacicoccus; species Lacicoccus kunmingensis. The sequence continues at coordinate 59,542 of NZ_JCANUC010000006.1, read as the reverse complement.
GTTGCAAATAATTTACCTGAACGGCCAAGTCCTGCCTGGATTTCATCTGCGATGAACAATACATTATGCTCATCACATACTTCTCTGACCTGCTTTAGGAAACCTTCCGGCGGAATGTTGATACCCGCTTCGCCCTGGATCGGCTCAAGGATGACCGCTGCAGTATTTTCCGTGACCGCTTCTTTAATCTGTTCGATATCACCGAAGTCCACCATTTTGAAACCTTCAACAAGCGGACCGTAACCGCGTCTGTTATCAGGTTCTGATGACATGGATACCGGCACGAGCGTGCGTCCGTGGAAGTTCTGCTTCATCGCAATGATTTCAGCTTTGTTGTCTTCGACGCCTTTAACGTCATAAGCCCAGCGGCGCGCCGCTTTGACTGCTGTCTCTACAGCTTCGGCACCCGTATTCATCGGAAGCGCCATCTCTTTATTTGCAAGTTTACAGACCTTTTCGTACCAAGGTCCGAGTTTGTCGGAGTGGAATGCTCTTGAAGTCAGTGTCACTCTGTCCGCCTGGTCTTTAAGCGCCTGAATGATTTTAGGGTGCCTGTGTCCCTGGTTCACTGCAGAGTATGCACTCAGCATATCCATATATTTGTTGCCTTCCGGGTCTTTTACCCAAATGCCTTCCGCTTCTGAGATCACAATCGGCAGCGGGTTGTAGTTTGGTGCACCGTAGTCGTTTGTCTGTTCAATAATTTCTGTTGATTTTGTCATAATATTTTCATCCCTTCATTTAAAAACAGCAGAACTATGCCTGCGGTTCATAGATAATCATTCGCTTCGTACTGAATAAAACTTCATCAAATCGAAAAAAATCAGGCGTTTACGGTATTTATAGCATGAAATTCCATAAATGATTGCTGTAAGCATGTATCCGACTATGTATACCCTCTAAATTATTGATAAACTCTCTATCCACTATAATGACAATTTTGCGAATGTTTTTCAAGCATTAATCATCATTGAACAGTGGCATCATTAAATTGTACGGAGTTTATTTTGAAACCGTATACAGTTAACTGGATGAATATAATTCAGAGGTTATTCCGTCATATCGCCGGCCGGGGTTTCTGCATATCTAACCGAATATATATTCATCCGCAATAATGAAAAAATCTACAGTACAAAACTGTAGATTCCAATCTTTATAAGTGTATTCACTTATCGTACATCCGCATCTTAGCTTCCTGGATCCACTGCGGCATCTTTTGTCTGAGCGTCTCAAACCCATATTCCTCTGATTCTTTGATCTGTTCTATGATTGAACGCTTATCTTTCTTCTTCTCTTCGTTCTTGAAGTATTCATTTTCTTTCAATGTCAGATTCAACTTGCCTGAAGGGCCGATACTGATTATTTTCGCTTTAACAGTCTGGCCTTTCGTCAAATATTGATTGACATCGTGAACGTAATCATTCATCACTTCGGAAATATGAATGAGACCTTCTTGATTATCAGGGGTTCGGACAAAAGCACCGTATGGTTGGATACCAGTAACTTTAACTTTTACAAACTGGTTTTTGCGGTATTTTTTTGTCACACAATTACCCCACTTACGTAAACTCTATATACAATTGTCATTTTACCACACACAATATATATTATCTAATGTAAATCATTTAACTTGAGTTTATCAGTATGAATTCATGGATTTGGAGAGGTGCCGTTTCTATCGGCCGAACCCGTTTTCATTTGGCCGGTAGAAAACTCAGCAGCTGACAATTTTTACAAACCAAAATCTCTTTTAACAAAATAAAAACCAGCGGACTTTAAGACGCCGACGGTTTTCATTAAAAAAAACACCCTGAAATAGTCAGGGTGTGGCATTTAGCTTTTATATATTTCTATTATATGGTGAGTCTTATCAACCATAGGATAAATATCTTCAAGCGGAATCTCTGTGAGAAAAGAGAAGGAAAATATATTTTGTATCTTTATCGCCGCCGCCTCGCGGGACGGGTTGTCATATAATGCATTTATTGTGTCATAAATTTTTGCATCATAGTCCATATTTTCATCACTTTTTAAAAGATTCCAGGCTTCAATCAGTCTGTATAACTCTATATTACCTTCCGGTCCGATTGTTTTCCTCTTGCTCGAGCTTTCTCATCACTTCTTCTTCGAAGTGCTTCATCTTCTGTTCCTGGTTTCTGGAATAATTTTTAATATAACGAAAAACAAAGTATGCGACCAGGAAACAAATGATCATAGCTATCGCTGCTGGAATATATTCCGTTGGATCATCCGGGAAATATAAAAATTCCATCATATTAAATCACTCACCTTTTCCAAGCCATTATATCAAACCCATAATGTAAATAAACATCAGATTAATGACTATTTTGTGAGGAAATTTTAAAGCTGCGGGAGAATTGCGCCGGGAGCGCATTTCCAACGGACCATCCCGCCACATGTGATGAGCCATACAGCCTCCAACGGACCGTCCCTTACCCGAAACCAAACAACAAACACAAGCATCAAAAAAGACCGCACTCATAGGGCGGCCTATCTATTATCGTCACAACATTATTTTATTCTGCCACTTCGATCGTCTGGATTTTAACTTCTTCTTCCGGACGGTCCTGCGCGCCTGTTTTAACTTCAGCAATGTTTTCAACGATATCGAGCCCTTCGATGACATGGCCGAATACTGTGTGGCGTTGGTCAAGCCAAGGCGTTCCGCCCTGCGCTTTATATGCGTCGATGATTTCTGTAGGGTAGCCTGCACCTTCAAGCTGTGAAACCATTTGTTCCGGCACTTCTTTTAACTGGACAATAAAGAACTGGCTGCCGTTTGTGCCCGGTCCTGCGTTTGCCATGGACAGTGCACCGTAAAGGTTGAATGCCTGAGTTGAAAACTCATCTTCGAACGTGCCGCCCCAGATGCTTTCGCCGCCCATGCCGGTACCTGTCGGGTCGCCGCCCTGGATCATGAAGTCCTTGATGACTCTGTGGAAGATCTGGCCGTCGTAGTAGCCGTTCTTCGCATGTGTTGTAAAGTTCTCCACCGTTTTTGGTGCAATCTCTTTGAACAGTTTAACAGTCACGTCACCGTGATTTGTTTTTATTGTTGCCTGTACTTCGTTCTCGCCTAATTCTTTTGTTAACTGTGGGTAAGTCATAATAGCCTCCTGGTTTCAAAAATTTCAAATTCACACTTTTAATTTAAAAATTTATAAATGTCAAAATGTTAATCTCTCAATACATATTACTATAAAAAGTTCGCATATTTCAAACTCTATACATTTATTTCAATGTATCAATAATGTATAATAATTTTATAATGCGAAAACTATGAAGGAGGAGAGCCAGTGACTCTAATTCACTTTGCCATACTGTTACCTATAATAGCCGCAGTATTTATCGGCGTTTTATACAGGTACTACAAAGATGTGCATCTCGGTTGGTTTGTACTTCCGGTTCCAGTTTTAATCGTTGCTTACTTATTCACTTTAATTCCAACCGTCAGTAGTAATCAGGTGATCTTTGAATCACTTAAGTTTATGCCGAGAATCGGTATGAACTTCGACATATACATAGATGGTCTGAGTCTATTATTCGCGATTTTAATATCGGGAATCGGTGCTCTGGTCGTTTTATACTCCATCGGCTACTTGTCGCACCAGGAAAAACTCGGCAATTTCTATGTGTACTTATTAATTTTTATGACAGCTATGCTGGGTGTCGTTCTTAATGATAATGTCCTTATGCTTTATCTTTTCTGGGAACTCACATCTATATCCAGCTTTCTCCTCATCGCCTTTTGGTTCAACAGGGAACGTTCGATTTACGGCGCTCAAAAATCCATGCTGATTACGATGTTCGGCGGATTTCTGATGCTGGGCGGTTTCCTTACTCTAAGCCTGATTACAGATACATTCAGCATCAGGGAAATGATGAACCAATTGCCGGCAATCCAGGAGAGCCCGCTGGCACCGTTTGCTTTAATTCTTATCCTATTTGGAGCTTTTACAAAATCAGCCCAGTTTCCATTCTATGTGTGGCTGCCGGATGCCATGGAGGCACCGACACCCGTCAGTGCATACCTGCACTCAGCTACGATGGTTAAAGCTGGGTTGTATCTTGTCGCAAGATTCACCCCGCTATTCGCCTTTTCAGAATTGTGGGTGTGGACGATTCTGCTTGGCGGACTCATTACCCTTGTTTGGGCGTCATTCAATGCCATCAAACAGGATGACCTGAAAGCTGTACTTGCTTTCTCGACCGTCTCGCAGCTCGGCCTGATCATGTCGCTTCTCGGTATTGGTGCTTTAGGTGTACACAGCGGCGCATCAGAACAGGTATTTACAATCGCCATCGTTGCAGCAGTATTTCATCTGCTCAACCATGCAACATTCAAAGGTACTTTATTCATGGTCATCGGTATCGTCGACCATGAAACAGGCACAAGAAGTTTAAAACGGCTCGGCGGTCTCGTGACCATCATGCCGATATCGTTCACATTGACACTCATTACATCACTTTCCATGGCAGGCATACCGCCGTTCAACGGCTTCCTGTCCAAAGAGTTGTTTTTGGAAGCGATGTTCGCTATCAGCGAAGCGGACTTCAGCGCACTCGCTGATGTGAGCGTGCTGTTCCCGATACTTGCTATTGTGGGCAGTATCTTCACATTAATATATTCAGTTATATTGATCAGAGGCATATTCCTCGGCAAAGTACAGCCGAAGACGCCGAAAGAACCGAGGGAAGCACCGCCGCTGATGTTGATTTCACCAATTATTCTCAGCGTTCTCGTCGTTGTATTCGGCTTGTTCCCGAATCTTCTGTCCGGTACGATCATCGATCCGGCAGCAATGAGTATTCTCAATACGACAGAACCTCTGAATACAAAAATTTCACATTGGCACGGCTGGGATTCCCCGGCACTGTGGGCGACCGTTACCATTGTCGTGATCGGTACATTGTTGTATTTATTCAGAAACACATGGATGTCCGTCTACAGACTGGGCAGCAAGTCATTATCAATCAACCATTTCTATGATCAGGGTCTGATATACAGCAGCCTTGGCGCTGAAAAAATCACCGAAGGCTATATGAGCGGCTACATCCGTTCTTACCTGGTCTATACATTCAGCGGATTCATTGTGCTTTCAGTCATTACCATGGTCAATACTGATATGACATTCGACTGGAGCACCGTTTCACAAATCACCATTCCTGAAGTGGCCATCATGCTGATTATTCTTGTTTCACTGGTCGCCATTCTGGTGACAGCATCAAGAATGGTTGCGATCATCATGTTCAGTGTCATCGGCTTCTCACTGTCACTGCTCTTTGTATTTTTCCGTGCAGTGGACCTTGCATTGACACAGCTTGCGGTTGAAGCAATCATTACGTCACTGTTCCTCCTTGCGTTCTTCCATCTGCCAAAACGTGCACGTCATGAGGAACGGAGAAGATTCAAACTGAACAATATGTTCATTTCTGTCGCGGTCGGCGCAATATCCATCATTTTCGGCATCGCTGCCTACTCAAACAGACTGTTTGATTCAATCAGCCAATTCTATATCGAAAATGTATATGACCTCGCTTCAGGCGGTAACATGGTCAACGTCATACTTGTCGATTTCCGTGGAATGGATACTTTATTTGAAACACTGGTCTTCGGACTTGCAGGTCTTGGTATATTCATTCTGCTCAGACTCAGAGTAAATAAGAAAGGAGAGAATGAATATGAAGAGCACGCTTAAAAAACTCGGTTATGCCAGAGTCCATAAGCAGATGAATGATGTATTCCTGAAATACACTGCCAAAGTCGTATTTCTGATCATCATGGTATTTTCCGTTAATCTATTCTTCTCAGGACACTACGCTCCGGGCGGCGGATTCGTCGGTGGCCTCCTTGCGGCTGCTGCGATCATATTACTGCTCCTTGCGTACGATTTGAAAACAATCAATAAAATGATTCCTTTTGATCATAAATGGCTGATTGCGGTCGGCCTTGCGATTTCGATGTTTATTCCGCTGATACTGATGATATTTGGCGTCCCTTTCTTTACACACCAGGCTTTCTATATGAAACTGCCGATTTTTGGAGAGGTTCCGGTACACTCTGCAGTGTTTTTTGATGTCGGTGTCTACATTACAGTCGCTGCGACCACACTGCTGATCATCTGCTTACTTGCAACGGAACAGGCGATGTCGGACAGTGAAGGGGTGGACAGAAGCTGATGGAAATTTTAGTGATTGTTCTTGCAGGCATTCTTATCGGTGCTTCCGTGTACCTCATGCTGTCAAAAAGCCTTTTACGCATCATTATCGGCACGGGTGTACTGAGCCACGGTATACTGCTCATGCTGCTTACGATGGGCGGACTGAAACGCGGTGGTGTTCCCGTACTCGATGACAGTGTTCAATCGTACTCGGATCCATTGCCGCAGGCGATGCTTCTGACCGTCATCGTCATCACTTTTGCACTGACTGCCTATATGCTGGTCATTGCCATCCGTGTTTATAAAGAGCTAGGCACAGACAACGTCGAAGAAATGAAAGGGGTGCCTAGAGATGATGACTGATATTATACCTTTATTACCGGTGATGATACCGGTCCTTGCAGGGATTGTGATGCTCTTTACAGGCAGACATAACATCTTCCTGCACAGAGTCATATCAGCCGTCACAGGATTGCTTCTCATCATCGTTTCCATCTTCACCATTGTCTATATAGCAGGTGACGGGCTGGTCGTGACACATGTCGGTAACTGGCACGCCCCGTATGGCATCAGCATGGTCATCGATATGCTTGCTGCACTGCTGCTCTTTGGAACGGCACTTGTGACCTTCACCGTCGTTGTATTTTCATTCCAATCCATCGGTGTCGCAAGAGAACGCTTCTTTTATTACCCGATGGTCATGTTCATGATCACCGGCGTAAACGGCGCGTTCATCACAGGTGACATATTCAACATGTTCGTATTCTTTGAAGTGTTCCTGCTCGCATCCTACGTGCTGATTACTATCGGCGGAAAGAAGATACAGCTGCAGGAAGGTTTTAAATATTATCTTGTAAACGTCATTTCATCAAACTTCTTTGTACTGGCGGTTGCATACCTTTATGTTTCAGTCGGTTCATTGAATATGGCGGACATACACCAGAAACTGTCGGCATTCGAAGGTGATACAGCTATTTTGACACTCATCGCAGTCGTCATGCTGTTCGTCTTTGCAACTAAAGCCGGACTGTTTCCATTCTATTTCTGGCTGCCGGATTCATATTTCGCACCGCCTCTTCCAATCATGGCGCTTTTCGGAGCCCTGCTGACGAAAGTCGGTGTGTACGCGATTGCCAGAACGTACTCATTATTCTTTATAGACAACATCGGATTTACACACCAGATGCTCCTGTTTTTAGCAATACTGACCATCGTCATGGGATCGATCGGCGCACTTGCATACACCGATATGAAAAAGATCATCATCTATAACATATTGATTGCAATCGGCGTCATCACCGCAGGCTACGCCATGATGGACGAATCAGGCACAATCGGAGCGACGTACTATCTGATACATGACATCATCATCAAAGCCGGCCTGTTCTTCCTGATCGGCTTCATCATATACAGAACAGGCGAAAGCGATATTAAAAAACTCGGCGGCCTGATCAAAATCCACCCCATCACCGGCTGGATATTTTTCATTGCAGCGCTCGGTATTGCGGGCGTGCCGCCATTCTCAGGATTTTATGGAAAATTATTCATCACAGAATCACTCATCGACAACGGCCACCTGATCGCAGCAGTCATCGTACTGCTCTCAAGCCTCGTTGTGCTGTACTCCGTCATGCGCATCTTCATCTCCGTATTCTGGGGTGAAAGCATGGACTTTACAAAATTAAAACCGATCAGCTATGATAAGCTGCTCTTCTCATCATTTATCATGGTAGCGATGGTTGTCATACTCGGTTTAGGCGCAGATATCGTATATCCGCTCTTTGAAAGTGCAGCACAGTCACTGTATGATCCTGCATCTTACTCTAGTTACCTGTTGGAGGTGGAATAAATGCCATTACAGATTCTGATTAATATTACGCTTGCTTTCGTATGGGTGTTGATTGTTTCCGACCTCTCTCTCGGCAGTCTGGTCTGGGGGTACATTATCGGGATCATCCCGATTTATATCATCCGCAGATTTCTGCCGGGCAGATTTTATCTGATCAGGGTGTACTATATCCTGAAACTCATCGTCGTTTTTACAATCGAGCTGGTGAAGGCGAACTATGAACTGTCGAGAATTGTTATGAGTCCGAAAATAGATATCCATCCCGGATTCTTTGCCTATCCGTGCGACCTCGAGGAAGAATGGGAGATTGCACTGATTTCAGCATTGATTTCACTGACACCAGGCACACTGATTGTTGCCATTTCCGATGATCACTCGACCATCTATATACATGGTATAAACGCATTGGATGTGGATCAAGAGATTGCAACAATTAAAAACAGCTTTGAAAAGCTGATTCAAGAGGTGGCTAAGCCATGACCACATTTTTAAACGTTGTCGTCATCATCAGCAGTATCGTATTCGCGCTGTCGCTCATCGGTCTCGCCTACCGCATCGTCATCGGGCCCACGCTCCATGATAAAATAGTCGCACTGGATGCATTCGGTGTCATGCTTATGGGAATGATCGCATTGACCGCAATTGCGCTCGGATCGATTTATTTCATCCCAATCATATTACTCATTGGTACCCTTGCATTCCTGTCCACTGTCGCTTTCTCGAAATACTTAGAAAGGAATGTGATTATAGATGATGATAGAGATAATGATGAATAGCCTCATCGCTTTTATGCTGGTCGGCGGAACCATCATGACAGCACTTGCAGTCGTCGGCATCATCAGACTGCCGGATATGTATTCCCGGCTGCACGCAGCGACTAAGAGTACGACGCTCGGCGTCATCATGATCATGACAGGCGCCTTCATATACTTCTGGTATATAGAAGGGCTGATTGAAACCAATCTGCTGCTCGGTGCACTGTTCATACTGCTCACTTCACCCGTGGCAAGCCATCTGCTTTCAAGAAGCGCATTCCACGCAGATGTCAAACCTTATAAGCTGACAGTACTGAACGACCTGAAAAGAGATGAAACACATCCCGATGTGGAAAATGATCCGAAGCGGGATCTCGTCGAATAGAAAATTTCATAAAAATAAAAAGCTCACCGGAGCGGAATGGTCATTTTCAGACCAGCCTGCTCCGGTGAGCTTTTTTTACTCGTAATCGTAGCTTTTTCCAAATTCCTTCAGACGTTTTTTTTCTCTTTCTGCATCCATCGCGTCACCAAGCTCATCCAAAGCGCTCTCCTGACACATCGGCACATGCGTACGATAGGCTGAACGGTTAATCGCAAGCCCCGCGAGCGGTGCTGTTATAAAGATGAATATTATCGTCAATAATAACTTGAAGTTGAAGTTCCCCTGGTCCATTAAAAAGAACAATACGGCACCGGTCATGATCGACATCACCCCGAGCGTTGAACTTTTACCTGCTGCATGCATTCTGCTGTAAACATCACGCAGTCTCAGTATCCCGAGTGAACTCAGAAACACGAGTATCGAACCCGTCAATACGAAGACGCTCGTCACTATCTCAGTTATCGTCAATGATATCACCCTTTTCAATGAATTTCGCCATTGTGATCGTACCGACGAAACCAATGATGGCAACGACCAATGCGATATCTGCATAAACGACTGTTTCATGGAGCAGCATGACCATGCCGATGATGGCGACAAGCATCATGCCGAGAGTATCAAGCGCCATTATCCTGTCGCTGGTGGTCGGTCCCAAAATCCCCCGCACCAACGCCAAGAGCAATGATATTGAAGTGATAACCAATGAAATATTTAATATGATATCGAACATTATCTTGTCACCTCCATAATCGCTTTTTCAAATGACCCTTTAATATCTGCAACCATTTCATCCCTGTCGCTGACATCAAGTGCATGGACGAAAATCGTATTGCCGTCGGCTGAGAAATCCATAGAAACGGTTCCCGGCGTCAATGTAATCAACGCCGCCAGTGTGACAATTTCAATTTCCGATTCAAGATTCGTCTCGACCGCGATGATTCCCGGCTGGTTATCGAGACGCGGTTTGATCACCACTTTTATAACATCGATATTCGCCTTGATCAATTCACTCAGAAACAACAGCATCAGCTTTACAAAGGCATAAACCTTCCGGAAATAGAAATCGAACTCGAAAAATCTTCTTAGAATGAACAATACGAGCACACCGAGTATAAAGCCGAAAAGGAACGTACTCATCAAATAACTGTCCTGCAGAAACATCCAGATGACTGCAATCAATAGATTGATCATAAATTGAATTATCATATTATCTACTCCTTAAGTACCGCATCTACATAATTCGACGGCTCTAAAATCTGCTCTGCAATATGAAGTGAGTACGCAAAGATCGGTTCTGCCGTGAAACCCAAAACGACCGAAAATGCAACAAGCGGTGCAATAGGAATCAATAATTTTGTAACGGATGTATTTCTCTGTTTCTCTGTGAGCTTATTCTCACGCCAGAAAACATATCCGAAAATCTTCATCATGGAGAACAGTGTCAGCAGGCCGACAAGCAGCGCGACGGCTGAGATGACCCACTGGCCTTCCTGGAAACCGGATAAAATAATCGGGAACTTACTGAAAAATCCTGACAGCGGCGGAATACCTGCAAGAGAAACCGCTGCGATGAAGAATCCCCATGTGAGGGCCGGATGTGATTTTATCAACCCGCCCATCTCTTTAATATCCGTTGTCCCTGTAATTTTTTCAGTGACGCCGGCAAGCAGGAACAATGCCGTTTTAACAAACATGTGGTGAACGATATAGAATATCGCACCCGCCACCGCAAGCGGTGTAAAGATTCCGAGACCCATCACCATATACCCGACCTGGGAAATGATGTGGTAGGATAAAATCCGCTTGAAATCAAACTGTGATACTGCACCGAGTACGCCGAAGAACATTGTCAGTCCTGCGACGACTGTAATGAGCCCTTTATGTGTAAAGAGCGGTTCGTGGTAGAAGATCAGCGTAAATGAACGTATGATTGCATAAATCCCGACTTTTGTAAGTAAACCACCGAATAGTGCCGCAATCGCCGCCGGCGGTCCGAAATATGATCTCGGCAGCCAGAAGTATAAAGGGAACAACGCCCCTTTTGAACCGAATACGACAAAAAACATCACTGCAATGACAGTCACTATTCCAGGCTGTCCGATTTCTGCAACGCGTTCTGAGAGCTGCGCCAGGTTGACTGTTCCGGTAACGGAATACAACCATGCCACGCCCATGACGAATAGCGCTGATGCAAAAACGTTTAAAACAACATATTTGAATGATTCTCTCAGCTGGTATTTCGAACCCCCGTTAACAATCAAGACGTAAGAAGATAACAACATCACTTCAAAGAATACGAATAAGTTGAACAGGTCACCTGTTAAAAATGCACCATTCACCCCGACAAGAAGGAAGAAGTAGAATGGGTAGAAATAAAACTTCTCACGCTTTTCGGATATTGTTCCAAAAGCGAAAAACAGACATGATGCCGCAAGTATACTCGTAATCAGCATCATCAGTGCTGCAAGGTTGTCGAGCACCAGTATAATACCGTAAGGTGCGACCCAGTCGCCCGCTTCAAGGATAATCGTATCCTGATACGCAACAAACGCCAAATATACCGATATACCCACTAAAGCCAGCACAGTGAATGTACTGATGATTTTCTGTAATTTGGAGCTTTTCGCAAAGAATATAAGTATTGTACCTGCGATAAATGGTAATAGTATGGGTAAAATAATTAAATTACTCATCCTTGGCTCCTCTCAACTGTTGTAGATCCAATGTGCCGTGGTCCTGATAAATTCTGTATGCCAGAACAAACATGAATGCTGTAATGGCAAAATTGATAACGATTGCTGTCAGAATCATCGCCTGCGGCAGCGGATCGGTATAAGCTTCCGCATCCAGTGAGATGACCGGTGGTGCACCAGTCTGAAGGCCAGCCATCGTTAAGAGCAGCAGGTGGACACTGTGAGACAGCATCAATGTGCCGAACAGCACTCTGATAATGTTATTGGAAAACATCAGGTATATCGCAGTTCCGAATATAACCCCGATGACTAAAGACATCACTATCTCCATTACGTATCATCCTCCACTACCGTTAAAATTAATGTCATGGCTGCACCGACGACAACGAGATATACGCCGAGATCAAAAATCAGTGCTGTCGTCAATTCCACTTCCCCGAACATGGGAATCTGGAAGTAATCAAAGTACTGTTTTAAATATTGATCTCCGGCAATCATGGAAATTACACCGGTAAACGCTGCCAGAAGCAGGCCGATACCCATGAAGTAAGTATAGTTGAACGGCAGCGCCGCTTTGATTGTCTGACGTCCGAACACCAGGTACAGCATAAGAACTGCAATCGCTGTCATCAGGCCGCCGATGAAACCGCCGCCCGGTTCATTGTGTCCTGAAAAGAATATATAGAATGAAAAGGTGACGACGACGATGACAATCAGTCTGATAAATACACGGAACATCATATCATTCGGTTTATTCATCATACGTCATCACTCTCCCCTAATCTTAATTTGACCAATGAAATGACTCCGAATGCCGCAATTGCCAGTACAAGCAGCTCGAGCATCGTATCCAGTCCACGGAAGTCGACCAGAATAACGTTGACGACGTTGTATCCGCCGGCTAAAACTTTGGAGTTCTCCAGATAGTATTCTGCAATTGTTGCAAAAGGGACAATCTGTCCAAAAGTGAATGCACTGATGGAAACAAGTGTGACCATCAGACCGGCACTTGTCGCAATGATAATGTTGACTGCTTTTGTCAGCGGCTTGATATCTTCCTTAGTCAAGTTCGGCAGGTGATAGAAGACTGCCATGAACATGACGACCGAGACCGTCTCAACCATCAATTGCGTCAGCGCAAGGTCAGGCGCTCTGAATACCATAAATATGAATGCAACAAGAAAGCCGCCAAAGCCAGCTAAAATGATTCCAGTCATACGGCTTTTGACTGAAGGCAGCAGGATGACTGAGATAATCAGCACTACCAATATCAAATACATGAACGGCTGAATCTGGCTGGTATTGTCCATACTGAACTGGAATGCATCAAATCTGAACATCGTATAGAACATGAGCAGTACAAGTGCGCCCACCATGTAAGCAATATAGTCACGCAGCAGGCCGGTCATCTGAATGCCCGTCACCCACTGAGACCCTTTAATCAGACCGTCATAGCCATAATCGTAAATTGTTGTGACGATATCTTCATCTTTTTGATAGATGCCGAGCTTGGACCACTTGTCCATCGTCATATAAATGATCGCACCGATTATTACCACACCGATTGTCATCGTCAGTTCAAGGTTGATGCCGTGCCAGTGATATATATCGACATGGAAGTTTGCTCCTTCACTCAGTATCCCCGGTAATATCGACATCATGGCGGGTTCTATAATCGAGTAGGCCAGAATGTTCGGAAAAATACTGATTAACAATACCGCAATGACAAGTACAATCGGACTGATCAGCATGCCGACCGGTGCTTCATGCACTTTCTTAACCGGCAGCTTTTCCGGCTTGAATTTTCCTCTGAACGTTCTGAAGAAAATAATCGCACTGTAAGTGAACGTAAAGATGCTCGCCACCCAGGCGATTACAGGCAGTATGATACCGACGGTATCGCCGTTCCACATATCATACTCTGCAATATTCGTGATACCGGTAAAGAACAGCTCTTTACTCAGAAAGCCGTTGAACGGCGGCAGGCCTGCCATCGCTGCAAGACCGATGACGGATATTGTTGCCGTAATCGGCATGATCGTCATCAGACCGCCGAGTTTCCTGATATCCCTTGTCCCTGTTTCATGATCGACGATACCTGCAACCATAAAGAGACTGCCTTTGAATGTCGCATGGTTGATCAGATGAAATACTGCAGCAAGAATAGCCGTTGTATACAGCGCATTGTCACCATCCATATAATAAAACGCAGCAGATCCCGCACCGAGCAGACTCATGATCATACCCAGCTGACTGATTGTCGAGAATGCAAGTATCGCCTTCAAGTCTTTTTGACGCAGTGCGGACAGTCCGCCCCACAGCATCGTGAAAATACCGAATGATGAAATGATCCAGAACCACTCGGCACCGCCGCCGAATACCGGCGTCATACGTGCCACAAGATAGATTCCGGCTTTAACCATCGTTGCGGAGTGGAGATACGCACTGACCGGTGTTGGCGCTTCCATAGCGTCCGGCAACCAGATATGAAACGGGAACTGCGCAGACTTTGTAAAAGCACCGACCAGCACTAAAATCATTGCCGGTAAAAATAACTCGTGATTTAATATGATGTCGGATTCCGCAATCATTTCCCTGATGCTGAATGTTTCAGTCATAACGTATAGGAGCGAGAAGCCCCCGAGCATCGTCAATCCGCCAAACACTGTAACATACATTGATTTCTGGGCACCGTATACTGAAGCGTCCTTTGTGTACCAGTAACTGATCAGAAGCGCTGAAGATATACTGGTAATTTCCCAGAATACATAGAGGACGATGATATTATCCGATAACACGACCCCGAGCATCGCACCCATAAATAATAATATATATACGTAAAAGTGATTCAGCCGTTCTTTCTTATCTGATAAGTAATAGATTGAGTACAGGATGATCAGTGTACCGATTCCCGTAATCAGTAATGCAAACAGCAGACTCAATCCATCTACGTATAAATCAAAGTTGATGCCGAGTGACGGCACCCATTCAAACCTTTCCATCGCCGTTCCGCCATCTGACGTCGTCGATAAATACGACACAAAATAAATGAACAGTACGAGCGGGACAATCATGACGAACCAGCCCGTATGAATCTTTCTTAAATACTTGAATAAAAATGGCACCAGCAATGCAAATAGAAAAGGTGCAAGTACCGCAATATGTAATAAAGTCATGTTCGATCCCCCAATATTCCTGATAAACAATGATTACCTTTTCATAACTGATTTTTGTCAAAACAAAAAGGAGCCATCGTCAAAATAGACATAGTTATGCCCTGGTGACAGACTCCTCCGGATATTTCTGTATATTCACTTTATGAATGTTATTGCGAATTTTCAGTCAACAACATCGAGATTAACCTCATGAATTTTTGCCCGGTTAACCCTTTCAATTTCTTATAGAAGTAATCATAACAAAAATAAAGCGCTTTTGTACACTGAAAATCGATTTATTAGTGTATATTAACACTATAATTGTCGGATGACAAATTTAGAAAAAGTATTGGGTGTTTATCTTTTCTTCTTAACGGCCATCGTACATCTTGAAACGCATGTCAAATTATCATCTTCATCAGTAATATCTATTTCCCATACCTGTGTACTTTTTCCTCTGTGCCGCATCGTTGCTGTGGCGTAGATCAGGCCGTCTGCGACCGTACGGAGATGATTGGCATTGATTTCCATGCCAAAAGTAATCTCATTCTCCGCAATCAGTCTCGAAGCGCCGACAGAAGCGGCGGTTTCAGCCAGGACCACATTGGCACCGCCGTGGATAAATCCTTTAGTCTGATGCACTTTCGGTGTGATGGGCATGGACATGACCATAAGCCCTTCTGATTCATTGACCACTTTAATATCCAGAAACTCAAGTAGGTTTGAAGGTTCATTGTGTGTCATATCAAATCACCCTCCACGGCTTTGATGACGGAACGGATCAATACGCCTGTCGCGCCTTTAGGACCGTATGCGTCTCTTCTTGAACGTGTACCGGTACCTGCAATGTCAAAGTGTGCCCACGGGCTGCCGTTGACGAATTGACGGATGAAGCCTGCTGCAAATGAAGCACGCCCCGGTTTTTCCACATGATTCGTCAAATCAGCGACTTTTGAAGACTTGACCGACCGCTCTTCCTTATCTCCAAGCGGCAGTCTCCACAGTTCATCGCCCACTTCTTCAGACAAATCGAAGATCGGCGCAACAAGATCCTGGTCTTTATTTGTAAATACACCTGTACGTTCATTGCCGATGGCTGCTATTACAGCACCTGTCAATGTCGCAAAGTCCAAAATGATGCGCGGCGAGTACTGGGATGCATGGAAGACAGCGTCTCCGAGTACCAGTCTGCCCTCGGCATCGGTATTTTTCACTTCGACAGTCTGACCGCTCAGTGAAGTGAAGACATCATCCGGTTTCATCGCATTACCGCTGATCATGTTTTCTGCGAGCACAACAGTCGCAACAACATGGACAGGCAGTTCCATTTCAACAATACCCTGAATCATGCCGATAACATTGGCAGCACCGCTCAAGTCATACTTCATCCCCGGCATCCCCGTCTTACTCTTGATTGAGTAACCACCCGAGTCATATGTAATGCCTTTACCGACCAGCGCGACCGGTTTAACATCATGCGCCGCAGGATGGCGGTATTCCACTGTGACGAGGCGGGGTTTATTTTCAGACGCTTTGCCGACGGCTGTAATCAGGCCGTACCCTTCATCACTCAGGTCGAATTCATCCTTGATCTGGATGTTCACGTGGTCTCTCCCTTTAAATGTGGATAATATTTTGTCCGCGAATATTTCAGGCGTCATATAGTTCGGCGGTGTTTCTGAAATATCTCTTGCATCGTTCACACTCTGACCGATGATCATCCCTTTTGAAACGTGTGACGCCACAGAATCTCTTGAAGTGATCGTCAGTTCGAAGGCAGATAGGAACGGCTCATCTTCACGGTGTTTTTTACCGGAGTATTCATAGACACTCACGTGGGACATATAACCGATTGCCTCAGCAGCAAGCTGTAGGTCACTGCCGAATGTTTCGAATAATAATTGTGCACTTTTTTCATTATTAATCTTTAAATGCTGGAACAGCTTTCCGAACACTTTATGCATTTTATGGCTCGTCATGTCTTCCTGCCTGCCGAGACCGATCGCGATAATTTTTCTGACTTCAGTCTGTATCGTCACACCGGTCGTCGTGATATCTCCGAAATTGGTGGATAAAACCCTCTCGCCGACCAGGTCCGATAGCACACCGTTCAATAATGAGTCTACATCATCAAAATTCGTCAGATCGTTCAGATCGTGTGGCAGACCGATAACAATCGGTTCATGTGATAATTCATATCTTTCCAAGTACTTAATATTCATTGTGTTCTCTCCTTAAAACATTTTATATCCGGCATTTCTTAAGAACCTGATGGTGAAGCCCGCTAAAATGACGCCTATAAAACCGCTGCCGAGCATCAGTATATTCGGCAGATCCAGACCTGCAATGCCTTCATACGCAGCCTGGAAGGACTGTACAGGCTTTGTCAGGTAACTGAATGTGGATATTCCATCCATCAGCAATACGATGATGAATGGATAGACGACCACCATAAGCCAGGTTGTTTTTAAAATCATATTCAGGATGAAACTGATTCCGTAGAATAAGACGAAAAATAAAACCATAGAGATGATCAGTTGGATAATGATTGCCACGTTTTTAACCTCCAAAAAAATAAGCATGGGCAAGAAAGCGCCCATGCCTGTTCATTACTTTTTATAAAAATTTACCTTTGGAATAAGCGAGGAACGGGCCGCCGATCTTGAAGACCGCTCTCGTATCGATGACTCGTTTTAAGAATGCTGCTCTCGCGCCTTTGACTTCACGGCCGAATGCAACACCGATTCCTTCATCAGAACCAAGGGAACATACTGTACCTTTATCATCGAATGTGAATGTTTCCAGTCTGTCACCATTCAATTTATTTTTGATGTTTTTAGCAGTCAGGTCACCCAGCTGCATTGCAATTTGTGCTGTGGTCGGGTGAGGTCTGGCATTTTCGCCTTCACCGTTCATTACTGCTGCAACGTCACCGATAACGAAGATGTTGTCATAACCGTCGATTGTCAGGTCAGGATTCGTCACGATACGGCCGCGTTTAACACCTTCAAATGACTCTTCCATCAGTCTGTTACCTCTGACACCTGCAGTCCAGATTACACTGCTTGCTTCAAGCTGAGTTTCTTTGTCGTCGACTTTAACGACGAAGCCTTTATCATTCGCTGCAACAATCGGTGTTCCGATCTTGAATTCAACGCCTTTACTTTCAAGGAAGTCAACCGCATACTGCGTCAGTTCATCACTGAACATCGGCAGCATTGACGGTGCCGCTTCAACACATGTAATTTTAACATCGTCATAGTCGATATTATGCTGTTTCGCCAGCTCAGGAATGCTTTCGATCAGTTCACCTAAAAATTCGACACCTGTAAATCCGGCGCCTCCGACAAGTATTGCCAGGTCACGCGGGTCTTTTGATGTTTTATAGTTGATGAAGTTTCTTTCGATTTCCTGACGTGCATCTACAGCTGTCTGTGGGCTTGTGATCGTCTCGGCATACTGGTCCATGCCTTCGATACCGAATGATTCACTTTCAAATCCTAATGCAACAACCAGGATATCGTATTCGAATTCGCCCTGGTTTGTTTCCACACGCTGCTCATCACGGTGGATGGCAGTCACTTCTGCCGGCACAAATCTGACTTTTTGAGTGTTGATCACTTTAGTAATCGGGTATGTAGCTTCTTCCCAGTGGATTGTTCCTGCTGCCACCTGGTGCAACCAAGTAGACTCGTAATGATACTCATTCTTGTTGACCAGAGTGATGTCCGCATCTTGGAAGCCCAAAATTTTCTGCAATCTGGTTACTGTTGTCAAACCAGCATAACCTGCTCCGAGTACAAGAATTTTCTTTCTCTCAAAACTCATAATAAATGTCACCTTTTCCTCATAAATTATATTAAATATATCTACACTATAAATAAGACCGCTAATATTAATATCATCATTAATATTAGCGATTTACTTCACATATTTCAAGAGTTTTTGATAATTAATTAACAATCTCCCGGAGCCCCTGCATTTGTCTTCGTTCTGAATGATGCCCCGCACCCGCAGGATAATGATGCGTTTGGATTATCGATTGTAAAACCGCCACCCATAAGCGACTGCTTAAAATCGATGACCGTGCCGTCGATGACTGGTGAATCATACTTATCCACCAAGACTTTCACACCGTGAAATTCGTACTCTTCATCGTTTTCACTTTTTTCTATCTCTGCTGCCATACCGTAAGTCAGACCGGTACAGCCGCCGCCCTGAACTTTGAATCTTAAAAATCCTTCAGGCATGTCGTTCTGCTCAAGCATGTCCTTCACTTCGTAAGCTGCACTTTCCGTGAGTTCAATCTGAGTCATATTATCTTCCTCCATTGGTTTATATTATATAAGAAGTTATTTTACAGCTCAAACTTTATGTCTATATTAAAAAATCGTATTGATCTTCTATTGCCTGTTGTTTTTCTATCTGTTTATAAATTTTTATCAGCAGATCGGGAGCAGACTGTGCACCGACGAGCTGTCCGTTCACGATGGCAAATGTCGCTTTGCTGCAAATACCGCAATTGTTGGTACACTCATAATCTAACACATCCACATCACCATCTGCATCTAATTGCCTGTATACTTCATCAGAGCCCTTTTGCATATTCGCATTACAGAACTCAACAAGGTTCATCGGGTACATATCCGCCCCTCCTTCGTTCGAAAATAAAAAAACCGTTGGAACACGGAGTCCCAACGATCGGTTTAGAATACTTGTTCAACTTCAACGAACCCTGGTACTTCTTCGAGCATTGCTCTTTCAATACCCGCTTTAAGTGTAATTGTTGAACTTGGGCATGTGCCGCATGCTCCGAGCAGACGCAGTTTGACAATACCGTCTTCCACATCCACCAATTCGCAGTCCCCGCCATCTCTGAGCAGGAACGGACGTAACTTCTCTATAACTACTTCGACCTGTTCTTGCATCGTATCTTGAGTTGTTGACATCGGTAATTCCTCCAATCTTAATGATACAGATTCTATATATGTATTATAATAGATATTGAAGAAAAAATCCATCATCTTAAAGGAGGATGTTGACGTGAAATATGTAGTAAATGTGTATGGTCATAATATTTCGCCTGAAAATTCTGTCACTATTACAGATTCCGAAAATTTCTGTAACAGACTGCAGAGGACGCTTAAAAACAAATTTCCGGATGAGGAATTTTATTCTACCTTTATAAATATGGACGCCGTCGACAATTTAACTGATTACGATGAAAACCTCATCGAACAGATTGAAAACGGTGACCTGTCGGTGCCCCTCGTCGCCGTCAATGATGAGATTGCCTCCCACGGTCATACCGATGTGGAAACGGTCGTAAAATGGCTGGTCAGGAAGAAAGTTTGATTCAAGGTAGTTGGAGTGACTGCCGAATTGTCAAAGCATCAATGGTGTACAGTAATAAAAATAATTATGATCAAGGATGGACATCGATGAAAAGTATTTTTTAAGTGTTTTATTAATGGGGTTATTTTTGGCTGCATGCGGTAATGGTGAGGGAGAAGAAACGGCAGATGCCGGTGATTCTGAAAATGTTACGGACGAAACTGTGAATGAAAACGAAGAGGAATCCGGTACAGATGAAGAAACTGCACCTGGCAATGCAGAAGCGTCCGAAGGATGATCTGAAAGCGAGGAAAACAGCACTGAGACATCAGACGCTGGTTCCGGGGAGAAAGAACCATCTGATGCTGAAGAAGAAAAGCCTGCATCTGAAGTGGCACAGCTTTCCGATGAGGAAAAAGCGCCTCTGATCATTTAGGATGACAGAAGTCCCGACTATACTTTTTCCGCCGATGGACTGATTAAAGAAGACCCTCTGCGCTGATTTTTTTCAGCACAGAGGGTTTTTCAGCTTTAATTTGCGATTCTTAAGATACCCCGGGATTTCAATATACGGGCGAACATTACCGTCAGTGTGCCGACGATCAGGTCTTTTATGGCAAAGGGCACGACTGTGATCATCAGCGCTTCAATGACACCGACCGGGGTGCCGATGAGTACATTCATCACAAAGACAAAATATAATGCCCCGAATATGAACGTTACAAGAATTGCGAGATATGTATAGATGAGCGACTGATACAGCGGCTGGCCTTCTCTCACGCCGATGCCTGCGACGTATGCAGCGGGTATAAAGCCGAGTACGAAACCGAAGCTCGGTGATATGAAAGCGCCGATGCCTCCGCTTCCGGCAAATACAGGCACGCCGATCAGACCAACGAGCAGATATAATATTGTCGATAAAGCGCCCAGTCTGGACCCCAGTATGAGTGCTGTGAGCAGAACCATCGGCATCTGCAGAGTAAACGGAACAGGCCCGATGGGCACACGGATCTGTGCACCGATTGCAATCAGTGCAGCGAACAGTGCGACGAAAATTAAATGTTTTGTCTTCATCTATGAAACCTCCTTGTTGTTTTTTATATCATAGCATGAAAAGACCCCATTGTTAACCTATAATTCAAAAAGGTTAACAATGGGGTCTGTCTTTAAATCTATTCCTGAATTTTATTCATCGTCACATAGACCGAAGTCTCGTCGTCACCATTTTCAAAGCCGATCATCTCGTCTTTTTCAAGATGGATGACGTCATCTTCTGTCACCTGGACTTTTTCATCCTTGATTATAAATTCACCTTTACCCGACAGAACATGCAAGTACAGTTCTTTGCCCGGATGGCCATGGGATTTCATTGTCTGGCCCGCAGTAAAGTTCAGCAGGAACATCGAACTGTTTCTGCTTTTGAATATATCCACTTTCGTAAAACGTGCTTCGTCAAATGTACGCGCTGATGCGATTGTTTTCTTCTCCATAACATACACTCCCTTTAAAAATTATTTAACTTGAGTGAGCGGTGCCTTGCCTTCCAGTACGTTCGTGATGTTATCCACGCACAGCTGCACCATGTTATCACGTGTTGCAACCGACGCACTGCCGATATGCGGAAGCAGTGTCATGTTGTCCATGCCGATGAACGGATGCTCTTTAGAAATCGGTTCGCCGTCGAAGACATCAAGTGCCGCTGCTGCGATTTCACCTGTCTCGACCGCTTCTTTCAAGTCCGCTTCCACAACATGTGCACCCCGGCCGATATTGATGAAGTGTGCTTCCGGCTTCATTTTACCGAATGCTGATTTATCGAACTTATATTTCGTTTCATCTGTCAGCGGTGCTGCACACAATACAAAGTCAGACTGTTCAAGTAGCGCATCGAATGACACGAGCGCTGCATCCAGGTCCGCCGCATATTTGGATTCACTGCGGTTATGATAGACGATTTTACAGTCGAACCCTTTCAGACGTCGAGCAAAAGCTGCACCGATCGAGCCCATGCCGAAGATGCCGATCGTTTTGCCGAAAACATCCGTGCCCGCCATATGGTACGGGCTCCACCCCGTCCAGTCGCCCGCTTCCAGTTCACGGTTCGCTTCGATGACGCGGCGTGCAGACGTCAACATTAATGTAAACGCCAGTTCCGCCGTCGTTTCTGTCAGCACTTCCGGTGTATTTGTGATGGTCACATCATTTTCCCCAGCTTTTTCAAGGTCGATGTTGTCGTAGCCCACTGCGAGATTTGAAACGACTTTCAGATTCTCTGCCGTTTCAAACATTTCAGCGTCGACTGTTTCACTCAGCATCGTCAGCGCCGCATCTGCGTCCTTTATTTCTTCAAGGAACTGCTCTCTCGGTAATGGCTCGCCTGCGCTGTCCCACATGAATACTTCAAATTTTTCTTTCAGCTGATTTAAATGTTCATCTTTGATTTGTCTTGTAACAACCACTTTTTTTGTCATATTATATGCTCCATTCAGATAAATTATTTATAGTATGTGTCGGTGCAATGTCCTTTTTCAGTACATCTTCGGTACGGCTCACACCCGTATCGACATGAATCGTATCCACACCGGCATTGATGCCTGTCAAAATATCCGTGTCATAATTGTCGCCGACGAGGGCCACTTCATCTTTGCTGAGACCCAGCTGCTTCAGGGCACCGTCTAAAATAAAACTGCTCGGCTTACCGATGGTTATCGGCTGGATGCCGGTCGTTTCAATGAGCACCTGCTGGATGGCGCCGTTCCCGGGGACGATGCCATTTTCAGTCGGGAAACGCTTGTCCGGATTTGTTGCGATAAATGTCGCGCCCGCTCCGATTAAAAGTGCCGCACGGCTCAGTTTGTCATAGTTCACTTCGAGGTCGAGCCCCACGATGACGAGGTCTGCATTCTCCTCTGTGAGAATGATGCCGGCATCCTGAAGAATTCCCTTCAGTGACGGCGTGCCGATGACATAGGCGCTCTCGCCCTGATGGTGCTGCCTGATGTAAGCCGCCGTCGCCATGGAAGATGTGTACATGTTGCCGGCCGTCGTTTCCACACCCATGGCCAGCACTTTCTGCACCGCTTCTGCCTGGGATTTTGTCGCGTTGTTCGTCAGAAATACGTAAGGGATGTTACGCGCCGTCAGTCTTGCGACAAAATCTTTCGCTGTTTCAATCAGTGCAGTGCCGTTGTACAAAGTGCCGTCTAAATCTATCAAGTAACCTTTATAATTCATTTCATTCACCTTTAAAAGCGGTCACTGCCTGACCATCATTTTCTACAAATGCATTAATTTTTGCTTTATAATTTTCAAAAGCAGAGAGATGTTTATTAAAATCATCCTTCATGCTTTCGCGGTCGAGCGTCGTGTACTCTCGATTCAGTTTGTTTCTCCATTTGAATGTTGCCTTGAAATCATCTTCATCCGCTTCAGTTATTGCACCCTCGGTTTTCAAAATGAACATCACATCCAGATATGTCCCCGGGTCCCTTAAAATGAAAGCGTCAATAATCATATTTCCTACGTCCACAGTGGACTCGATGAGCATATGACAAATACGCTCCAGTGCAAATCCTTCAGCATTTTTAAATTCTTTCGTGAGCGATTCGATATAATCGAGCCGCTCATCCAGTAATTCGCGATCTACAAAATACAAAGCCTACACTCCTCTACATTCTTTGTGGTCATGATAATATTATGATAGCATAATTTTGATAGTACAGTAGAAGCGGAGGAACTATGATGCTTGACTTTTTCTTATATGATGAAACAGAAGACAACCACTCGAGATACGTCGGTTTTGTCGGCGACCACGGCAGATATGACCTCGCTATCATCCAGACAGGCAGATTTTTCGGCAAGGCACTCGTGCTGAACACCCAGAGCAACCGTTTCGGCATAATCGGTTCGGATGATCTGGAAGAAGAAGGCTATATCGCCCACATCCTGGATCTGGAACCGGAACAGGGTGACGAAGTCGTCGAGTTTTTAAGCGACATCATCGTCACAGACTTCGGAGATATGGAGTAAGTTTAAGCTGCGCGCCCTCTGGTGGGCTGCGCAGTTTTTTATGTTTGTCGGGGCGTGAAGACGGGGCGAAAAATGTCTTGACTAAACGCTGAGGTTCCAAAAAGCCTGCTCACCCAGCATTAAATATCGGCACAGGTGAGCAGGCACCGTCTAATATCATAATCCATACGAAAAAAAGAGAGCACGCAACCCGGGCTCTCTTATCATTTCACTTATAGTTGCTATCTGTCCCTCTGGAAGGAGGCAAAAGTTTTATTTTGCGGTTGTGCATTTTTAGCTTTTTCCTGTTTCTGATGGGAATCTTTCTGACGGGGCTTATCCGGTTTCCTCTTCTTCTCTTCCGGACGGGCCCCGCCCTTTTTCTTTTCGTCATATTCCGGCTTGTTTTTAGCCTGGGCTTCTTTGTCACGTCCGGGCTTAGCCGATCTCTCTTCACGGGCAGCATCTTTATCACGGTCCCGTCCTGCCTTCTCTTCTTCACCGGCAGCATCCTTTTCCTGTTCAGGCGCCGTTTCCGGCACCGCCTCCGCCTCAGCAACGTTCTTTTCCCCGTGCTTTTCTTCCCGTTCATCAGCGACTAGACCTTTTTCTTTTAACTCTGCCTTGGTCACTTTACGCAGCACGAAGTACGCGCAGCCGAAGTTGCAGTACTCGTTCAGGTAGTCTTCGATGGCGCTGTACTTTTTGTCGCGCTCCACCTTTTTCTTGTTATCCCTGAAGAAACCGGCGAGTCTGAGTTTTTCATAACCGATATCACCGACGATATAATCATATTTGTTCAAAACCTCGCTGTATTTCCCCATGAACTGTTCTTCATCAAATGCATCCCGATAATTTTCCATCAGTTCAAAATTCATATGATCAATCGTAATCATGGTCAACGCTCACCTCTCAATCATTCATCGCACATCTGTGTTTATTTCATACTATCATATATTTTGCCTGCTGAGTATTTCTATAAAATAAAAACCCCTTCAGCTGAAGGGGTCCCTTTATTATTGTGCCGTTTTTTCAATTGGTTTATAAACCGCTTTGGACACGAAGACGACAACCGCGAGCAATGCGAATATCACAAGGAGTGACAGCCATACGCTGGATGTGAAACCTAAAATGACGTACCCCACAAGCGCGATTGACGCTGACAGTACCGCATACGGCAGCTGTGTCAGTACGTGTGTGATGTGATTGCTCCCGGCCCCTGTCGATGACAGGATGGTCGAGTCGGAAATCGGTGAACAGTGGTCGCCGAATACCGCCCCTGCAAGCACTGCGGCGACAGCCGGCAGCAACAGGTCCGTTTCGCCGAGTGAAATCATGATTTCGCCGGTCACCGGAATCAGAATGCCGAATGAACCCCAGCTTGTGCCTGTCGCGAGTGCCATGATACATGCAACCACGAACACGACGCCGAGCAATAGGCTGACCGGCAGGTTGGAGTTTTCAACCATCGCACCAAGGACGTCGCCGGTGCCGAGCTGGCTGATCAGGTTACCGATGATCCATGCGAGTGTCAGCACCAGCATTGCCGGGAACATTGCCTTGAATCCTGTTTTTATGCCGAGCCAGATTTTATCCGCTCCGAATGCATCATTCGTCTTAGTGTATCTGAAGTAATAGAACAGGCTGAGTACAAGCCCGACGATACCGCCGGCGATCAGACTGTGTGTCACCAGTGTATTTTCAAGTATTGAGAATAAAGACCATGAGCCCGCTTCAAGCCCGCCTGTGATGAACATCATGATGATGACGGTCACTGCAAGGCCGATCATCGGAACAAGCAGCGCCTGAGCGGAACTGTTGTTGACGCTCGGCAGCTCTTCATCCGTGTCTCCGGGAACTTCTCTCATTTCATCGACGACCACGCCGTCGACGATCGCTTTTCTTTCCTGTTCACGCATCGGTCCGATGTCAAAACGCGTCATTATGACGATGAACATCATGATCATCGCCGTAATGACGTAGAAGTTCATCGGAATCATATAGATGAACGCCTGGAATGGTGAAATGTCCGTCAATCCTGCTGCGAGCAGTAACGGTGCGACAAGTCCCATTATCCCGGCACCCCAGCTGGATATCGGGGCGATGACCGATACAGGTGAAGCGGTCGTATCCACGTAATACGCGAGCTTTGCCCGGGAAATATTATATTTATCTGTCAGCGGTCTTGCGACCTGGCCGGTGATGAGTGCACTGAAGTAGTCATCTATGAAAATGATGATGCCGAGAAAACCAGTCGCAAGTCCTGCACTTCTTCTCGTCTTGAATTTATTCAATGCCCAGCTCGTAAATGCTTTCGCGCCGCCCGACATATTCATGAACGCCGTCATGATGCCGAGCATCGTCAGGAAGATCAGAATGAACGCTTCCCAAGTATTGATTGCGCCGTCAGCGATGAAAATGCCAATGAACGCTTCCCACACCAGACCGAGGGAGCCGGTGATGCTGCCGCCTGCCACGACAAAAGCGGCAGTGATGATACCCGCACCCAGACTGATGCCGACTTTACGCGTTAAAACAACGAGCACCAGTGTCAAAAGCGGGGGTATGAGCGGCATATATTCCCATGATAAAAAACTTTCCATATGTATTTCCTCCTAAAAAATTAAAAAAAGTCACGTGACATTATGATTAGCCACGTGACAAAATATACATTCGTGTAGCGCATCATCATAATGACAGTACCGGGTTTATTCAAACCGGTCCCAGGAAGTTTTCCGCCAAAAACGCCCTTCGGCAATCATCCCTTTCCAACCGACTCAAACGCATGCCTGCTCGTCAGTAGTACTGATAATAATCGCAACCTCTACTTTTTCTATTCAATTAACATTAATATTATAGCATAACTGCAAATTTCATCAACTATAAATCCTCATTATATAATTTTACGATGTCCCTTAAAAATTCCGGCATCATATAGATTTTCTTTGCCGACTTGAACTGCGGAAAAATTCTGCCGAACGTATACATGTCGAGCGTGCCGAGTGTGTAGGTCTCCGACTCCTTGATCCGTTCCCCGCCGATGTAATACTCCCTTTTCGATTCCACGTAGCCGATATTATCCGTGACGAATGTGCCGAATATATCGCCTCTGAATCCCATGCCGCGGACGATATCGTCGCGGAATTCATGGCGCATCGACTGATTGAAGATTTCCTTCAGCTCCCTGCCCGTCAGCTTGATCTTCACGACGTTGATCGGATGCGGCAGCACCTTATGCAGTTCATACTCGGACAATGTACCGCCTTCGAAACTTTTCGCGATGAGCCCGGTATGGATAATGCTCGCATCCGCATCTGTGAAATCCCTGATCATATATGCGAGGCGGCTGATGAAGCGGCTCGTGTGAAATAAATGTCTCGGCACCGGTGCGGTATTCCATTTGATGATATTTTCCCTCATCAGGTCCCTGCCGTGTTCGTAATAAGGGTCGTCCACGTGCGAAAGCAGGTCCGTATCGATCAGGCGTGCCGATTTATCCACCAGTGCCTTCCCGTCGAACGTCAAGGTGATCTCACCGAGATAGTCTCCGAACCGGCCGGCCGCCCCGATCAATACGGAACCGACTGTTTCACCGTTCTCAAAATGATGGTGGGTATGCGAACCGAGTATGACATCTATTTCAGGAAAGCGGTTCGCGAGCGTTTCATCGTCATACTTGCCGAGATGGCTCATCAAAACGAGGCAGTCCACCTGGCCGGACAGCTGATCGACACATCTCTCCACCCATTCGAACGCATCGGACACTTTCCATCCGAGCGCTTTATAAAACGGGGTGAATTCGACTGTAATACCGATAAAGCCAAACTTTATGCCGTTGATATCTTTGATTACATAGGGATCGAAAAACGGTTCTTTTGAACCCGCTTCAAGAAGGTTTGCACAGACGACATCAAAATCTGCATCATCATACAACGATTTCAAATCATTGATTTCAAGTGTGATGCCCTCATTATTTCCGAGTGTCGCCACATCACAGCCCGCCTGATTCAAAAGGTCGACGTTGCCTTTTCCGAGTGTCGCTTCTGTATAAGGATGGGAGCGGTCTACATGGTCACCAAGGTCTGCATAGACCATCTTCTCACGATATCTTTTTTTCTGATGCGTCAAGTAGTTCTTTATTTTTAAATAGTTGTATAGATGACTGTGGATATCGTTGGTATGAAAGAGTTTGATTTCCATGCTGTCACTCTCCTATAGAAAAGATTCAATAATCATGTATAAACCGAGCAGTAAAAGTACCGTCCTGAGTGCAATGATCACAGTGTCGGAATTGAATTTCTGATTGAGGTACACACCTATTTTAGCACCGACAAAAGCAGAAGGCACCAGAAATGCCGCGTGCAGAAAATTGACGTTATTCTGGAGCAGGTGGCCCGTCCCGGAGGACAATGCCCCGAAAAAGACGATCAGCATGCTCGTTCCGATGGCGATGGACGCCGGCATACGGAACAGCATCAGCATCATCGGCGTCATGATCGCACCGCCGCCGATACCGAAAAGACCTGCCGTCAGACCCGCGATAAAGCTTGCGATGACTGCGATATACGGCGGGAAACCGTAGTGGTACACATTACCCATGTGGTCGACGTGCGGTCTGACATAGCGCGCATCCTGGAAAATATTCATCGGCTTGATTCTGTCTCTCACAATTAAAAGGATGCTTAAAAATATAAGGAATATACCAAAATACAGTTTGAAACTTTCGGTTGTAAATACATCACTTAAGTATGAGCCTGCAAGGGCCCCCGGGATGATGCCGAAGAGGAAAAGCGTCCCGTTCTTCCGGTCAAGCTGGTTGCTGCGCCCGTAGGACATCATCGCAGTCAGTCCGATGAATATCAGTACAACACTGGATGTACCGACGGCAGACTGAGGTGTCACATTTGAAATGACGTCGTTATCTATACCGAAAAAAACTAATAGTGGGACGATGATAACGCCGCCGCCGATACCGACAAGTGAACCCACAGCAGCTGCAAATAGGCCGATCAATATCAATATTAGATACTCCATATGCACTACCCCTTAAAATAATTTCATTTGTTTTGGTGACAGACCTGTATATCTGATGTCCATCATTTCAATAAAATTCTGTGCATTGCCTGCCGCATGTCTTCCAGAGTTATTATTAAAAACAATAAAAATATCTTTAGATTTATGTTTGAGTATTTCAACCTGCCGCTTCAGCCATTCGAGTTCTTCCTTGTTGTAGTCATACAAGTAGCGCACATTCCGCCATTCCTCCGAAGTAAGGTCTTTTTGTGTCCAGCCGTGGACATTCCGCCCGTGCAGCCTGATGAATGCGGTACTGTCCGTCACACGGTTGACGAATGGTATGCTTCCGACACCCGCCTGCGGCTCATCACATATGCTGTGAATGATATCATTGTTGTAAAGAAACGACAGCGTCTCTTCTTTATATTCGCTCGTAAACCATGTCCGGTTTCTGAATTCGACGGACACTTTGTAAGGTTCCAGCATCGACTTCGCAAATTTTACGTAGCGTATGTTCTCACTCGTGCAGTCGAACCATGGCGGAAACTGTAATAAGACGAAGCCAAGTTTGTCTTGTGCAGCCATTGGGTGTAACATATCTTTGAATGCTTTAAATACTTCCTTGATGGATGTGTAATCCGTTCTGTAGTCACTGTGGCCGGTCATATACTGATGCGCCTTGACGATGAATTTAAAATCTTCCGGCGTTTCTTTGCACCATTTATTTATGGTCGAAGTTCTTTGTATCGCGTAATATGTGGCATCCAGTTCAACAATTGGGAAAACACTTGAATATGTAATTAATTTATCTTTTTTATTTGTCAGGTGGGTGTAAAGATCCTCATGGTCTCCCCAGCCTGTTAAACCGATATATATCATTAAATCACCTTACTATTATTTTACCATATATTCAAAGGAGGAAACTTATAATGGACATTTTAGAATTTAAGAATGTCAGCCATAATGACATTCTGCACAACATATCCGGCACCTTGAGAGAAAGTAAAATCACTACCTTCGTCGGTCCGAGCGGTGCGGGGAAAACGACATGCCTGAAGATGATCAACGGCCTCCTTTCAGCGGATACGGGCGAAATTTTATTCAGAGACAAAAACATTTTCGATTATGAAATCACAAAGCTCAGAAAAAGCATCAGCATGGCGTTCCAGAGTTCTCCGATGATTGACGGCACCGTTTATGACAACTTGAATCTGCCGTCGGACATTCACGGGGAAACGCTCGACCGCGGGCATGCAGCGGAGCTCCTCAGCCTTGTCGACCTGAACGAATCATTTCTCGACCGCCAGGTGCGGGATATATCCGGCGGTGAAAGAAGCCGCGTATCCCTTGCACGGACATGTGTCCACGAACCGGAAGTATTGCTGCTTGATGAAATCACCTCCAGCCTGGACTACGTTCTGGTCCGGGAAATCGAGAGACTCGTACAGCGCTTGCAGTCCGAAATGGATATTACCGTCATCTGGGTGACGCACGACCTTGAACAGGCCAAACGGGTGAGCCATGATATGTGGTTCCTCCGTGACGGGGAACTCCTCGAGCAGGGCCCGGCGGAGTTTATCGAGCACTCGGAAAATCCTGAAATACAAGCATTCGTTAAGGGGGAAAAATAATGTCATTTGCACAGCTTGCCTTATCACTGATATTTGTTGCCATCCCACTCGGCCTTGCATTATATTTGAAACTCGGTCTTGAAAAGGACATCATCATCGCGACAGTCCGCTCAATCATCCAGCTGCTCATCATCGGATACATACTGACATTCGTCTTTGAAAGTGATTCCGTCATATTCATCATTTTGATGATTCTTCTGATGATTGCCGCAGCGAGCCAGAACGTTGTTAAAAAAGGTTCCGGCATTCCGGGCATTACACTGATCATCATATTTACACTCGTGGTTGTTGAAGCGGTGACCATGGGCATTCTTCTCGGCTTCAGCATCATCCCTGCAGAACCCGAACAGATCATCCCGATCAGCGGCATGGTCGTCGGCAACTGTATGGTTCTGTCCCTGCTCTTCCTGAACAAATTCAAGGATGAGCTGAACCACAGCGAAGAAGTGGTCGAGCTCATCCTGTCACTCGGCGGCGAACCGAAAGATGCGGTGTCAAGAAGCCTGAAGTCATCGATCCGAACGAGCATGATTCCAACGATCGAAGCCCAGAAAACGATGGGACTCGTCCAGCTTCCGGGCATGATGAGCGGCCTTATCATCGGCGGCGCCGACCCGTTTGAAGCGGTAATGTACCAGTTATTAATACTGTTTCTCATATTGACGACCGCCGCAATGGCGTCAGTCATGGTCGGATATTTATCCTACCCGAAACTATTTAATGAAAGACTCCAGTATGTCGGACTCACACAATCAGAACAGTAGGTGCTTTTTTATGAATAAAAAATTCTTATTTATCAGTTGTTTGGGCTTGATGCTCATGATTATGGCAGGTTGCTCCGGCGACGAAGCCGAACCGGAAACGGATGTCGGGTTCGAAGTCGTCGACCGGTCCCAGACCGTCGCCGGTGAAGGATTTCAAAACGGCGCCGAGCTCATTCATGACGAAGACATGCTGAGAACATCCGCCGAGGCGAGTGGCGTCGATATCGATGCAGACGATATTGACTTTGAAGAAGAACTGCTGTTTGAAGTATCGATTACGGAAAACGGCTGCGGTTTCAGCCTCACGTCCATCGAGAACGATGACGGCCTGCTGAAATTCATGTTCGAACTGACACCCGTCGCTGCAGGAGAAGCCGATGCAGACGATGTCGTCTGTACAGAAGTGGCCAACCCGGCCGTATTTTATGTGAAGACAGAGACTGTTGACTTCCATAACCTCGATGTTTACGGCTCAGATATGAAGTATGAGTAATGCCCGTCTTCAGACAGGCAGAAAAAAATGCTGTAACTAAACAGGACAGCATGATCGCCGTTTAGATGGCGACAGATTTTATTCTATCTTCACATTTAGTCACTGCTTCCGTTTAGTTAGGAGATATTTAGCATCTACCTGCACATCAGCACTCTCTTAACTCTTTAATAAATAAAGCCCATCTGCTCACTTAACACCAGAAATCACTGCAAGTGAGCAGCCCCGACCTCATCAGCAGCCGTCCTCAAACCAAAAGGTCACCCGCATCCACTTAACCATTTCAGTGGAGGGGTGACCTTTATTTTATAGAGCGGTCTTAATCGTTTTCTTCATATCCTGATAAATCGCCTGCCATAATTCTTCCTTGCCTGCGAATGTTGATGAGAGTTCCTTCACTTTCACTTTGAACATTTCATCGTAGTCCGGCGCACCTTTTTCAGGCATGTCCTTCAGAACCTCTTTTTGAATTTCCGTCGTTTCCGGCGCTCTCGGGCCCCATTTCGCGACTTCATTCCCCGCTTCATCGATGAACACGAAGATCGGAATGACACGTTTACCGCCTGTTTCATAAGCATCCATCAGCTCAGGATGTGTATCTCTCAGACATAGACGCGTTTTCGTATCCGTCTTCTCCGCCAGATTTTTAAATATCGGCAGATTCATCATACAGTGGCCGCACCATGGTTCCGCAATGATGATCGTTCTCAAATTGCTGTCAGCCAGCTGTTTGAAAAACGCCTCATCATCCGGAAGTTCAAACCGACCGTAAATTTTATTATAGTTCTCTTCATGGTCTGTCAGACCTTTTTCATACTCTCCATAAGTGATGCCTTTATCAAACCAATGATTTAAATTCACTGCGATTCCTCCTAAAGTAATCTCACTACATTAATTTTACCATAATCAATTTAAATTCTTAATTATCTGCCCACCGTCTCGCGGGACAGTTCCGACATTGAGTTTTCAATTTTTTTCAGCCAGTTTTTACGGCGGTTGACGACGAACTGGAACACCTCATCATCATGCGTCGTCACTCTGAGACCGTTCGGAATCGGGATTTTACCAAGCATATTGTTCACTATTTCCACAGTTTTCACATCTTCCAGCATGATGGTCGTTTCCTTACGTTTCACCTGCATCAGGCGCGGCTGGTGGATCAGGCGCGTTGCCGTTAAAAACATCTGCCCCTTCACGGAATGAATGCCATGCCAGTAATTAGCCGTACCTTTTTTAATGATATTCTCAGCCAAAATAAACGTCCTCTCATTATTAAATATATAGTCGGTATTATAGCATACTTGGCTTAGCAGATTCTTACATATATTCACTATATTTAACTAAAAGATTACGCTGGAATTACAATTCAGTTTCATCCTGTTAATATTGCCAATATTAAAAGTTCCCTGTGTTACGGTTGGAATGTAACAAATTTGTGAAAGGGGACATAATATTTGAAACATTCACTCAAGAGATTTTCAGGCATTATGATTGGTTTATCGCTTTTATTTGCTGTCGCATTTACATATGGCAATAAGGCGGAAGCCAGTGAATCATCCGATTCCGTTTATTACGGTCTGCACCCGGATGTGAAAGAGAAAGCTGAGCTTGTGAAACAGATCGCTGCAAATCAGGGTATCTTAATCAGATATACTGACGGCTACCGCTCTTTTGACAGCCAGGACGCAATTTTTGAACAGGGCCGTTCAGCACCGGGTCCCATCGTTACAAACGCACGCAGCGGACAGTCCTACCATAACTTCGGGCTTGCCATCGACTTCGTTTTAACTGATGCATACGGCAATGCACAGTGGGGTCTTGAACGCGATGCAAACGGCAACGGGGTACCTGACTGGGAAGATGTCGGTAACATAGCGAAAAGCGTCGGCTTTACATGGGGCGGCGACTGGGAAGCGTTTGTCGACTACCCTCACCTGCAATTGGACTACGGCATGTCACTTGCTGATCTGCAGCATATGCACAGCCAGGGCTATTACCAATTTGCCAACTAATAATAGTATATAATAATTTTTCATGAATAAAGAACACCCCGGAAGACGGACGTAAACGTCATCTTTCAGGGTGTTTTTACGTGTTTCGAATTTGTCTCTCATTTGTAATATCATGGACAAGCCAAATACATCCTTAACTGGTATAATGTATAATGGACATTTCCAGCATCGGCCTTGCCGAATATAAATTTTTGTGAGGGAATATTTTTGAAGAATGAACAACTATCCGCTAAAGATAAATCAAAAGCAGAAAGCACATCCAAACTTACAGACTTTCTGATCAATATAAAAAATCTGCTGAAAGGCAAAGTGCTCATCGCAAATGTGCTCCCTGTCTTTACAGCATTCTGGCTTGCTCTTTATTTTACAGGAGAGCGTTTCACAGATCATCTGGGCACTCTCGCTTTGACATTGATCGGCAGCACACTCGTCATATCAGGTGCACTGATGTTCAACAACTGGTTTGAAGCCGATCTTGATAAAAAGATGTCACGCACACAGAATCGGCCGACCGTGACCGGTGCATTTCCATTGCGCTATGTACTCTATGCGGGAATCGCAGCAACCATCCTCGGAATGGGCATCATGATGCTGACCACTGCCGAAGCGGCCATATATTCATTTCTCGGCTGGTTCTTCTATGTGGTGCTCTACACATTCTGGTCAAAGCGGCGATATACTGTGAACACAATCATCGGCAGCATCTCCGGTGCCTTCACACCGTTGATCGGCTGGTCGGTCATCGCACCTGCCTTTCATATCATACCGGTTTCCCTGTTCTATCTGCTGTTCATCTGGCAGATTCCGCATACACTTGCCATCGCGATAAAACGCCTGGATGATTACAGACAGGCAGGCGTACCCATGCTGCCCGTAGTGTCCGGAGTTCCGCTGACCGTCAGGCAGATGCTGATCTATATCATTGCATTGCTGCCGTTTCCATTCCTTCTTTTTAGTGAAATGGGCATCATATTCTTCATCGTTACACTGACACTCAGCATCATATGGATTGTCATCGGTGTACAGGGCTTCAGAACAAAAGATGTTGCAAGGTGGTCACAGCTCAATCTCCGTTATTCACTGTTTTATCTGATACTGACCTTTGCCGTCATGATATTGATGACATATCCAGGTGTCGCTGCATAACTTTTACATAATAAAACCCCCATTCCACAGGGGGTTTTATTAATTTAATCAATCATCCGAAAGTGATGATTCAGCTTGCATTGAATGCAACCAGCATCCACAGAGTCAAGACGAACATGAAAATGGTGAGGATGAACTGAAGTACGATGAACCTGAAGAGTGATTTCCTTAAATACCTCCGTAAATAGTCGGCATCGTCCATATCAAAGCCCATCTCTCCGGCAGTTTTCAATGAGAACCTGTTTTGCCTGATATAAAGCCATACTTCCCTGAGAATATACACAGTATAGCTGATCAATGTCAGAATAAGGACAAACGGCAGAAATTCAAGGGCGAACATCAAATCACCGGCCAGTATTGCGGCGATTACTGTGAATAACGAGAGGAAAACGAACATTCTTCTCGTAATGCCCAAAAAGACGCTTTTCGTCATTTTATTGCGGAACAATGCAGGCCCCATCCTGATCATCGATTGCGGTGTCCCCTTCTCCAGGCCATGCGGGGTAAAGATGATATGGCAGTAGCCGATTATTTTCAAAGTGTGTGCAACATTGGAAATGGAATGCCTGTTGAAAAAACCATTCGCCATTTCGTATACAAGCAAAGGTTCTTTGTCCAACATTTTATGGAAGACCATGAAAGTCTGCTGGTCAATCAGCTGGTAGGCCATCGCCTTATTCATATTTCCCGCTTCATACATTTTTATGACTTCCTGCGGTGTGTGGACAGATTCATCATCACGGGGCTGGTATGTTTTCTTTATTTCACTGCGGTTGAAATGATCCGGCCCTTTCAATATCAGCCAGGCGATGATCACATAATAGACTATGCCCATCATAATATTCATATGATCCACCTCCCGTTGCCTTCATCCTACTATAAGTTCACTTCCCTTACGAATATTTCTGCACAAAAAAGAGGCTGTCATAAATGACAGCCTCTTTGAATTTATCTATTAACCGATTGAACCTTCCATTTCGAATGAAATCAGACGGTTCATCTCTACCGCGTATTCCATTGGAAGTTCTTTTGTGAATGGCTCGATGAAGCCCATAACGATCATTTCTGTCGCTTCAATTTCACCGATACCGCGGCTCATCAGATAGAATAACTGTTCTTCTGATACTTTCGAAACTTTCGCTTCGTGCTCCAATGAAATGTTGTCGTTTAAGATTTCATTGTAAGGAATCGTATCCGAAGTGGACTCGTTATCTAAAATCAGCGTATCACACTCGATGTTTGCTCTTGCGTTTTCAGCTTTTCTACCGAAGTGGACTTGTCCACGGTAAGAGACTTTACCGCCGCCTTTAGCGATGGATTTTGAAACAATTGTAGAAGATGTGTTTGGCGCAAGGTGAATCATCTTCGCACCCGCATCCTGCAACTGTCCTTTACCAGCTAAAGCGATTGATAATGTCATACCGCGTGCACCTTCACCTTTAAGGAAGATTGAAGGATACTTCATAGTAATCTTGGAACCTAAGTTACCGTCAACCCATTCCATAGTTCCGTTTTCTTCAACGAAAGTACGTTTAGTAACCAGGTTGTAAACGTTGTTTGCCCAGTTCTGGATTGTCGTGTAACGGCAGTAAGCATCTTTCTTAACAACAATTTCAACAACTGCAGAGTGCAGTGAGTTTGTTGTATAAACAGGCGCTGTACAACCTTCAACGTAGTGAACGCTTGAACCTTCATCACAGATGATCAGTGTACGCTCGAACTGACCCATGTTCTCAGAGTTGATACGGAAATAAGCCTGTAGCGGCGAATCCAGTTTCACTCCAGGAGGGCAGTAGATGAATGATCCACCGGACCATACAGCTGAATTCAGTGCAGAGAACTTGTTATCTGTCGGAGGGACTACAGTTGCCCAGTATTCTCTGAACAGGTCTTCGTTTTCACGAAGTGCAGCATCTGTATCTTTAAAGATTACACCTTTATCTTCAAGGTCCTGTTCCATGTTGTGGTAAACAACTTCTGATTCATATTGTGCAGAAACACCTGCAAGGTATTTTTGTTCTGCTTCAGGTATACCTAATTTATCGAAAGTAAGTTTGATTTCTTCTGGTACTTCGTCCCATGAACGTTCCGTCTGCTCTGACGGTTTAACGTAGTAAGTGATTTCATCAAAGTTCAACTCTGATAAATCTCCACCCCACATTGGCATTGGTCTGTCATAGAAATGCTGTAATGATTTCAGACGGAAATCCAACATCCACTGTGGTTCTTCTTTCATATTCGAAATCTCTTTGACAATCTCAGGTGTCAATCCGCGATCTGAACGGAAAATTGAAACGTCTTCATCATGGAAACCATATTTATAATCTTCTATTTCTGGTGCGTTTTTAGCCATGACTATCACTCCTTCTAAATATTACTGCCCGGTTTCTTTAACGCCTTTTTCCAGCGCTTTCCAAGTTAACGTCGCACATTTTATACGTGCAGGGAATTGGCTTACCCCGGACAATGCTTCTATATCCCCATCTTCTTCTGAAATATCGTAATCTTCGCCAAGCATCATCTTACTAAATTCTTCACTCATCTCAAGCGCATGCTCTATGGACTTGCCTTTAATGGCTTCAGTCATCATAGATGCACTTGCAAGAGAGATGGAACAACCTTCACCATCAAATTTAGCATCTTGGACGATATCATCCTGAACGTCTAATGTTAAACGAATAGCGTCTCCACATGTCGGGTTGTTCATATCTACAGTCATTGTACCATCATCAATGACACCTTTGTTTCTCGGTGTTTTGTAATGATCCATGATGACTGAACGATACAGCTGGTTCAAATTGTTAAAATTCATGTGTGAAAAACTCCTTCGTACGTTTCAGTGAGTCGATGAAAAAGTCAATTTCATCTTTCGTGTTGTATAGATAAAAACTCGCTCTGGCTGTGGATGATACGTCTAAAAACTTCATCAGCGGCTGGGCACAGTGATGCCCTGCTCTGACTGCGATACCATCTGAGTCCAGCGCCGTTGCCAAGTCATGTGGATGCACACCATCTAAGTTGAATGTGATTAATCCGGCTCGTTCTTCTTTTGGACCGTAAATTTCTATGCCTTCGATTTCAGACATCTTATCGTAAGCATATTTCACCAGCTCTTGTTCGTAGCGGAGGATCTCATCAGCACCGACATCATTTATATAGTCAATCGCTGCAGATAATCCGATTGCCTCGGCAATCATCGGTGTTCCCGCTTCAAATTTAACCGGCAGATCAGTCCAAGTAGATTCTCTCAAATCTACGAAGTCGATCATATCCCCACCATATTCGATAGGTTCCATTTTATCAAGTATTTCAGCTTTGCCGTAAAGCACGCCGATACCTGTAGGACCCAGCATCTTATGGCCGCTGAATGCATAGAAATCGACATTCAGATCCTGCACATCAACACTCATGTGCGGCACTGACTGCGCACCGTCCACAGTGATGTAGGCATCATGTTTATGAGCGATTTCCGCGATACTTTTAATGTCATTAATCGTACCGAGGACATTCGAGATATGAGTGACTGCGACAATTTTCGTTTTATCTGTCATTACCGCTTCGACATTTTCTAACTTAATCGTTCCATCTTCTTCGAGTGGAATGAAAACAAGTTTGGCATTTTTGCGCTTTGCAAGTTCTTGCCAAGGTACAATGTTGGCGTGGTGCTCCATTTCAGTGACGACGATTTCATCGCCCTCTGAAATGTTAGCATCGCCAAAGCTGCGGGCTACCAGGTTGATGGCAGCAGTTGTACCGCGTGTAAAGACGATTTCTTCATAACGCTGTGCGTTGATGAAGCCTCTGACTTTCATGCGGGCCTGCTCATAACCGTCCGTCGCTTTCGTTCCCAGTGTGTGGACACCTCTATGAACGTTTGAATTGTACTCATTGTAGTATTCACTCATCGCGTCAACCACCTGAACAGGTGATTGGCTCGTTGCTGAAGTATCCAGGTAAATCAAAGGGTTACCATGAACTTTTTGATTAAGGATTGGAAAATCTTTGCGGATAGCATTTATATCCATGTGGGAAAAACCCCTTTAAGACTTATTTCGATAAAATTTTCATCTCGATAATTTCTTTAAGCTGTCTTTTAACTGATTCGATAGGCAGTGCTGCCACCACAGGATCCAGGAAACCGTGGATGACAAGTCTTTCAGCCTCTTCCTGAGAGATACCGCGGCTCATCAGATAGAACAGCTGAAGTGGATCAACGCGTCCGACTGATGCTGCGTGACCTGCAGTTACATCATCTTCATCGATGAGAAGAATCGGGTTCGCGTCTCCGCGTGCACGGTCGCTCAGCATAAGAATACGTGATTCCTGCTGTGCATCAGCACGTGTACCGCCGTGTTTGATATATCCGACACCGTTAAAGATACTTGTGGCACTGTCCTTCATCACACCGTGCTTCAGGATATGTGCGTTTGAATCTTTACCGTAGTGGATAATCTGTGTCGTAACGTTCTGGATCTGCTGTCCGCGTCCGATTGTTACTGTTTTCAGATCTGAATTCGAACGGTCGCCCATCAGATAAGTCGTGTTATCGTTGATGACGTTTGAATCGTTCATCAGACCAAGCGCCCAGTCGATTCTTGCATCGTCTGAAGCGATACCGCGACGGTTGATATAACCAGTCATGCCTTCAGCAAGAACGTCAACCGCACCGTACGTCACTTTGGCATTATCCAAAGCAAGTACTTCTGAAACGATGTTGATCTGTTCTTTAGTCTCTTCAACGTTGGATAAATAGTTCTCAACGTAAGTGATTTCAGAACCTTTATCCGCCACGATCAATACGTGGTTGATAAGGGATGCTTTCTCATCGTCGTGAAGTAAAACCATCTGGACAGGAT
This sequence comes from Lacicoccus kunmingensis DSM 17847, assembly GCF_059568765.1. Classification (NCBI taxonomy): domain Bacteria; kingdom Bacillati; phylum Bacillota; class Bacilli; order Caryophanales; family Salinicoccaceae; genus Lacicoccus; species Lacicoccus kunmingensis. The sequence continues at coordinate 19,266 of NZ_JCANUC010000006.1, read as the reverse complement.
CTTCGATGTGAACATCTTTTGGAACATAGACGAACATTCCGCCGTTCAGCATTGCAGTGTGGAAAGCAGTGAGTTTGTTCTCATCAACTTTTACGCCGTCCTGCATGAAATATTTTTCAACCAGTTCCGGGTGATTGTGAGTCGCCTCAACAATGTTCTCTATAATTACACCTTTATCTTTTAATTTTTCATCAATTTGGAGATAAGCAGGTGTGTTGTTGTGCTGTACATATATATTTTTAGTGTTTTCGATATCAAGAAGTGCCTTTACCGATTCCGGCAGCTCTTCAAGACTGTTGTAAACACTGCTGTCGACAACCGGCTCGGACATTGTGAAGAAATCCCATCTCTTGATGTTCGTCTTATCCGGTTTCGGCATATCGATATTTTCAATCAGTTCAAGTGCTTCTTTCTTTTTGTTGATTAGAAAGTCTGATTCACCGCGGTCAGTAGCGCGCTGAATGACTTCGTCTGCATTTAAAATTAATTCATTAGATACAGTAGCCATTATGATCCTCCTGTCTTAATTAACGTCAGATTCTACAGTTACGTCATCAATACCTAATTCTTCTTTGATCCAGTCATAACCTTCCGCTTCTAAACGTTCAGCTAATTCTTTACCGCCGGATTTAACAATTTTACCTCTCATCATAACGTGTACGTAGTCAGGTGAGATGTAGTTAAGAAGTCTTTGGTAGTGAGTGATGATCAGTGAACCGAACTGTTCACCGCGTAATTTGTTGATACCTTTTGAAACAACTTTCAGTGCATCAATATCAAGACCTGAGTCAATTTCGTCCAGAATACCGAACTTAGGCTCCAACATCATAAGCTGTAAGATTTCGTTTCTCTTCTTCTCACCGCCGGAAAACCCTTCGTTCAGGTAACGAGTAGCCATATCCTGATCGATTTCAAGGTGTTCCATGTTTTTATCTAGCTTCTTAATGAACTGCATTAAGTTAATTTCGTCGCCCTCTTCACGCTGAGCATTGATTGCTGAACGCAGGAAGTCAGAAGTTGTTACACCAGAGATTTCTGATGGATACTGCATTCCAAGGAAAAGACCAGCCTGTGCACGTTCGTCCACTTCCATTTCAAGTACATCTTCACCATCAAGAATTACTTCACCTTGTGTTACTTCGTAACGTGGGTGACCCATGATCGCTTGTGCCAAAGTGGATTTACCGGTACCGTTTGGTCCCATTACCGCGTGAATTTCGCCTTGCTTAAGTGTCAGATCGACACCTTTTAAGATTTCTTTACCGTCTATTTCGACATGTAAGTTTTTGATTTCCAGAACAGAAGTCATTTACTTATCCTCCAATTAGAAAATATTATTTCCATACTCCACTAGTTTATAATAATTCTAATCTATAGTCAAAGATATGGAGTATGTTTCATACTGCCTTATTATACCTTAAAAACGAAACATATTAAAGGGAATCCCCTCATCTTAAAGTATGAATCACAGCTTAAATGGAATTAGTATTCTTTGAGAATGAAAAAACCTAAATGATTTCAGAAATCATTCAGGTTGTAATACTTCTCTCATCAAATTGATGATATTATTTTGAATTTTTAGTCTCCATTGGTAATTTTTCATCAGCCGCCCACTCTGACAAAGACCCGTCATACACAGCCACATTTTCCTGGCCGAGCTTATTCAGAAGATACTGCGTCCATGTCGCTGCGATTGCACTTCCACAATAAGTGATTACTTTCTTATCTTCATCAAGCGCGCCGACTGCTTCAAACTTCTGCTTTAATTTTTCGTCATCATAGATTTCTCCGGTATTAGAATCAGCCAAATCACCAAAGAAGACATTGACTGCACCTTTAATATGTCCCGGACGTGCATACGTGTCCGCCGTACCGTTATAACTTTCCGGCTGCAGACTGTCCAGTATGATGACACTATCATCATCGATGGCGTTTAAAACATCTTCTTTACTCGCATAAAGCTCTGGTCTGCGCTCTATATTCAGATTTCCTTTTTCAGGTGTATTCACCTCATCGGTCACCGGACGATTCTCTCTCTTCCATTTTTCATAGCCGCCTTCAAGTATCGCGATATTGTCGAATCCTTCAAATTTCAGCTGCCATGCGAAGCGCGATGCCCAGTCAGAAGCTTCAAAGTCAGCCCCTACCATCGCTCCGCGGTCGTAAATCACTACAAAGGAATCATCAGTGGTTCCGAGCTCTTTTATTTTTTCTACAAACTCATCATGAGGGATGACCGCAAAATTGTATGATGCATCCGCATCAGAAAAATCATTTTTCAAATCTGCGAATACTGCGCCGGGAATATGTTCTTTATCATACTCTTCCTTACCGCTCCATACATCGTAATAGCCGCCATCTTCAGGAATCTGTAAAAATGTCGTCGCATCTATTATTCTTAAATTTTCATCTTCTAAATGCTCATTTAACCATTCTGTTGAAACAAACTTCGTGTTTTTATCTGACAATTAAAGCATCCTCTCAAATCATATTTAACTACTATGATTTGAATATAACACATAACAGGACGTTGTTGAAAAGATATGGTTTTTTATTTAAAAAATAAAAACCGGACGCTCTTTAAGCATCCGGCTTCCGTTCAATCAGTATTTACTTGATGATATCCAGTGTGAACGGCGGTCTGTAAGATTCACCATTCATAGTTTTAATGATACCAATGACGATGAATACAATCATCGCAACCTGAACAATCGGTCCAAGGACGAAACCGATCAATACTACAGTCGTCAGCCATGCGATAAATGCGTAAATCGTATAGCTGATGCCAAAGTTTGCAACATGTCTTAAAGCCTCTGCCGTTTCGGGGTCATCATCTTTTTTCAATGCCCATATCAGCAGCGGACCGACAATCATAGTAAATATCGCTAAAATATACGAAACAAGGACGAGTGACGAATCATAGCCTGCTTTAGAATTCTGCGTGTTCTGTGTCATTAATTACCCTCCCCTTTTCCTATTTATATTCTTAGTGTAATCATACCATTTATATAGCGTGTTCACAATTTAATTTTAACATACACACTTCGTGTAAAAAAATTAAAGACCACTGTAAATCATCAGATTCACAGTGGTCTTTATTCATACTATTCTGCAGGGATGACTGCACCTTCATAGTTATCTTCGATAAACTGTTTGATTTCATCACCCTGAAGCACTTCCATCAGTTTCTGGATGTCTTCTCTTTCCTCATCGCCTGAACGTACAGCAACAAGGTTGGCATATGGAGAATCACCGTCTTCGATTGCGATTGAGTCATCAACCGGGCTCAGTCCGCCGTCAAGTGCGAAGTTAGAGTTGATGATGACGACAGGCGCTTCGTTATTATTGTACATTTCAACCAATAATTCCGGTGCTGTCTGGTTGTTGAAATCGAAGTCGTGCGGGTTTTCAGTAATATCATCGAATGTCGCATTTTCAATATCAATGCCCTCTTCGATTTCCACTAAGCCTGCATCAACAAAGAATGACAGGAAGCGGCCTTCTTCAGCAGGGTTATTCGATACAAGAATTGTAGAGCCGTCCGGAACGTCTTCCAGAGCGTCATAATCCTGGGAATAAACAGCCATCGGCTCGATATGTACGTTGCCTGCTGATACCAGATCATAACCGTGTGATTCGACTTCACCATCTAAGTAAGGTGTATGCTGGAAGAAGTTTGCATCCACTTCTTCATCTGCAAGGAGACGGTTTGGAGTGGTATAGTCATTGACGATATTCACGTCGAGCTCAATGCCGTCTTCTTCAAGAATCGTTGCCGCTTCTTCTAAAATTTCAGCGTGCGGTGCCGGTGATGCAGCAACTGATAATGTACCGCCTTCTTCTGATGCTTCTTCAGATGAATCCTGCCCAGTTTCAGCAGACTCTTCAGTTTCCTCACCTGTATCCGCACTTTCTTCAGCCCCTTCTTCTTCACCGCTGCCACATGCGACAAGAACGACTGCAAAAACTGATAAAGCTAAAAACAGTAAAAACTTCTTCATATACATCCAATCCTCTCTAACAATATTTTATTTATAATGTATGATCATTATCTCTTATCGACAGCTTTCGCAAGGAAGTCCCCTGCAAACTGAATGATAAAGACAATAATCAGTATTACTATTGTTGCTACGAGTGTGACGTCACTCTGATTCCGTGTAAATCCGACCATATAGGCAAGGTTGCCGAGACCGCCTGCGCCGATGACGCCTGCAATCGCCGTCGAACCGACGAGCATGATGGCTGTCACCGTAATACCTGAAATCAGAGCAGGCATCGATTCCGGAATCAACACTTTCCGGATGATCGTCCATGTGTTTGCCCCCATCGATTCGGCCGCTTCAATGACGCCTTTGTCTATTTCTTTAAGGCCGATTTCAACGAGACGTGCATAGAACGGTGATGCGCCGATAATAAGGGCAGGCAGTGCACCCTGAACGCCCATGATGGTGCCCATGATCGCTTTTGTGAACGGAATCAGCAATATGATTAAAATGATGAACGGTATCGCCCTGAACAGATTGACGAGAAAGGCAGTAACGCCGTAGACCGGCTGACTCCCCGTGTTGTCGCTCTTATCGGACAGGAAAAGTATGATGCCTAGAACAAGTCCGATAATCAATGTAAAGAACGTTGCGATTGCTGTCATATAAATGGTGTCGACTGTTGCTTCCCATACAACGTCCCATTTGACGTTTTCGAAACTGAACATATCACTGAAGGCCTGGAAAAATTCATTCATTATTTCTCCACCTCCACTGTAATATCGTCATTGGCAAGCGCATAGATCACTTTTTGCAGTGTCTCACTGTCAATTTCCATCGCCACATAAAGGTGGCCGTACGATTCATTGTTCGTCTGTTTGATGTTCCCTGACAGTATGTTCATATTAAGATCGAACTGCTTGATTACTTTGGAGACGACCGGCGTTTTGGATTTGGTACCGACGAATCCGATTTTAAGTATTTTGGAGTCCGGGAACAGTTCCCTCACTTCATCCAGGGCGAGCGCTGTTTCCTCATCATTGATATCATCTTTGACGAATCTTTTCGTTACGCTGTGCGACGGATTCTGGAACAGCTGGAGCACTTTCCCCGTTTCAACCACTTTACCGCTCTGCATGACTGCTGCACGGTCGCATATTTTTCTGATGACATGCATTTCGTGTGTAATGAGGACAATCGTCAAGTTCATTTCATCTCTTATTTCCTGCAACAGCTCGAGCACTTCATCCGTCGTTTCAGGGTCGAGTGCGCTGGTTGCCTCATCACAAAGCAACACCGTCGGTTCATTGGAGAGTGCCCGTGCGATGCCGACACGCTGCTTCTGGCCGCCTGACAATTCACTCGGATAATTTTTCTCACGCCCTTTAAGACCGACAAGGTCAATCAGTTCCTGCGTCCGCTTTTTGCGTTCTTTTTTCGCAACGCCCGCAATCTCAAGCGGAAAGCTGATATTCTCTTCGACAGTCCTTGACCACAGCAGATTGAAATGTTGAAAAATCATCGATACTTTCTGTCTTTTTTGCCGCAGATCCTTTTTGGACAGTTGATTGATCGTATCCTCACCGATGGTGATATCACCTGACGTCGGCTCTTCCAAACCGTTCAGAAGACGGATCAACGTTGATTTTCCGGCACCTGAATAACCGATGACACCGAATATCTCGCCGCTTTCGATATGCAGGCTGACATCATCGACTGCCGTAATATCCGCTGACTTCGTACTATAGTTTTTATTTACATTTAAAATATCTATCATTGATCATCTTCCAAACTATTATAAATTAAAAACCTACTCACTTAGTATGAAATGAGTAGGCTTCTTTTATATCCAGCCTCTCATCTTTGAATCGATTGATTCAGTGACTTGGCACCTTGTCATTAAGACGGTTGCCGTGGCATCAACGGGCACTTCCCTACACCACTCTTGATAAGAGTATTTATTCGATTGTGAATTATATTATCATCAGTCCGGACTTTCGTCAATACTAACGTCCCAGTATGTTCACCAGGTTAGTGACTGATTCAAAACGGAATACAGTTTCTTTCAGTTCACCGTTTTCAAATATCAACAGCGCCGGCGCGGACGTTATTTTATAATCATTGATGAAATCCACGTGAAAATTCAAATTTATCGACGTATATTCAAAATCTATAATTTCCTGTGATAAGTTAAGCATACGTTCCGCTATTTTGCAGTTTGCGCATATCGGCGCATATCCGTATAATATAAATCTTTCTTCAGTATGAATAAGATTGTATATATCCTGTGTCTCTAACTGCTCTTTCATCATAAAACTTACCTTTCATAATCAAGCTCGTGTCGACATAAAAACCATGACGCATCAGAAGGTTTGCGAGGTAATCTCTCGGGCATCTGCCGACTTCTCCAAATTTAGGGTCTATATATATGTGGGTACTTTCACTGAGATGTTTTTTGAACCACTTCCGGATGTTGCGGCCTTCCTTGTCGGCATCCGATAAAATATAAATATCAGAACCGTCAAGCTGCTCCAAAATATCATCAAGTTTTGAGACTCCCATTGTACCAAATGTACAGATGATCTGCACAGGTTCTACAAGCACTTCCTCGATACGGCGTTTGTCAGTTTTACCCTCAACAATGAGTACTTTATCAGAAAGATACATTTCCATCACCCTTGGAGTTTTATTTTATTTTAAAAAAACTCTAGACAATGTCTAGAGTTGTTAAAATTATGCTTCGATAACTGCTTTGTATCCGTCAGCATCTAACAGGTTATCTAATTGTGATGTGTCTTCAAGTTCAACTTTTACCATCCATGCTTCTTCGTATGGTGATTCGTTGACTAACTCAGGGCTGTCTTCAAGCTCTTCGTTCACTTCAACGATTTTACCGTTTAATGGCGCATACAGTTCAGAAACAGTCTTAACTGATTCTACGCTTCCGAATGATTCGCCTTGAGTCATGTCGTCGCCTTCTTCTGGAAGCTCAACGAAAACGATGTCTCCAAGTTCACCTTGTGCGAAATCAGTGATTCCGATTGTTACTGTATTTCCATCAACTTTTACCCATTCATGATCTTCTGAATACTTTAAGTCATTTGGTAATGCCATAACAGAAAACCTCCTCATAATAATCTATACAATTATATAATGACATATTTCACAAAGTTTCTCAAGATTAATAATTATAAAAACGTTTCCTTATACTCCGCCTCTTTAAAACCGAGCAGAACATCGCTGCCGGCATCGACAAGCGGTCGTTTTATCAACATTCCATCTGAAGATAAAATATCGAGTTTTTCATCATCGGACATTTCCGGGAGTTTATTTTTCAAATCCATTTCTTTGTATTTCTTCCCTCTGGAATTGAAAAATTTGTTGATGTCCTGGTCGGACTTTTCAACGATTTGTTTCAGCGTTTCTTTTGACGGCGGTTGTTTCACCATGTCATGCGCTTCGAAATCAACACCATTCTCTTCTAAAAACTTCTTGCCTTTTCTGCATGTCGTGCACTTGGAATATTCGTAAAAAGTAATCATCCGGTACCTCCAATAGATAGTCAGTCATTATTCTATACCCGATAGTCTGGCGGGTATTCATGTTAATTATTCCCCTTACTTCCATTCTACAATATTTAAGTGGTAATATTAAGATGATTTTAAAATACGGTCAGGAGGGGTATAGATGGATGCGATAAGAACATATGATGATTATAAAGAGATCATTCAAAGCAATGACAAGGTCATCATAAAATTTTATGCGGACTGGTGTCCGGACTGCAGTGCATTGAATCATTTCATCAAACCGATCTTAAAAGAGTACAGATATATGGACTGGTATGAACTGAACCGTGATGAAGTGCCTTCCGCCGCAGATGAAAATGATGTGACAGGCATACCGGCGCTGCTGATTTTTAAGCAAGGTAAAAAGACCGCCCACCTTCATCCGTTGAATGCCAAATCACCCGGCGATGTCAGGAAATTTTTAAAAGAACAGCTGTAAAATATGAAAATGCCCGGAGATTTCATTTTAATCTCCGGGCATTTTTTAAATTTCGTACGCTTTCAGTGCATCTTTGATTCTTGATGCATGCACCTGGCCGGGCGCACTGTTATTCGTAATATAGCCGTATGTCAAGCATGAACCAAAGTCGCCGCCTGCGAGACGCGTCATTTTCCCAAGCTCTCCCATGGAGATGCCGATGATTTTATTGCCAATCGCTTCCTTGCCGATTTTGACGATTTTCAGCATATTGAGCACATCGTCCGCATCATTCGGACGGAAGGCAAGCTTTAGAATTTCGCCGCCTGCCGAGTGCATGTTGTATAACAGCTTCTGCATCTCTTCCAGGCGCGGTGTCTCTTTGAAATTATGATGGCTGAGGAGAACCTTCTTATTATTCTCACTGGCACAATGCACAATTTCCGACAGCGCTTTGCCGCCGGTCACAAATTCTATGTCGACGATATCGATATCGCACTTTGTAATGACATCCATCAGAAGGTCTTTATATTCAGCGTAGGATTTAGAACCGCTGCCGCCTTCATGGGATGTTCTATATGTATAGATGATCGGAAGACCGGACAATTCCGCACACACTTCATCCACCAGACCTAAATGTTCCGAACGGCTCATATTATCAAATGCGTCACTTCGGATCTCGATGATATCGAGCACATCGATATTTTCATGCACTTGTTCGATTTCCTTCTGTATATCACAAAGTGACGTGCCGCTGATGGAAACGACCACTTTCGGCAGCCCTTCGCATATTTCAATATTTTTAATATTCATTCGTATCCCTCGTCAGTCAAGTTGATATTTGCTTTATTGTACACATACTTTCCTAAAAATAAAAGTACCCAAAATCCCAGGGGAAGGATTTCGGGTAAGGGGACTTGACCAAAGGGGAATGGTCAAATTAATGTTTATAGTTAGATTATACCCGTTAATTATTAAGTTAATGTTAATATGCTCATTAATCTTCACTGAAAAAGTTAAGTTTAAAGATAAGTTTTACTTATGTTAAATCAACACTTTACATAATTGACATTAATAGTTAATTCAAACCCTGTTCTTTGCCCGTCTTAATGACACAAAACCCTGTAGCTCAACAGTCTCCCGCCACAAGTATCAATTTAGACCATCAATTATAACGGGTACGGCCTGCTAAACGCTATAACTCACGTGCGAAACACCTGCATATAGCGCCACG
>NZ_JCANUC010000006.1:0-9850 GCF_059568765.1 Lacicoccus kunmingensis DSM 17847 | reverse complement strand
CCTGCATATAGCGCCACGCCCGGCTAAACGCCATAACTCATCTCACGAACGCCTGCTTATAGCGCAGCAAATTTCTCACATGATCAAAGCCGTAAAAAAAGCACGAAACCTCTTCAAAAGTTCCGTGCCCATCATAAAATCTATACTATTGTGCAGTAACGTTCAATTCAACATCAATGTTGCCGCGGGTCGCTTTGGAATACGGGCAGAACTGGTGCGCCTGCTCCAGGTATTTCTCCGCGTCTGCCTGAGACATGTTTTTAACTTTCGCATTAATCTTCACGCCGAGTTTCGGACCTTCATTTTCATCATCATCCAGTAACTGGACCGTCAGATCCACTTCCGGTTCTGCATCTTTGACGCCACCCTGCTTCAGCATCAAGTCGAATGCACCATTGAAACATGACGCATAGCCTGCTGCGAAAAGCTGTTCCGGGTTAACGCCGTCGCCGTCCTGATCCGGTGGTAGTACCGCTGAGTCGATCGCTTTATCGTCTGTCTGAACGTGACCTTTACGTCCGCCTGTGTTGGTTGCTGTTACTTCATACTTAAGTGCCATTATCTTACTACCTCCTAATATAATGCTTACAATCATCTCTACCCTAATAATATTTTATTAATCCTTTATTTTTAATAAAAAAACACCGTCCGGCAGGACGATGTCTTCTATAGTATGACTGCTGCGATCGTACCGAATATAATCAGCGGAATGTTGTAATGCAGAAATGTCGGTACTACCGTATCCCAAATATGATCGTGCTGGCCGTCGGCCGCAAGACCCGACGTCGGACCGAGCGTACTGTCTGAAGCAGGAGACCCCGCGTCGCCCAGGGCCGCCGCACTGCCGATGAGTGCCGCTGTCGCCATCGGACTGAAGCCAAGTGACATACACAGTGGTACGAACACTGCTGCAATAATCGGTATCGTACCGAACGATGTGCCGATACCCATCGTTATTACCAGACCGACGAGCAATAATACGACTGCCGCCACCGCATGCGGTGTGCCGTCGAACCAGCCGGAAACTGAACCGATCAGATTGTCCACTGCATTCGTTTCAGTGAGGACCGAAGCATAACCGGATGCGATCAGCATGATGAAAGCGATCGCCCCCATCATCAGCACGCCTTCCTTGACTGCAGCGTCACTTCTGCTCACTTTGATGACCTGGCTGAGCAGCATGATTGTAATACCGCCGAGTGCCCCGATAATCATCGAATCGAACGACAGCTGCAGAGCAAACGCAGCGCCAATCGCAAGAAGTGTGATGACATGGTTCACTTTCTGACGGGTTTCCGTCAACTCTTCAGAGGCCATACTGTCAGCATCAACTGTATCAATATTCTGATACTCTCTTTGTTTTCTGTAAGTGACAAAGACCGCAACAAGCAGCCCGACCGTCATGCCGAGTACAGGGATCAGCATCGCGTAAGGGATATCAGACAAAGCGATATCCAGGCCGTTATCCTGCATTTCTGTCGCAAGAATGCCGTGGAATATTAAACCATAGCCGACAGGAATCAACATATATGGTGCTTTCAGACCGTAAGTCAGCGCACTCGCAATCGCTCTTCTGTCAATCTTCAATTTATTGAACAGCATCAGAAGCGGCGGAATCAGAATCGGTATAAATGCAATATGTACAGGGACGACCGTTTCTGCAAGTACCCCGATTACTACAAATATGAATATAAGAAGATACTTACGTTTCCCAATCACTTTCAGCAAATAATTGAGCAGCACTTTAACGATGCCGGACATCGCAATCATCGAAGCAAAAACCCCGAGCAATAAATAGCTCAGTGCCGTCTCTGACTGGTCGCCCATACCTTCAACGAGAACTGTAACAGTTTCACCGAGCGGCAGCCCGGCAAGAAGTCCCGCTGAAATCGCTGCAAGAATCAGTGCGAAAATGACATGGATCTTTAAAAGACTCAGAACAATTAATACAAGAACCGAAATAATGACCGGATTGAGCAATACATCCATTTTCCAACCTCCTCTTCCATTAATGTAAAAACAAGTGTAACAATATCACTATTCTATCAGACAAACTTGTGTGTGAGTACAAAAATCTAACAATGAAAACGTCTTATAAATTACATATTTATACAAACAAGTAAATATTATATTGATTATTTTCTAGTTTTTTACATAATATTAATAATCTCAGCTCTTTTTAATTAGTTTTTAATATTCCGACAATTGGTTTTTAACCTTCAAATGGAATGATGACAATAACAAAACGAAGGGAGGGAAAATTCATGAGTTATTTCGAAGATATCCAACCGGCGTCATCAAATGACTTTTCCAGCGATTCATTTTCAAGTGCTTCAAGTGCATCCAGCGCTTCAAGTGCAAGCAGTGTTTCATCTGACTAATGTTCAGTAAAAAGAAATTAAATGAAAGGAGGAATTGTTCATGACTTATTTCGAAGATATCCAACCGGCGTCATCAAATGACTTTTCGTCTGATTCATATTCAAGCGCTTCAAGTGCATCCAGCGCTTCAAGTGCGTCAAGTGTTTCATCTGACTAATTACTAGAAATCACTATATAGGAAGGGGGGTAACAATCATGACTTATTTCGAAGATATCCAACCGGCATCATCAAATGACTTTTCGTCCGATTCATACTCAAGTGCTTCAAGTGCATCCAGCGCTTCAAGTGCGTCAAGCGTTTCATCTGACTAATATTCATAGAAATGATGGGTATAATTTTAATAACTTTTTTGAACAGGCGGCCCATTCTGTTGTGGCCGCCTGCTTTACATATGAAAGGAGTGAGTGTTATGAGGAGATTAAAGCGATCAAGAAAAAACCAGTCCCTGAAAACAAAAATCGATCAGTTTTTTGCACTGAATAATACCGAGGGCAATATTATTCAGGAAGCACCGCCGATCCCTCTGAAAGAAATTTTCAGATGGTTCTGGCCTTACACAAAAAATTATCGTAAATGGATTGTTGTCGGACTGATATTCATCGCTCTGAAGCCCCTTACACTGTCAGGAACCGTGTGGCTGCTTCAGATTTTCATAGATAATGTCCTGGATACACGTAATCTCGGTCCGCTGTTATGGATTGTACTCCTATACTTCGGCCTCAGTCTGGCAGGCGGTATCTTTTCATTCGCCGGCACATACGTGTCCAACTGGGTCGGCCAGAAATTCGTACTGTCACTGAGAAAGACTTTATTTGAACATCTGCAGAGCCTGTCACTGCACTTTTTTGAAGGCCGGAAACTCGGGGATATCATCGCAAGGCTGACAGGTGATATATCCTCGATTGAACGGCTCATCGTCAGCGGTGCAACATCAGCTTTGTCATACTTTTTCCAGCTGATTGTTTTTATTGGCATGCTCTTTTTCATGGAGTGGAAACTGGCACTCGTTTCACTCGTCGTCGTGCCATTATTCTATATTGTCACCCGGTATTTCTCTCTCAGGATGAAACTTGCATCCCGTGAACGTTCAAGGCGTATGGGTGCAATAAACTCCCTTGCAGAAGAAGGCTTTTCCAATATTTCATTGATGCAGGCTTTCAACCAGGAAGAACAAGAAGCCACAAAATTTCAAAATCAGAACGTCGCGGCCTATGATGCCAAAATGACGAAAGTCCGTCTGAAAGCGACATTTTCTCCGACGGTTTCCATGATAGAAACCGGCGGTACACTGACTGTCATGGTATTCGGTGCGTTTTTACTGATGCAGAACGAAGTGACCATCGGTATTTTGGTCGCCTTTCTCACCCTGCTGAGACGTCTGTACAGCCCGGTCAGGGGACTGAGCAGGCTGCTGAACACCATCTTCTCAGCTTCAGCAAGTGCCGAACGTGTGATTGAGTTCATGGAACAGAAACCGCAGGTCATCTCTGATGCCGGAGAAGAAATCGACAATGATGAAGGCAGCATCGCATTTCAGAGTGTATCGTTTGCCTATCCCGGTAAAAAAAGTCATGTCCTTTCCGATCTGTCGTTCAACGTGAATCCCGGAGAGACTGTTGCCCTCGTCGGGGCGAGCGGCGTCGGCAAGTCGACGATAGTAAAAATGCTGATGCGCTTTTATGAACCGACGGATGGTGATGTCTACCTTAATGGACACGACCTGAAAAATACCGATCTCCAGTCACTGCGCAACCAGATTGCCGTCGTCTTCCAGGAATCTCTGATATTTGACGGTACGGTCAGGGAAAACATCGCATACGGTAAGCCGGATGCGACAGATGAAGAGATTATTGAAGCGGCAAAGAAAGCCGATGCACACGGATTCATCAGTGAGCTTACAGAGGGCTATGACACAAACGTCGGCCAGAAAGGCAGAAATTTATCCGGCGGCCAGCAGCAGCGTGTCGCCATCGCCCGTGCAATGATTAGAAAAGCTTCTGTTGTCATACTCGACGAGCCGGCTGAAGGTCTGGACGGCGCTACGGAAAAACGTGTCATGCAGCCGATGCAGAGACTGATGGAAAATACAGCCACATTGATGATTACACATAATTTGAGAAGTGCAAGCGTGGCAGATAAGATCGTTTATTTGGAAAAAGGCGGTATAAATGAAATCGGTACACACGATGAACTGATTTCCCAAAACGGTAATTATAAAAAGCTTTATACAGCACAGCAGGGAGAAATGAAAGAAGAAGAAACAGCCCTCGAACCAGTCGCTGTCAAATAATAAAGGAGGCGGAAAAATTGAAAACTGAAGAAGTAATCAGAGAAACACCGCTTGAGCGCGGAGAAACATTAATCATGGACTACACGGTCGTTGAGCATTTAAGAAGGGGAAAAGACTGCGATCTGTATCACTTATGGAGCGAGGAAAGGATGACCAGCTGCATCGGCAAGACCATCCAGCCGCTTGCCATGGAAAAACAAGCTGCAAAAGACCGTCTGATTCAGGAAGGTGAAGCTATTACGACACTGTCTCATCCGAACCTTATAAGGGGCTATTCACTTTATATTGAGCCCCGCCCTATCGTCATCCAGGAGACATTGACCGGCGAAACAATCTCACACCTCGTCAGAAATACGTATAAAAGAAATGAAGAACTGCCGATGATGCAGATTGCCCATTTCGGGAAACAGATCGCATCCGTCGTTAATTATCTGCACCAGAATAATATTATACATCTGGATATCAAACCGTCGAATATCATCTCCCAGCCGCCGCTCGCTAAATTATTCGACCTTAACCTGGCAACAAAGCCAGGTACTATCAGAAAAGGCACCGGCACAAAAAATTATATGTCCCCCGAGCAGGCAACCGGCGCACCGCTCACTACAGCGGCAGACATCTGGGGCATCGGCGTCGTATTGTTTTTCATGGCTACAGGACAAAGACCTTTTAAAACATATGAAGATAAGCGCTACGAACAGCTTGAACGCGATACAGAACCGGTTGAAACACTGCGGAATATGGATCCATTATTAAGCAGCATGATCAACAGATGCCTTGATAAAGATCCCGAAAACAGACCGGCGGCAACAGAAATATTTCATATGTGCGAAACATATATTCAAGAAAATAATAATTAATTTAAAACTCTCATCGGTCGATGGGAGTTTATTTTTTATGATTCTTTGAATAAAATGTGAACTTTTTGTGGAAATATTATAAATTGTTACTTATACTGTACTTATAACTTCTTTGAACCTCATAAATTAACAGATATTACATAAATAATTAAAAATCGAATGAAAAATTTTTAAATGGCAATAACAGAATATTTCATATTCTAGATAATTTATAAAGAAAAGTGTTAAAACTTAAAATTCGGGAGGACTATTGTATGTCGTTAAAAAAGTATTTATTAGCAGGTGGACTTTCAACAATGCTGATTCTTGGTTCATGCGGACTCGGCGGTGAGGATGACGGGTCAGACGAAGAAGCAACAGAAGAAACTGGAGATAATGAATTAGAAGACAGCGGGGATGAGGAAGCAAATGCCTCAGAAAATGAGGCTGATGATTCCGCAGACTCTGAGGACGAACCGGATTCAGAGGAGGATTCATCCGACTCCGGGGATGACAAAGATGATGAAAGTTCTCCAGGGGTGGCCAGTGACGATGATGATTCCACTATCGGTATTGGTGGCGGCACCGAAGAGCTGGATGAAGACAACAATGATGAAGATGCCTCAGAAGAAGAGTCAAATACTTATGTTATGGAACAGGAAGGTATGACTGACAAAGTTGTCTATTACTATGTCGGGGACGAAGTGAAAAGACAGACTTCAGAAACTGAAACAGACTATGAAGCCATCGGAGTGACCAACGAAGAGGATGCAAGGGAAGTCATTGATGAGTTAGCACAGGAATATGAAGATACAGATGGTGTCGAACATGAAATCGAGTATGGGGAAGACAGTTTTGTAGAAAATACTGAAGTCAACTATGATGAAGCGGATTTTTCTGAAGTGTCTGAGCTTGCAGGCGCTGATTTTGAAGGTGAAGAAACTGCAGATTTTATCAGTATGAAGCGCTCGGAGGAATTGTTGCTCAACTCAGGTTATGAACTGGTAGAAGGCGAAGCAGTTTCGGACAAGGACAGCGGTTCAGATGGTGAAAGTTCTGAAATCGGAAGCTCTGAAGGTTCTGCAGATACTCTCGACTTTGCTTCAATTACCGGGGAAACATTATCAGGTGATGATACAGAGATCACTTCGATGTTCGCAGGAAACTCCGAACTTGCAGATCTTTTGGATAATGCAGAAGATTCCGATGCAGACATCGAAGAAGTTTTGAAACCTACAGAAGATATCACGACATATTTTGCTGAAACTTATATGGTCATACATGCTTTCGGAGCAGGGTCTGACACACCTACTGAATCTGATATCGCCGGATTAACTGCAGAGATCGATGAAAGAGACGGCTTTGAAGTATTTACACAACTATACGATAAGGAATCCGGAGAACTCCTTCCACACATATATGCCAATCCGGATCAATTCGCCGGCTTTGATGGCAACAGCTGGGTTGATCAGACCGGTACTGCCGAAAGTGACGAGGTGTTCTATGGAAGTTACTCCAATCTGCATGAAGCATTTATGGAAAACAGTGATATTTTAGATATCTCTGAAGATGACGAATTTTATTATGTATATAATATCGGAGATGAAGAATCACTACATGATACTTTCGGAAGTATATTCAATGTGGAATATACAGGTGCAAACACCGAAGAAATGAAAAATGCAGTGGTCGGAATGATTGATAAAGCAAGTGGTGACCTGTTACATGTTGCATATATTTCCACTGCTCCAGGCCAGGAAAACCCTGAAGAAAAACTGCATATAGAAATAGCAGAACAAATCCGTGACTATGGTGAATTTGATGATGACGGTGTCACTGTTCCGGATGTACCTGAAGCTCCATCTGACAATGAAGAAACAGAAGAATCCGGCAGCAGTTCCGAAGAGTCAACCGGCTCTACACAGGACGGACTCGGTGTCGGTGATTCAGCTGAGCTGAACGGTATGACGTTGACTGTGGAGGACATAAGTTATACTGATGAAAGAAATGATTATGCAGAGGTCGATGCAGATGAAGTCATCATGATCGACCTGTCATTTGAGAACAACTCAGGCGACTCCTACTTGATGGGCAGCCGCGATATGGAAATTATGGTGGACGGTGAACCAGCTGAAACTTATCCGGTAGGAGACGTCATGCTCGATGAAACAAAAGATGGAGAAAGCACATCCGGCTCTCTCGCCTACGCTGTAACAGGAGATCCTTCTGAAATCGAGCTGGTATTCTCACCACTCGACGCAGAAGATTCAGCAGTATTCGACATTAAACCAGAATAAATTTCATGGTAATTATAAAATGCCCTCCAGGTCAATATGACCTGGAGGGCGTTATTTTATATACAAAAAAGAGACAGCCACAGCCGCCTCTTAAAGCTCTATATTATCCGTAGATTAAACCGGTGTAACGTTAGTCGCCTGTGGACCACGCTGACCTTCTTCTACGTCAAAGTTTACTTTTTGACCTTCTTCTAAAGTCTTGTAACCATCAACTTGGATAGCTGAGAAGTGTACGAATACATCGTCACCTTGCTCTTGTGTAATAAATCCAAAACCTTTTTCGCCGTTAAACCATTTTACTGTTCCTTCATTCATAGAAAAAACCTCCTAGTGCTTTTGCACTTAAATATTTGTTCGTTGTAAATTAATTTGTTTTAAGGGTTTTTCAGATGAATGAAAAAATTAAAATGTGTTAATTTAAACTACTCTTAGTATAATACACTGCTTTTGTTGATAAGTCAAGGGGATGGGGGAAAGTATTTAAAATAAATCATTTTACAATAAAAATTTAAAACATTATATGACTATAGCATTTGTCTCGCTTTCTAGATATAATAGTAAATAATACCATTTATAGGAGGATATTGTTATGTCACTAAAAAAATACTTGTTAGCAAGCGGACTTTCAACTGTACTTTTATTAGGTGCATGTGGAGGTGTAGATACTTCCACAGAAGAAGAGCCTGTTGAAGAGGAAACATCTGAAGAAGCCAGTGAAGATACAGAGAATGCAGAATCCGAGGAAGAGACAACAGATGAGTCTTCAGAAGATCTACAAGCATTAGAAGATGAAAATGAAGAGTTGAAAGCACAAAATCAAGAGCAACAAGATCAAATTGCTACATTGGAAGAAGAACTTGCAGAAGCAAATGAATCCACTGAAGAAATTGATACGGAAGAATCAGAGGATGCTTCAAATGAAATAGAACCTGAAGATGAATCAGAATCTATGGAAGGTGTAGAAACAGTAAAAGAAGTAGAAATTAATGATACTGTTCAAATTGAAAACGTTAATATGACCGTTAATATGGCTCAAATCAACCGTGTAGAAGTGAATGAGGATTTAGCTATTTTCCTAGATGGTTATGAAGTCGGCGATAAAATTGACAATCTTGTAATTGAATATACGATTGAAAATACAACAGAGGCTGCTAGAGATTTCTTCATAGATCAGTCTGTGGTGGTGACAAGTACTGGGCAACAACTTGACCCAGATATGTTTTTATCTGAAAACATAACGGCTTCAATGCTTGGTGCAGTGGAATTTACTGGCTCAGTACCTTACATAATGGACGAGGGTTCAGGAGATGACATTGAATGGATTGATATAAACATACCAGCAATGTTAGATGGAGAATCTTATGATAGAGTTTCAGAAGAACAACAATACAGAATAGAATTTTAATAGTATACATCCTGTAATCTCAAAGCAAGATTTTTTCACCATAAATAAATCACTTGATAAGAGGTTCTTACTTTTAATCTGTCTTTATCGTTAATTGAAAAGTAACCTTATTAACCGACAGATCCGCCCTCTCAACCATTTCATTAAATCTTTACTTGTAATTTACGGACATCTGTTGGAGTTTTTCTCTTCGAGGTGGCGATCATCTGTTTTTTACCTCATCGATATTCAGTTTGATATTATTAGTGTGAAGAATGAGTATTTAACTTCATTTCCGGTCAGTTTTTGTATTTCGATATGGAATGACAGAATCAAAACCACCAGTGTGAACTGGTGGTTTGCTCTGCGGCTGAAAGCCTCTTTTGCCGGCCTAGGCCTGAAAGGCCTACTGAATGGTCTCCCTTTTGCACCACATCCACACGCTGATTCTCAAAGAATCACTTTATGGTTTCCTGTTTTTCTCGCCGGTAAATGGATCAAATTCTTCGAATAATGTTAATTGGTCACTCATATAATCTTCTTTGAGCTGATTCCGGATGTATTCCTGTATCTGCTTTCGATTTCTGCCGACTGTGTCGACATAAAAGCCGCGACACCAGAATTTGCGATTGCCATATCTGTATTTCAAATTCGCATG
>NZ_JCANUC010000005.1:0-164760 GCF_059568765.1 Lacicoccus kunmingensis DSM 17847 | reverse complement strand
TTTGGGTGGAATGCTCACCAGCATGTGTATATGATCTGAACAGGCATTCGCTTCATGAATCGTCACACCTTTTCGATCACATAGTTCTCTGATGATCTCTCCTACGCTGCGTTTGTATTTGCCGTATATAATCTGTCTCCGGTACTTCGAGGCAAACACGATATGATACTTACATTTCCATGATGTGTGTGCTAAACTGTTGTTGTCCTTCACTGGGCTGTCCTCCTATGTCTTGTGGAGTGGTCGGGAAACCAACTCCATAGTAGCATAGTCGAGGACCTTTTTTTATACCACGCTGGAAGCTCTTTGGAACCCCCCGCATAGCAGGGGGTTTTCAAAACCCATAAAAATACGGTCTATGACATTTCAGTCATCAACCGTATTTATTATAGAGCCAAATTTTTTGTGCGACTTTTATTGTGCCAAAACTCCAAATGGTTTAAAGTTATATCATAAAGAGAAAATGGAGGTTATTATGAAATCTTCAAAAAGAAAGGTTATTTTAACCGGCGGCGGAACAGTGGGTCACGTCATGCTGAATAAATTACTTATTCCCAGTTTTCAAAATAACAATGTAGAACCCGTCTACATCGGTTCAAAAAATGGTATTGAAAAAGAAATTATAAGTTCAACTTCAATAAGGTATCGTAATATTTCCAGCGGTAAATTAAGAAGATATATTTCATTTGAAAATTTGAAGGATATTTTCAAAGTTACAAAAGGTATATTCGATGCCCGCAAAATATTAAAAAAGGAAAAGCCTGATTTAGTATTTTCTAAAGGAGGTTTTGTCAGCGTTCCAGTTGTACTGGCCGCTAAATCTTTGAAAATCCCCGTTTATATTCATGAATCTGACTTGACGCCGGGGCTCGCAAATAAAATTTCAACAAAATTTGCCACTAAGTGTTATGTTACATTCCAAAAAACGATCGATTATCTTCCTAAAGAGAAAACTGAATACTTAGGGCCGGTCATCAGAGAGGAATTAATGAGTGGCAACAGCGAAACAGGTTATGAATTATCGGGTTTCAACTCTGAAAAGCCTATTCTAATGTTTATGGGCGGTTCGCTGGGATCCAAATCTATAAATGAGTTTGTCAGGGAAAACATTGATACTCTGACAGAGAAATTTCAAATCATTCATCTTTGCGGCAAAGATAATATAGACGAAAGCCTGACGCATCAAAAAGATTATATTCAATTTGAATTTGTCAGGGAGGAACTCGCTCATTTTATAAGTATTTCAGATATCGTCATCGGCCGCAGTGGGGCAAACGCCATTTATGAATTGCTTTTAAATAAAAAACCGATGATACTTGTACCATTACCACTTACTCAAAGCAGAGGAGATCAGTTGGAGAACGCCCAGTACTTTGAAGAGCATGGCTACGCAAAAGTCATTCAGGAAGAGCATTTGACTCTTCAGAATTTCAATGCTGCTGTTAACGATATTAATGACTCCCGTCATGATATCATTATGAACATGAAGAAATATACCGGCGGGTTTAAACCCGATACACTGGTGTCCAAGCTGCTAAATGAGGAGGAAGTTTAGTGAGCCGTATAAAAAAACTATCATTGTTCCTGGTCTTTACATTAATATTCGGTGTTATAGCTGTTTTCCATGAATCGAGACTTGGGCAGTGGATTGACAGAGAAGTATATGAATTCATCTACGCTTCTGAAAGCTTCATCACGACTGCGTTCATGCTCGGCTTCACTCAAATAGGAGAAGTCCTTTCGATGGTAATACTCTCGGTTATCATGATTGCCATATTGATGCTTTATAAACTTAAATTTCATACACTGTTTTTAATTATTTCGATGATGACAAGCAGTATTATGATTCCTGTGATGAAAAATGCTTTCGACAGAGAAAGACCTTCTTTATTAAGATTGATAGACATCTCAGGTTTCAGTTTTCCAAGTGGCCATGCCACAGGTTCAACGATCTTCTTCGGTTCTCTGATGGCGATTATTAATAAGACCTCTTTGAATAACAAAAGCGTATTATATGCTTTATGTGCTTTCTTTATTTTAATGATTTCATCATCAAGGGTATATCTTGGTGTTCATTATCCGACGGATATCATTGCGGGCATTACAATCGGTACAGCTGTAGTTGCAGGTACCAGCTATCTGCTGCACAACAAATTTAAGAAAACTCAATATGTTTAATGGAATGGCAGTGCAAACACTTTTGCATTGCCATTTTTCATTTACGCAATTATAATTAATCTGCATTATATAATTGTAAAGAAGGTGATTTCAAATGGCTGTAAATCTATACGAATCCATTACGCTGGGAAATGAAAGAATCGGGCTCGTCCCCCTTCAGTTGAGCCATGCAAATGAACTGCAGGATATCAACCATGAAAGCATATGGTCATATATGTTGTTCCAGGCAACTACACTGCCGCTGATGACAGAATGGATACAAAGTGCCATAGAACTGAGAAATCAATTGGAAAGCATACCTTTTGCAGTTATATTGAAAAGTACTGGAGAAGTGGTCGGCAGCACCAGAATACAATACATTGACTATGAACGGCAGAGCTGTGAAATAGGTGCAACATGGTTCGGAACTAAAGCACAGCGCTCCTTTGTTAACTCTGACAGCAAATTCCTTCTACTGGAGTTCTGCTTTGAAACTTTGAAAATGATGAGGGTGCAGATCAGAGTGGATGAAAGAAATGTCAGAAGTCACCGCGCAGTTGAAAGACTCGGATTTACTAAAGAGGGTATATTGAGAAAGGAACGCAAACTTCACGGTGTTCCGCGTAATTTAATCGTCTATTCCATCATTGATGATGAGTGGTCAGATATAAAGAAAAATTTAATGATCAAACAGCAGAGTTATATGCTGGATATGCCTGATTTCACGGCAAGCTGACACATAATTCATATTATGTGTTTTTTATTTTTCATATAAATAAAAAGTGGTATGATAGCACAAAGGAAGTGAATGAAGTGAAGCATG
This sequence comes from Lacicoccus kunmingensis DSM 17847, assembly GCF_059568765.1. Classification (NCBI taxonomy): domain Bacteria; kingdom Bacillati; phylum Bacillota; class Bacilli; order Caryophanales; family Salinicoccaceae; genus Lacicoccus; species Lacicoccus kunmingensis. The sequence continues at coordinate 161,780 of NZ_JCANUC010000005.1, read as the reverse complement.
TTTTGGTTATAGAGGATGAGCTTAATTTAGCGCGTTTTATAGAACTCGAGCTGACTCATGAAGGGTACTCGGTGACATTGAGTGCTGATGGTGAAGATGGTCTCGACAAAGCGTTGAACTATAATTATGACTGCATCCTGCTGGATTTGATGCTGCCTGCTTTAAATGGCCTTGAAGTATGCCGCAGAATCCGCAAATCGAAAAATACACCGATTATTATGATCACCGCCAAAGGTGAAACGTATGACAAAGTGGTTGGGTTGGACTATGGTGCCGACGACTACATAGTAAAACCGTTCGAAATTGAAGAGCTTCTGGCACGCATCCGTGTCATGTTGAGAAGAACGGATGATCCGGAAACAAATCATAATAAAATACTTTCACTTCACGGCATTTCAGTCGATATTTCAGCTTACAAAGTGACAATTGAGGATAGTGAATTGGAGCTGACCAAAACTGAGTATGAACTGCTTTATCTGCTTATGAAAAATGTAGGTATTGTTCTGAGGCGTGAACAGATATTGGAACACGTCTGGGGTTATGACAGTGAAGTGGAAACCAATGTAGTAGATGTCTATATAAGATATTTACGGAATAAACTCAAGCCTTTTAACAAACACAAAGTGATTGAAACCGTACGGGGAGTCGGGTACGTGATAAGAACATGAACAGAAACTCCTTAAAGTATAAATGGCTGAGGTTATCCACGCTGATAATATCATTTACCTACCTGATATTCAGTACTCTTTTAATTTACTTTACAAGTCTTTATTTAAAAGACCTGGAAGAAAGGGCGCTGGACAGAAGTCTTGAAGAGCTTCAGCATATTTATGAAACGCAGCCGATCAACACGATTTCAAGAAATGATATTATCACGAGTCTTTATGATGAACAGACAATGATTCTTTATACACGCAGTGGAAATATAGTTTCTACAGAGCCGACAAATCAGTTGAGTGATCTGCCGATAGAATTTATACCTGTCAGTGATAAAGTGATTACGTCTCTTGAAAGCGATGATGGAAATTTCCTGGTTGGCCGTTCAAATATCGATACAATGTACTGGAATGGGTACTTAACAGTAATTCATCCACTTGATAACTATTATCTGATTATTCGTACGATGGTGCTTATCGCTTTGATTATCGGTTTTCTTTCAATTTTGTTCACTTCAATAGTTAGTTATTTCTTCTCTACTCAAATGGTTAAACCAATCAGAAGTATTGCAAATCAGTTGAAAAGAATAGAGGGGGAAGGTGTGTCCGAGCGGCTTTCATTATCCACCGATACCGAAGAAACCGATTATATGGTTACGTCGTTCAATAATATGATGGATTCTCTCGAAGAATCATTCAATCAGCAGAAACAATTTGTGGAAGATGCTTCTCACGAACTCAGGACACCGTTACAGATTATCCAGGGACATTTGAAGCTCATCAACAGGTGGGGGAAAAATGATCCAAAAATTCTGGAAGAGTCTCTGAATATATCAATAGATGAACTGCACCGTATCAATAAGCTGGTTGAAGAGTTATTACTGTTGACCAAAAATAATCCGAGACAGCTGGAAGAAATTGAAACCGTCAATATCGTGGATGAGATCAATTCACGGGTGGACAGTATGAGAAAGATACATCCGGATTATCATTTTGCCGTCGAACATTCGGACGAGTCGATACCGTTTAAGATTAACAATCATCATTTAGAGCAATTATTGCTTATATTCCTAGATAATGCTGTAAAATATGACACAGAGTATAAATACATCATTACTAAAACAAAAAAATATCTTGATTATTTTGATATTATAATTATGGACCATGGTATAGGCATACCTGGAGAAGACCTTGAAAATGTTTTCAACAGATTTTACAGAGTAGACAAATCACGAAGCCGACAACAGGGCGGTAATGGTCTGGGATTATCAATCGGAAAAAAACTGATTGAAAACTATCAGGGCAGAGTATGGTTTGAAAGTGAAGAAGGAAATTTTACAAAAGTTATTATCAGATTCCCTTTAAATGAAGGTAATTCATAAAGTTGACGCCTTTAAAATAGCATTAAGTAGTGCTAAAATGGGAATGTATAATATATAAAACATATAAAACTAAAGAGGTGCTGCAAAGATGGAAGGGAAAGCCTATGAAGAGGCTCCAATGAGATTCGGAATGAATCTTGGTTTAATCCTTGATATTCATGATTCTTATTTAGAAAATCCAAACAATGTCAGTGAAGAAATGCGCACATTGTTTGAAAGTCTAGGAACATCGCAAGATGGTAGTTTAAGTCAGGATGCGAAACAAAATGTAAAGGGTATGTTACGTCTTTTGGACGAAATTCGTCTGTTCGGTCATTTGGAAGCCGATATTTATCCTGTATATGAACCAGAGATTAAAAATAAACCTTCTTTAGACTTTAAAGAACACGGTATTTCAGATGAATTATTGAAGAATGTACCTGCTTCACTGGTAAGTCCCCACTTAGGATCGTTATATGACAACGCAAGCGAAGCTTTCAATCACTTGTATGAAGTCTATACGGGACCTATTGCCTACCAGTTCATGCATATCAATGATTCAAAAGAAAGACAGTGGCTTAAAGAAACAATTGAAAATCAAGATGAAGTCAATATGAAATCAGATGAAAAAATCGAACTGTTCAGAGTACTATCAAAAGTTGAAGGATTTGAAAAATACCTTCATAAAAACTTTGTCGGAGCGAAGCGTTTCTCCATTGAAGGTCTGGATACCATGGTGCCTATGCTCGAACATTTATTGAAGCTGATGGCTAAGGAAAATATTCCGAATCTTCAAATTGGTATGGCTCACAGAGGACGTTTGAATGTACTGACTCATATTTTGGAAAAACCATATGAAATGATGCTCAGTGAATTCATGCACACTGATCCGATGAAATTCCTGCCGGAAGATAATTCATTATCGCTGACATCCGGATGGGTCGGTGATGTTAAATATCACCTCGGCGGATCGAAGTTGAGAACCGACAATGGAATTGACCAGCAGATTACGCTGGCAAACAACCCGAGTCACCTTGAAGTTGTAAGTCCTGTTGTTCAAGGGAAAACAAGAGCCGATCAGGAAGATACTGACCATAACGGCCTGCCAAACCTGGATTTCAACCGCTCTTTGGCTGTTTTAGTCCATGGTGATGCTGCATTTCCTGCACAAGGTGTGGTCTTTGAGTCACTGAACCTTGGCAAATTGGACGGCTACACAACAGGCGGTTCTATTCATATAGTCGCCAATAACAGAGTCGGCTTTACAACTGAAGAATTCGATGCCCGTTCAACTGACCATGCGTCAGATGCTGCATTAAGTTTTAATCTGCCGGTATTTCATGTGAACGCAGACAAGCCGGAGCATGTACTCAGAACGATTGAACTCGCTCTTAAATATCGTCAGGAATTCAATAAAGATGCAGTTATCAATTTAATCGGATACCGTCGATACGGCCATAATGAAATGGATGAACCGAGCACAACCAATCCGATGCTCTATAAAGAAGTGAAAGCTCACGATACAATTGAGCATATATACGGCAATCAGCTGGTTGACGAGAAAATCATTTCAAAAGAAGAAAAACAAGATATCATAGAAGATGCACAAAAAGAAATGCGTGCTGCACATGATAAAATTGATAAGAGTGATACTGTCATCAAATCCGAAATCGAGGTGCCTGAAACAATTCAGGAAGGTCTGGAAAATGAACCGGAACCTGAAATCACCCGCGACAGATTAAAAGAAATCAATGATGCCTTATTCGAGTATCCGGAAGGTTTTACAGTATTCAAGAAATTAAAACAGGTGCTTGATCGCCGCAAACTTCCTTTCGAAGATGATTCGGCACTGGTGGACTGGGCACATGCAGAAGCTCTCGCATTTGCCACGATCAACCAGGATGGTACACCGATCAGATTGACCGGACAGGACTCCCAAAGAGGCACATTTGCTCATAGGCATGCAGTACTTCACGACTCGGAGAATGGTGAGGAATACATTCCACTGCATCATGTACCAGATGTAAAAGCAACATTTGATATTCATAACTCTCCTTTATCTGAGGCAGCAGTTGTTGGCTTTGATTATGGATATAATGTTGAAAATAAAGATTCTCTTGTCATCTGGGAAGCACAGTACGGTGACTTTGCCAACATGGCACAAGTTTACTTTGATAACTTCATGTCATCCGGTAATGCCAAATGGGGGGAAACAAGTGGATTTACACTGTTCCTGCCACACGGTCAGGAAGGCTCCGGCCCAGAGCATTCAAGTGCAAGACTTGAAAGATTCCTGCATTTGGGAGCAAATCAGAATATGACAGTAGTCAATCTGACAAGTACCGCAAACTACTTCTATTTATTGAGAAGACAGGCAAAATACCTGAATACTGATAAGATGAGACCTCTGGTAGTCATGTCACCGAAAAGCTTACTCAGAAATCAGCTTGTAAGTAACCCTGTAGATAAATTCATAGGCAATCATTTCAGAGAAATAATTGTCGAAAAACATGATAAGTCCAAGGTTAAAAAAGTGCTTCTGGCACATGGTAAGATGGCTGTAGACCTTTTGAATTATCAAAAGGACAATAACCCTGAAGAAATCGTTCTTATCAGAATCGAACAGCTTTATCCATTCCCAAGTGAAGAGATAAAAGAGGTTCTTGACAGCATTGAGAATCTTGACGAAGTCAGATTCGTACAGGAAGAACCGAAAAACATGGGTGCGTACAGCTCTGTACTGCCAAAAATCCTTGATATTCTACCACCAAATGTAAAAAGGTCATATATTGGCCGTCCGGTTTCATCATCACCAGCTGAAGGTGACGGCGAAACGTACAAAAAGATTCAACAAAATATTATAGAAAATGCAATGAAAGTGCAGGAGGATGAATAATGGCTGAAGTAAAAATACCTGAATTAGCTGAATCAATTTCAGAAGGAACAATTGCGTCATGGTTAAAAGGTGTAGGTGACTCTGTAGAGCAGGGTGAAAATATATTAGAGCTTGAAACTGATAAAGTCAACGTCGAAGTTATCAGTGAAGAATCTGGTGTAATTACAGAATTGAAGGCAGAAGAAGGTGACACTGTCGAAGTTGGACAAGTGGTTGCAGTTGTAGATGCAAATGGTGAAGCATCATCTTCAGATGATAAAAAAGAAGATAAGGAAGATAAGAAAGAGGAGTCTTCCAAAGATGATGAACCAAAATCCGAGTCCAAAGAAGAGCCAAAGGAATCAAAAGAAAATGATGACTCCGGTGATACTGAAGAAGGCTCAGACCGTATCATCGCTTCTCCTGCTGCAAGAAAACTTGCAAGAGAAAAAGGACTTTCACTTAAAGAAATCAATGCCGGAGATCCTAGAGGACATGTCCGTTCCCAGGATGTAGAAAACCACGAAGCATCTCAGGAAAACCAAAAATCAAGCAGCAAGAAGTCTGAAGAGAAACAAGAACAGAAATCTGCAAACACAGAGCCTGAAAAACCGGTAATCAGAGAAAAAATGTCCAGACGCCGTCAAACGATTGCCAAACGCTTACATGAAGTTAAGCAGAATACAGCAATGTTGACAACTTTCAATGAAGTGGATATGACAAATGTAATGGAACTCAGAAAACGTAAAAAAGAATCGTTCCAGGAAAAACATGATGGTATGCGTCTTGGTTTCATGTCATTCTTCACTAAGGCATCTGTTGCTGCACTTAGACAATACCCTGCAGTCAACGCTGAGATTGATGGCGATGAAATGATCTACAAACAGTTCTATGATGTTGGTGTCGCAGTATCCACTGATGAAGGACTCGTTGTCCCGGTTGTGAGAAATTGTGACCGCAAAACGTTTGCTGAAATTGAAGCTGATATTGCCGGTCTTGCGAATAAGGCAATTGAGAAAAAGCTTTCTCTTGATGAAATGACAGGCGGTTCATTCACAATTACAAACGGTGGTGTATTCGGATCCTTATTATCCACACCAATCATGAACGGTACTCAGGCTGGTATCCTGGGCATGCACACAATTCAAAAACGTCCTGTTGCAATGCCTGACGGTTCAATTGAAGTACGTCCGATGATGTACATTGCATTAAGTTATGACCACAGAGTGATTGATGGTAAAGAATCAGTAAACTTCCTTAAAACGATTAAGGAACTGATTGAAAACCCTGAAGATCTGCTGTTGGAAGGTTAAGTTTAAATTCAAAGCAAGATACTATTTCTGGTATCTTGCTTTTTTATGTTAAAATATAATGACTTTACTAATTAGAAATGGGGATTTGATAATGATGCTACATGAAATATGGCAGGATAATAATTTAAGAACAGTTCAGGTAAAACATACAGATGCCAAGAAATACAAAGTGAATGATATGTTGACTGAAGGACAAACTTATACAGTTGTAAATGAAACTGAAGAATATATTTTTGTTAAAGATAATTCAGGAAAAGTCGGCGGTTACTATAAAACTTATTTTGAAGATGTGACCGGCTGATATGGAGAAACACAAGTTTGAACATGAAGATTCAACCATTAAAGAGGATTCCCTGAACATTTTAAAACTAGGGAAGAACCTGTTATTAAAAGGACCGACAGGTGCAGGAAAAACCAGGCTGGCTGATGATCTTTCTTCTGATTTGAAACAGGATATGGTCAGCATCAACTGTTCCGTCGATATAGATATCGAAGCTTTACTCGGCTTTAAAACAATCGAATATAAAGAGGACAGACAGGAGATCGTTTTTGTAGATGGGCCGGTGGTCCGGGCAATGAAAAATGGTTTCATACTATACATTGATGAGATAAACATGGCTAAACCTGAAGTATTGCCTATACTAAATGCCGCACTCGATTACCGGAGAACACTCACAAATCCACTTACGGGAGAAGAGATTGTTGCTGATGAAAACTTCCTGGTCATCGCAGCCATAAATATCGGTTATGCCGGAACGATGCCTATGAATGAAGCTTTACTCAACCGCTTTAATATTGTAGAAATTGATTACGTTTCAGATGATGCTCTTTTAGATATTCTGCAAAACCAGAGTATCCAGGATGATGAGGATACTTTGAAAAAACTGACTGAATTTCATAAAGACCTGGTCACTATGACAAAACAGGGACAGATATCCAAAGAATCTTCAAGTGTCAGAAGTCTGATCGACCTCGCTGATTTAACCACTCTTATTACAGAGTCGAGGGCACTAAAAAGAACGGTTATAGATAAACTCGATAACGATCAGGAAAAAACGGCAATATATAATGCTTTTAAACTACACTTTGAGTTGTGATTAAAATATGAGTTATTCATTTATAAAATTTAACGATGAACTTGTCGACTCCAAAAATATGATGGAGTTGACGGATCTGGCGCGTCTGCTTTTTGAAAATCCAAATTTAACAGTCAATGTCCGAAAACATTCGTATTACAATCCGAAGAAAAATGTCATGAATTTCAGTATGTTTTGGAAACATCGTCCGGACATCACTGAATTGGATGGATTTAAGCATGATATTTTCACACATTTTACTGCAGTCGATACTCTGGATTATGCTGAATATGATGTTTTCAAGAGTGAAAACACTCTGATGCAGCAATTATTTTTATCCATCGAATATTTAAGACTCAGGAAAAACAGTATAGAAAAAAGACCGGTGATCAGGAAACTGTTAGAGCCCGGTGATTTTATTTTAAAAAATAATTATTCAAAGAATACTAAAAATAGTGCAGATGAATTTTTACATCTCATGAACTTAAAAATATTAGATTTTGAAGAAGTGATGGAGTTTAACGGAACAACATTCAATTTTTCATCTGATTCCACATCACACAGCATCTTACTGGCAAGAAAAATTTATAAAGAGTTGGCTGATGACTTTGATTTGGACGTTCTGTCTGTCACTTCTTTACATGATATGTCATTCAGTGATGTTCATGAATTTAATAAGGATAATGAATACAGAAAAGATTCGAAAAGTATATCTTCGGATGCCAGTCATGAGGATGAAGATGATAAAAGCACCGTAGACACTAAAACAAGCGGTGCAGCAAAAGAAGCGACTGTGCTGGGAGAAGTCGGGGAGGCTGTCAATTCTCAAAAATCCGACAGTAAGAAAATAAATATGTATGACGATGATGTCAGTGAATTTAACGAAGGCTTCGGCAAAAATACGGGCAGTAATAAATTCAAGGATTTATCATCGACAAATCAATATGCACTTCTGGAAGTTTCACAGCCAAAAATAAAACTGAATGATTATCAAAAATATCGTCAACTTTATAACCGGTATGGGGAACTCACTAAAAAAGTAATCGGGGACATACAGCAGCTTCTTAATTTTAAACGTAATGAGATCCGGAAACATCAATCCAGTGGAAAGTTGATGAAAAACCCTGTCATTCCAATGATAGAAGGCAGTCATAAATTGTTTATAAAAGAAGATTCTGAGTCTGTAGATATAGATGCTGTTTTCACTTTGGTCATTGACCAGTCGTTTTCCATGGAATCACATCTTGAGGAGACGATTTCAGCAGTCATTGTTTTCAACCATATACTGAAATCATTGAAGATCAAACATCGTATTATCTCACATCATGAGGACACTTTCGAAGTGAGTCCTAATAATTTCCCTAATAAAATTTATGATCATTTGTCTTTTGAAAAATCTTCATATTATTACCCAGTGTCTATACTTGGCATTGAATCTTCAGGGGACAACAGAGACGGCTTCATACTTAAGCATGAAATCTCTATGCTGGAAAATCAAAACGAAAGCGATAAGTTCATCATCATGTTCTCAGACGGGCTTCCAAGTGCTGAAAATTACAACCAAAATGGAATTGTAGATACACATGAAGCAGTCAATATTGCGAACAGACAAAATATAAATGTTATCAATGTTTTTATCAACCATGACAATGATGAACAGACAATCGATTCCATCAAAGATATTTATGGCAACAATACCATCATTGTGGAGCATGCTGAGAAAATACCGGATGCAACCGCTAATTTGCTGAATAAAATCTTATTATCGATTACAAGATAGTTTATGTACTTACCAAATTTATCAAATATCTGAAAGTTTTAAATCTTATGGACATTGCTCGGTTTATCGTGTAAACTAGTTCTATAATTTCAGTTTATACGGAGGTTCGCAAATGAGTAATAAGAATGTTTTTGTAGTAGGTTTTATGCTATTTGCAATGTTCTTTGGTGCAGGTAACTTAATATTCCCGCCTGGCCTTGGATTTGTAAGTGGTGAGCATTTTTGGTTGGCAATATTCGGTTTCGTCATTACCGGAGTAGGTCTTCCATTATTGGGTGTTATTGTCGGATCAATATCCAAAGAAGGTTATAAAGAATCTTTGAAAGCAATTCATCCTGCTTTTGCAGTTGGTTTACTGGTAGTCATTTATTTAACTATCGGGCCGTTCTTTGCGATTCCGAGAACTGCAACAACGGCATATGAAATGAGTCTTATCCCATTTCTTGATTCCCCGAGCGCTATTGCATTACTAGTATTTTCTGTAATATTTTTCATAATAGTATTTGCTTTAAGCTGGAATCCTGGTAGTTTGGCGGACAGTATAGGTAAAGTTCTAACTCCTTTATTATTGATTTCAATACTGTTGCTTGTCGGTACTGCCATTGTCATGTACATATCAAATCCTGTGAATACGGTAGACGAAAACTTTAATGCAGGTGCTCCATTCACTGCAGGTTTCCAGGAAGGGTACCTGACAATGGATGCTATAGCCGCCATTGCTTTCTCTGTTATCGTTTTAAACGCTATTAGAAATACAGGTGTTAAAGACAGAAAAGCTTTACTGTTTGGTACAATCAAGTCTGCTTCACTTGCAGCACTATTACTTGGTCTCGTTTATGTATCACTAGGCTGGTTGGGTAACAAAGTGGATCTTGCTGGCGCAGTTCCTGACGAACAGAACGTAGGAACTTTCCTTCTGACGTTCATTTCATCAGATGCATACGGAAGTTTCGGTGCGCTTCTGCTTGGGCTCATAGTACTGCTGGCTTGTATAACTACCGGAGCAGGTCTGATTGTTGCGGTAAGTGAATACTTCAACAGCATAGTACCTAAAATCCCTTACAGAGCGTTTGTCATCATATTCACATTGATTTCATTCGGTCTTGCAAACCAGGGTCTTGATCAGGTGATTACAACAAGTGTTCCTGTTCTGTCCATCATTTATCCTATTGCGATGGCTTCTGTACTCTTGTTAATATTTTCCTACTTTGTACCATCACCGAGAATGGCATTGCAAATCCCGATTGTATTGATTATTATTACGAGTATACTTGCTGTTGTTCACAGAAATGAATGGGCAAATTTATCTTTCATGGAAGCCTTGCCGTTATTTGAAACTTCATTTGAATGGATTCCAATATTGATTATAGGCTATATCGTCGGATATCTGATTGGCATGAAAAAAGAAAAAGTATCTTACACTTAAAACTTTTACATGGAAGAGAGCATATGCTCTCTTCTTTTTTATCATTTGTTATAAGTTTTTCATATACATCAATCATTATTACTTATCAACTATAAATGTTATAATAAGGGTAACTTATGGTATAGAAAAGAGATGAATTGATTTGAACTATATCATTCCTGTATTTATGGACGTTATCGTCCCAATTTTAATTCTTCTTGGAATTGGACTCCTTCTTCAGAAGAAGTTCCAGTTCAGACTGAGACCGATTGCCAATCTCGTCACATACTGTTTTATGCCCGCAGCAGTTTTTATTAATATCTACTATGCGGAAATTAATCTTTCCCTTGTGATTCAACTGTTTTTATATCTGACGTTATTTATATCTATTTTAATCATTCTCAGTAACATCATCAGCCGGTTGTTGAATTTGGAACAGGCAGAGGCGACAGCGCTAAAAAACAGCATATCCTTGATGAACTCGGGGAACTATGGCCTGCCTGTCAGTCAATTGGTTTTCAGTTCGAATCCGCTTGGAGTATCAGTACAGATCATCGTTCTTGTAGTACAAAACTTATTAACATTCACTTACGGTTTATATAACTTGATTTCAACTTCCAAAACTATTTTTGAACTGATTAAGGATTTACTCAAGCTACCAATAATCCATGCACTGGTCATAGCTATGATTTTTAAAGGCTTTGATGCACCGATTCCGACATTCCTGCTTGTACCGATAGAACAGCTGGCAGGCGGGTTTGGAGCACTCGCATTGATTCTGCTCGGTGCCCAACTGGAAAGTATTAAAATAAGATCATTCCAAAAAGTGATTCCATGGAGCTTAGCAGGCAGACTTATAATGGGGCCGGCTGTCGCTCTGATATTAATATTCACACTCGGTATAGACGGAGTAATTGCCCAGTCACTGCTGATTGCGAGTGCATTTCCGACATCCAGGAATACAGCAACACTTGCGCTCGAATATGATGTAGAACCGGAGCTTCATGCGCAGATTGTACTTTACAGTACCCTATTGAGCAGTATCACAGTTACATTTGTCATTTATCTTGCTATGCAACTCTTTTAACATACAGCTGTTTCCTGTAGCATGGTAACTAACAAATTTATCAGGCAGGGGTGGTATGAGTATGGAATATGGAGCAGGGTTCTGGGTACGCTTAGGCGCAAGAATTATCGATATGATCATCATCGGTGTCACAATATTTTTATTCATCGCCATTTTTTCACTGAACACCGAAAGCATGGTGGTACAAACATTCGAAGGCGTCTTGTCACTGCTGTATTATGTATTGTTGCCGGTCATCTGGACTGGATATACTATCGGCAAACGCGCACTCGGCATAAGAATCATCAATGAAGACGGGGCAGACGTTCGACTGTTTCAGATGTTCATCAGAGATTTTTTGACAGTGTTTCTTTATGCAGCGACACTGGGTCTGGCAGTCATCGCATCAGCGGTTATGATTGGTGTCAGGGAGGATAAAAAGGCTATTCACGATATTTTTGCGAAAACCAGAGTGGTTTACAGAAGACAAGAGGATTAAAAATAAAATCCGGAGCATCGCTAAATCAGCGGGTGCTCCGGATTTTCATTTATATTATTTTAGTATCTGTGTTCTTCTTTAAGCTGCAGCAATCTTGTTTTCAAATCATCTTCCATCTGGACAAGTTCAGTTTCAGCTTCCTTACGTTTTTGGGAACCTTCAGCCTGAATCTGTAAGGTCTCTTCAATGGTAGTCACCAGGTTGTCCTGTGTTGTCTTAAGGGTCTCTATGTCTACTATGCCTCTTTCGTTTTCACGTGCTGTTCTCAGAGAGTTCTGTTTAAGCATTTCAGAGTTTTTAGTCAGCAGGTCATTTGTCGTGTTTGTTACTGCCTGCTGTGCTTTGGAAGCCGACTCCTGTCTTAGAAGTGTCAAAGCGATGGCCATCTGATTTTTCCATAATGGTATACTTGTCAGAATCGAGCTTTGGATTTTTTCAGCTAGTGTCTGGTTGATGTTCTGTATCATGCGAATCTGCGGTGCAGATTGCAGAGTGATCTGTCTGGATAATTTCAGGTCGTGTAATCTTTTTTCAAGACGGTTGACGTACTGCATCATATCATTAACATCCTGAACATCCATCTGGTTGCTGGACTGGTCTGCCTTTTCTCTCAGCGCAGGCAGAACTTCAGTTTCAATTTCTTCTTTTTTCAACTCTGCAGCTGCGATGTATATGTTGATTGCATCGAAGTAATCTTTATTCTGGTCATATAGATTATCCAGTAAATGAACATCTTTTACGAGAATTTCTTTTGCATGTTCAAGCTGGATACTGATACGATCCACTTGAGAGGCCACACTCTGATGTTTTGAAATCAATTCATTGACCGACTTTTTCATACGGCCGAATAAACGGCTGATAATATTTTTCTTATCGTTGGTCAATTCCTCCGGGTCTATTTCTTTCAACTTCTTCATTAAACTTTCCAATGTTTCCCCGATAGGACCGACATCCTTGGACTGCACTTCATTCAGCATCTGATGTGAAAATTTTGAGAGGGCCTGCTGTGCATTCGATCCATAAGTGATCAGTGCATCATTATCCAATGGCTCAATCTTGGACTTGATGTCCTGTATGCGTTTCATATCATCTTCGCTGAACCTCTCTTTGAATGTCGTCAATACGCTTTTGTTGCCATCCTGTCCAGGTTCCTGGTTTTCAGGCTGTAAAGAAGGGAGGTCCGAAGCCTGGGAAGATGCGAAAGGATCACTCAACAGCTCATCTTTTAAATCTTTGTTATTATCTTGATTCATTATTTTCACTCCTACGGACTTTTACTTTTTCCTGTTCTTTTTTAGGAAATTTCACTTTTTGTTCATGTAAATTATTATCGAGTTGCATTTTTCTGTCAGTTCTTTTTTTATTCATACTTATAATTTCTTTTTCTACCTCGAGATTTTGATAAGTCGAACGGTTCATATGAGATAAATTCGCCTGCAGCGTTCTTTTAAGCTCTAACAGGGAAAGACGGGTTTCATGCAGTTTGATTTTTTCTTCTTTGGATTTTCCCGGCATCTTATAAAGGAATAAATACTGCTCAATTGTATTTACTGCCGAATCCAGATTGGAGTGGAAAAATTGCTGCACGTTATAAAATACCTTTGGATCATCTTCTACTGTGTTGATTATTGATTTTACGATGCGGTTAATATCAAATATCAACTTCGCGTCTTTTAACGTACGAATATTATAGTAGCTTTGTCTGAGACGATTCAGTTTTTCTTTGGCTTCTTTCATCTGGTTTTGAATATACTTATATTCACTTTTGGTCAATCCGTATTCTTTTAATTGCCTGTTCTGGCTAACAGATTGGGTAGGCAGGTAAGCTGCAAAAAATCCACCTGCACCGACCAGCACATCGTAGACAAGGTGGATGTCCAAAGCGAGCATAGAAACTAAACCGGTCACTATCGAAACCGGCACAGCAACGATCGATGCAGTCCAATGTGAAATTTTAAATTTCATTTGTAACACCTGCAATCATTATAATGTTTTAAATTTTTTATATTCGGTATCTGTTTCAACAGATTTGACGGTGTAGTCATCAACCCTGGAAGTGGGGGAGGCACCTTTGGAAACCTGCACTATAAATTCTTCCACAGCTTTTTTATCTCCCTGGGCCATGATTTCGACATCTTCCGTTAAATTTTTTGCATAACCTGTAATACCGTATTTATCAGCTATCATTTTACTGTGATATCTAAATCCTACACCTTGTACTCTTCCGCTTAAAGTAATAAGTTTTGCTTCCATATTCACACCTCTTATATATAATTATAAAACCTTCTCCTTGATATTGCTAATTATTCGCGTATATAATATGACTATTATCTTATTATAATAGATAGGGGTTTTAAAAATGTATCAAGTGGCCGTTTTAAAAGCTGATTATGAAGGTTGGTGGCTATTTGAAGGATGGCAGAATGAGTTAATTAACATCAAAGATTTTAATTCTGAAATAAGCATGATAAATTACTATGAAAAACTAATTGAACAGATGGCTGAAGAGTACCATACTTATCAAAAGGGGAGGTACCATCTGATTGCATTTTATAATGCGTGTGAACTCGAATATTGTGAAGACTGTGAAGAAGATCTTCAAATATTTTATACACCATTATGCATGAAAGATAACGCTTTTATGGAAGTGCCGAAGATTATGAATATTTTATGAAATTGGGTTTGCAAAAGTGTACATTGTCTAGTATACTTTAGATATCAATAGGCAATAGAAACATATTAAAGAAAGACTAGATAATCTATTTTTTCAGAGTTATGATTTTATGCACTATTGTAATATAGTCTTTTTGGAGGAACAATTAATGAAACAAGGTACAGTAAAATGGTTTAATGCAGAAAAAGGTTTTGGTTTTATCGAGATCGAAGGAGAAAACGATGTATTCGTTCACTTCTCAGCAATCAATCAAGAAGGTTACAAATCTCTTGAAGAAGGTCAATCAGTAGAATTTGAAGTAGTTGAAGGCGACCGCGGTCCACAGGCTGCAAACGTTGTTAAACTATAATTTAAAAATTTAATTAACGATTGTCATAGATTGTAAATTAAACCCCATTACTTTAAAAGTAATGGGGTATTTTTATGTCTTTATTCTTCTATGAGTACATCATTCTGGATAAGCTGATCGAGCGTCTGACGCTTGATCACCTGTTTCACACCATGCGGTGAGATGAAAATGACTGCAGGTTTCTGCATCTGATTATAATTCGATGCCATGGAGTAGTGATAGGCACCAGTTGTTTTTACAGCAACATAGTCATCACGTTCGATATCCGAAGGCAGAGGTTTATTTTTACCTATAATATCTCCCGATTCACAAAGTTTGCCGACAACATGTGTAGATATGCTCTCTACATCATCAGTCTGCTTTTTAACGGGTATTATATCATATTCGGCCCCGTAGAGCGGTGTGCGTATATGATCGCTCATACCGCCGTCTATCGACGCATACCTGCTGACACCCGGTATGTCTTTGACAGTCCCGACTTTATAAATCGTGACAGCCGCTTCTGCAGCAATCGAACGTCCGGGCTCAATCATGACATGCGGCAGTTCCAGGTCGTACTGGTTACAAACTGTTTTCAACTGTATAAGAATTTCTTCAAATCCTTCTTCAATCGGGAATCTGATATCTTCATCAGTATATTTGACGCCGAATCCGCCACCCATGTTTAAAATCTCTATTTCAATTTCATGATCATTCAGCCAATCATAGACAGCAGTCAGTGCATTGACGAACGGTGCCGGATCGGACAGTTGGCTGCCGAGATGATAATGGATGCCTTTAAAATTCAGGTTTTCCGCTTTATCTATATCCATGATGGCTTTCAATGCAGTGCCGTCAACGATGGACAGACCGAACTTGCTGTCTGTCTGACCGGTGGAGATAAAGTCATGTGTATCCACATCCACACCCGGGTTCACTCTGATCAAGACATCGACTGGATCTTTTGCAAGGTCATACAGTAATTTCACTTCATCGAGGGAATCGATGATGAAGAGGCCGACACCCTGATCGAGTGCGAATTCCAGTTCTTCGACCGTTTTATTGTTTCCGTGGAACTTGATCAGTGACGGTGAGAATCCACCTTTAATCGCTGTATATAATTCCCCTGAAGAAACAACATCGATTTCCATATCTTCTTCTTTTAATAAATTGATCATCTGCAGTGCTGTAAAAGCTTTTGATGCGTATGATACAGAATAATTGTCCAGATGAGAAGAAAGCACTGCGTGAAATCGTCTCATCATGTCACGCATATAGACCTCATCATAAATGATGAGCGGTGTACCGTATTGGTCTGCCAGATTCGTGACATCCTGTCCGCTGAATTGCAGTTTGTCATTATGATATTCCAGAGTCATGTATAATCTCCTTTGTCAAAGTATTGTAGTTTAATGTGGCAAGCTGTTCGGAATTTGCACCGACACCTTTAAATGTATATTCATCCAGACGCATTTCAGGATGATATATATACACTTTATCATTAATGGAAACCGCTTCGTCAACTTCAACTATCATATGGCTCATCATCAAAGTGACAATCGGGTACCTTTTTCCGTTAATCAGACAGTCATATGCCGCACGTTTCCTGAGCACCCCGTCCCCGTAACCGATATCCACAACAGCCACTTTCGTTTTTCTGTCTGCGACGAATGAGCCGCCATAACCCATCGGCATATCTTCATCCATGCTCCTAACCTGTACTACTTTGGAATAAAGAGCAAATGGCTGGATGAACAGCTCATCATTTAAACCGGAGTAGGGCTTGGAGCCGTATAATCCTATACCGAGTCTCGTGTGAGTATGGCCTTCAAGCAGACCGTCCCGTGAGAAACTTGCTGTATTTTGAGAGTGGATATATTCAAGCACCATGTTCAGTTTTTTGAAGTGGCCGAGAAAATCAAGCCAATTTTTCCGCTCGATTTCATAAATACCGTCGAATTCATCAGCGTAGCCGAAATGGCACCACGCACCCTGGATAATAAACCGCTCCTGCTCATTCAAAGTCATTTGGTGATTGAGCACTTCTTCAACTTCACTGAAAGATTCGAATCCTGAACGGTTGAACAGCCCTGCGTATTCTATGTGTACATTAATTCCTTTCAGTCCCTCATAATACTTGTTGTAGTACTCAAGGGAAGGGAGGGTCATACTTAAATTCAAAGATTTTACGAACTCAAACTCATAAGTCGGATTCAAAAGAAATACCATTGAATCTTCAGTGATCTTTCTTATTGCTTCCGCTTCTTTCAATGAGGTTGTTGCAAAAGCGGTGATACCCGCTTCTAAAAATGCCCGGACCGCAAGGTTCAATCCAAAGTTATAGGCATTATTTTTCACGACAGCAATCGTTGGTGTGCCGCTTTGAACCTGTTTTGCCTGTGTGACAAGTTTTTTTCTGTCTATCGTCAATATCCCGCTCATATTATCAACCTCAGTTACTATAATTCTTCAATATATTTTCATAATAGTCAGCGACTTTAATCAGTACCGACTCATCAAAATTAAATGTGGAAGTGTGCAGGCTGCTCATAAAGCCCTGCGCCTTATCCTGAGCTCCGATAAATATAAAATACGTCGGGGCAATCGCATCGTAGAAGCTGAAATCCTCTCCAAACAAATACGGCTTATCTTTAATGACGGCTTTCAGCCCGGTTGCTTCGACACTGTCGTATACGATGTCCTGCAGTGCCGGCGTATTTTTAACAGGCGGATAACCTTCATTGTAGGTCAGCTCAATTTCACAGTCGTATAAATTCATTGCACTGGTTTTTATTTTTTCCATATGACTCTTTATGATGCTCAGATCATTTTCCTCATATGTTCTGATCGTCCCTTCGAGATAGCCGTTTGACGGCACCGTGTTAATGGCTTCTCCGGCATTCATCTGCCCGATATGAATGATATTGCGGTTCAGCCCGTCCAGATGGAACTGCTGAATCTGAGTGATTTCCCGTGTGATGAACATCAATGCTTCGACCGCTGATTTACCTTTGTGCTTGTTTGCAACATGCGCAGACAAGCCATCGATATAAAACCTGTACTCAGTCGCACTGGCTGTTATTTCATTATCTCTGAAAAGGGCAAGACCTGTACTTTCGTCAGGCATGATGTGAATCCCGAAGATTGCATCGATTGCTTGTCTGTCCGTCCAATTAACTATCATCTGCCTGGCACCCGCCATCGTTTCTTCACTCGGCTGGAAGATGAAATAACAATTGTGCGGGAGGGCACCTTCATCTTTCAAAAGCTTGCATCTTTTGAGGAATAAAAGGAGGGCGGCCGTATGGCCATCATGGCCGCAGGCATGCATCACACCGTCATTTTTACTTTTGTAGTCCACATCGTTCTCTTCTTGAATAGGCAGTGCGTCAATATCTGCTCGAAATCCAAGGGTGGTATTGCTGTTCCCTTTTAAATACGCAACCACTCCTGTTGAAAGTGGTTGCGTATAATCAATATCAAGAGATTCTATAATCTCTATTATATATGATGTTGTTTCGAACTCATTCATGCTGAGTTCGGGATTTTCATGCAGATGTCTTCGATGTTTTGTTACAAACTCAATCTCAGTCATTTAATTTCCTTAATGCTGAAACGATTTCTCTTTTTGAACCTTCAACTTCACTTGCCTGCTTAATGACTCTCGCAGGGGTACCGGCAACGACTGCGCCTTCGGGTACATCTTCTGTGACGATTGCGCCAGCTGCCACAATGGCGCCTTTACCGACACGGACACCTTCTAAGATGACTGCGTTTGCGCCGATCAGAACGTCATCTTCGATAACGACAGGGGAGGCACTTGGCGGTTCAATGACGCCTGCAAGTACTGCACCTGCACCGACGTGAACATTTTTGCCTGTTGTTGCACGGCCGCCGAGTGAAGCATTCATATCAACCATCGTACCTTCGCCGACGATGGCACCGATATTGATTGTTGCACCCATCATGATGACAGCACCATCTTCGATTACTGCATGCTCACGGATGAACGCACCAGGTTCGATACGTGCTTTTGTATTAGTCAGATCTTTTAATGGAATAGCTGAATTTCTGCGGTCCTGTTCAATTTCTACCTCTGTAAAAATATCTTTATTATCATTATAGAATTCATTGAATTCATCATAATCTGCAAAGATCGTCTTTGAACTCTTGCAACCAAAAACTTTAAAGTTCTCAGGGAAAGTTACATCCCCAAAACTTCCATTTGCATATACTTTTACTGGTGTTTCCTTCTTGGCATCCGATATATATTGAATTATGTCCTCTGCTGTAAACTTTTCCATCAATTATTCTCCTTTAAATAAATTATTATAATCGTAAAAACCATTATCTTTTTTGTGTAATACTTCTGCTGCTTTTATCGCACCGTTTGCAAAGATTTCCTTCGACTGCGCGCGGTGTCTGATTTCAATCACTTCATCCAGTCCTGCAAACAGGGCAGTGTGTTCGCCCACAATAGTGCCGCCCCTGATGGCTGATACTCCGATTTCTTTTTCATCTCTTTGCTGGTAGACATCGGAACGGTCATAAACTGCGTGACTCTCATCGCGATGGTCAAGCGCTGTATCCAGCAATTTGACCAGTGTACCGCTTGGCGCATCGACTTTTTTATTGTGATGTGCTTCGATGAGCTCAAGATCGAAATCATCCAGCTGTTCCAGTGCGCTTTTGAGAAGGTTGTTCAGCACGTGTACACCATAGCTCATATTCGCACTGAAAAAGACCGGAGCATTTTGACTTTTTGATTTTAACGTCTCGACAATCGTGTCCTTTTCACCTGTTGTGGCAACGACAATCGGAGTTTTAAAATCTTTTTCAATCAACGGGAGCAGAAGTTCCGGGTTGGAAAAATCAATCGCTACATCTGCACCGGCTCCGTCAATATCTTCAAAGTGGGGATAATCTGAGTCATTAGTCCGGGCTATGACACCGACCACTTCATGTCCGGCGTCCGTCAGCAGGCGCTCGGTTATTTTATTCATTGTGCCGTAGCCTATGAGGAGGACCTTCATACTCTCGATCCCTCTTTGAAATTCTCATATGCTTTCACAATTTCCTGACGCGTTTCTGATTCCACAGGCAACAGCGGCAGTCTCAGTTCATAATTGCCAAAACCGAGTTCGCTCGTCAGCACTTTGATAGGAATAGGGTTGACGTCCACCTGAACGGCATCGATTACCGGCATGAGGCTGGTGAATGTATGTTTTGCAGTGAAGTCGCCGGAAGTCATTCTTTCATAAACGTTTTGAAGCTCCCCAGGGATGACATTGCCGACAACACTGATCAGGCCTTTACCGCCAAGCTGTATGAAATCTGCCAGGTTATCATCATTGCCGCTGTACAGTACGAACTCATCCTGATCGATCAAGTTCAATACTTTGATTGTATAGTTCAAGTCGCCGACTGCATCTTTCAAAGCGACGATATTAGGGTGGGTGCTCAATTCAAGCACCGTTTCAGGCTCGATTGTCATCCCTGTTCTGCCTGGCACGTTATAGAGGATGACAGGTATATCAATTGAGTCTGCAATCGCACTGAAGTGTGCAACAAGGCCTTTCTGATTCGCTTTGTTATAGTACGGCGTAATCAGCATTACACCGTCTGCACCGGCATCCATTGCGAACTTCGACAGTTCGATCGAATTCATGGTCGAATTTGTGCCTGTACCGGCGATGACCGGTACACGTCCTGCAGCTGTTTCGATTCCCACTTCGATCAATTGTCTGATTTCATCACCTGAAAGAGTAGGGGATTCTCCTGTTGTGCCATTGATGATCAATGCCTGTGTATCATTTTCAATCAAATATTCAATATGTTTTTTAAAAGCGTCATAGTCTACTTCGTTATTATTAAACGGGGTGGTCATTGCAACTCCAATACCTTCAAAAATCGGGTTCATATATAACACTCCTATTAATTATTATTATCCATTAATGACTTCAGAATCTGGACAGTGTTCTGTGCCGCTCCCTTGAGTAAGTTGTCTCCTACACACCACACATGGAATGTGTTCGCAAGGGTAGGGTCTTTGCGAATTCTGCCGACAAAGATTTCAGAACGGTTTGCAGCATCAAGTGGTGTCGGATATTCATTCTTTTCCGGGTTATCCATAACTACGATATGCGGGAAACCTTCAAATGCTTGTTTCACTTCGTCAACCGTGGCTTCCTTATCCAACGTAACGTTCATCTGAACCGCATGGCTTGTGATGATCGGCACCCTGACACATGTTGCTGTCACTTCTATTGAATCATCTTCCAGTATTTTTTTTGTTTCATCAATCATTTTCTTTTCTTCTTTTGTATAGCCGTCATCCAGAAAATCATCGATATGCGGCAGGACGTTATTGTAGATCGGGTGAGGATAGGTTGTCGGTTCTGCACCATTGGCACCTTCCTCCAGATCGCGTATACCGCCTTCACCTGATCCGGACACACTCTGGTAAGTTGCATAGTGGACCCGCTTGACTCCAAATTTATCCTGCAGCGGTTTTAAGGATACTACCGATTGAATCGTTGAACAGTTCGGGTTCGCTATGATTCTTCTTTTCAGTTTCGGTTTATTTATTTCAGGGACGATCAGGTCCACATCTTCGTTCATTCTCCAGTGACTGGAGTTGTCTATGACGATTGCGCCGCTTTCTTCAAACAGCGGGGCGAACTTTTCACTCGTTGATCCGCCGGCACTCATCACGACGTAGTCAAATTTCTCCTGCGCTCTTTCTTCGGTAAGTTCTTGAATAACATATGTTTGTCCACCGACTGAAACTTCCTTACCGGCGGATCTTTTAGAAGCAAATAATACCAGTTCATCATATTTAATTTCATAATGCTCCAACATTTCAATTAATTTGCTACCTACAACACCGGTAGCGCCAGCAACTGCAACTTTTACCATTAAAATTCCTCCTAAAATGTTATTAAAGAACGAGATATTGTCAGATAATAAAAAAACAAGCCCGGAATGCCGGACTTGTTAAAGTTTATATACAAGTGATGCACTCCATTATCATTATAATAATGACAAGTCATTAGCTCTTAACCTAGTGACCCAACAGCCTATCTCTCGAAAAATAGACCATTTCGGCATCTTACCCTTTCACTTACTATAATTCTCGAGAATTAATGGTTAATAAGTTACTGATGATCGATGCGCCTCATCTCGCTATTTAATTATTAAATATCATTATAAACACAAATATTCAGAAAGTAAACCTTAAACTTTCAAAACACCTTTATCTTTCAGATATTCTTCGTAAGTGGACTCTTTTACGATTGCACCTTCAGGCTTCAGTTCTATTACCGTGTTGGCAATCGTATTGATGAATTCAAAGTCATGGGAAGTGAAGATAATTGAACCTTTGAATTTCTTAAGTCCCTCGTTTACCGCTGTAATACTTTCCAGGTCAAGGTGGTTGGTCGGCTCATCCAGTAAAATAACATTCGCTTTTGATAACATCATTTTACTCAGCATTGCACGCATTTTTTCTCCACCTGATAGTACACTTGCTTTTTTCTTCGCTTCTTCACCACTGAAGAGCATTCTGCCGAGGAAGCCGCGGATGAATGTTTCTGTCTGTTCATCTTCAGGTGCATATTGACGCAGCCATTCAACCAGGTCGATATTTACACCTTCAAAGTACTCAGAGTTATCTTTGGGCATATAGCTTTGGGAAGTTGTCACACCGAATCGCACTTCACCTTCGTCAGGCGTAATTTCACCTGCAAGAATCTTTAGAAGGGTAGTGCGGGCAACTTCTGTGTGACCCATCAATACCGCTTTGTCATACGGATTTAAAGTGAAGCTCACGTTATCAAGCACTTTTTTTCCATCGATGGAATGAGTCAAGCCGTTGACATATAATAGATCATTCCCGATTTCACGCTCAGGGGTGAAGTTTACAAAAGGATATTTTCTGGATGATGGCTTGATATCTTCCAGCTCAATTTTTTCAAGCGTCTTCTTACGGCTCGTCGCCTGCTTGGATTTTGAAGCGTTCGCACTGAAGCGTGCAACGAAATCTTTGAGTTCTTTGATTTTCTCTTCTTTTTTCTTATTCTGATCCTGTGCCATCTGCAGTGCAAGCTGGCTGGATTGATACCAGAAATCATAGTTTCCTACATATAGTTGTATCTTTCCAAAATCCAGGTCAGCAATATGAGTGCATATGTTATTCAGGAAATGACGATCGTGGGAAACGACGATAACTGTGTTTTCAAAGTTGATCAGGAAATCTTCCAACCATTGGATCGCTTCAATATCAAGACCGTTGGTCGGCTCATCCAGCAGTAAAATGTCAGGGTTACCGAACAGGCTCTGGGCAAGCAGCACTTTAACTTTCTGACTGTTGTCAAGCTCCGACATATTCTTCTCAACGAGGGAACTGTCGATGCCCAGTCCGTGAAGCAGACTTTCTGCATCACTTTCAGCAGTCCATCCGCCCATCTCTCCATATTCACCTTCAAGCTCGGCAGCTCTGATGCCATCTTCATCCGAGAAGTCAGGTTTCATATATATTTCATTTTTTTCATTCATTATATCGTAAAGTTTCTGGTGTCCCATCAGTACGACATCCAGAACACGGTACTCCTCATAACCGAACTGGTCCTGTTTCAACACGGCAAGGCGCTCATCTTTACCCATGGAAACATGGCCTGACTGAGCGTCAAGTTCGCCTGATAAAATTTTCAGGAAAGTTGATTTTCCGGCTCCATTCGCTCCGATTAATCCATAACAGTTTCCAGGTGTGAATTTAATATTCACATCTTCAAAAAGTTTACGGTCGCCAAAGCGTAAACTTACGTCACTAACTTGTAACATACACATTCTCCTTAAATATATTCCTTAAGCGATAATACCACAAATATGATACTATTAAAATAACATATAAGAGGAGAAAAGTGATGAAACAGCAATATCAACAACTATCTGATATCATTTCAGATTCTGAAAACATTGTCTTTTTCACAGGCGCAGGTGTTTCTGTTGCAAGTGGCATACCCGATTTTAGAAGTATGGGCGGTTTATTTGATGAAATTTCCGGTGAAGGCCAATCCCCGGAATACTTACTCAGCATTAACCATTTAGAAGATGACCCTGATAGTTTTATCAACTTTTATAAAAAAAGATTATTACTCGCAGATAAATCTCCGAACACAGTACATGAATTCATCTCCAGGCTTGAAGCATCCGGTCAATCTACCGGTGTCATCACACAAAATATCGATGGTCTTCACCGGGATGCCGGCAGCCGTAATGTAGATGAGTTACATGGTTCTCTCAATGAATTTTATTGTATAAAATGTAAAAAGACCTATCATAAAACAGAAGTAATGGACAATGATATTTCTTATTGTGAGTGTGGCGGGGCAGTGAGGCCGGACATTGTACTTTACGGCGAAACATTAAATGAATTGACCGTGTTGAGTGCAATGTCTAAACTGCAGGCAGCAGATACTTTAATCGTTTTAGGCACTTCGCTTGTTGTTAATCCCGCTGCATATTTGACGACTTATTTCAGCGGTAAAAACTTTGTCATAATCAACCAGGACGAAACGCCGTTTGACGGTGACGCAAACCTTGTCATCAATGATGATATGACAGATGTGATTAACGCAATTATATGACAAATTATTTAGGGGACATATTATGGATAACATATCAGGAACAGTGCAATTTTTAGAAGTGATCAAGAAAGAAGGTTCAACGTATCATTTGAAATATGATGCTAATACATTCATCCGTATGAATGCTTCAGCAACAAAAGAAGATCATGAAATCGGCGATGAAATCAGTGCATTCATCTATCCGAACAGAAGTGGCGAACTTTTTGCGGCACCGATCGTACCACCGGTCGCGGTCGATAAATTCGGTTTTGCAGAAGTTGTGGAAGTGAATAGAGACGGAGCGTACATTAATATCGGTTCACCAAGAGAAATTCTAATCCCATGGGTGGACTTGCCGAAAGTAAAGGATGTATGGCCAAAAGAGGGCGATGAAGTATATACGCAGCTGAGAGCAGAGTCAGACAACCAGCTCTTTGGTAAACTGATCTCGGAAGAGGAAGTTGCTGAGCGTTTTACACCTGTTCCGCAGGAAGAGTTTGAAACGATTAAAAACAAATGGTTTGAAGCGAGACCATATCGTCTGCTCAGAGTTGGTACATTCCTTCTGACCCCTGACGGCCGTAAAGTATTCATTCATGAATCTGAACGGGAAAAAGAACCGAGACTCGGTGAACTTGTCAAATTCAGAGCAATCGGTGTAAACGACAAAGGTGAAATCAATGGTTCATTTTTACAGCAGGCATATAAAAAGATGGATGATGACGCTGAAAAGATACTGGACTATATTACTAAAAATGACGGCATGATGCCTATGACGGACAAATCGGATCCGGAAGATATAAAAGAAGCGTTCAATATGTCGAAAGGTTCTTTCAAGCGTGCTCTTGGCAGGCTGATGAAGGAAAAGAAAGTTGAACAGCGTGACGGGGGAACCTATTTGAAGTAATTGCAAATGAGAACTCTCAAGGTATGGCATTTGCTGTCATACCTTTTTATATGATCTTTATTCGCCATGGAATTGAAAAGCACGTCCTGCAAAAATTATGCAGGACGTGCTTTTTTATTTTGTTATTTGGAATCCTCCATGTGCAGCTTTCTGATAATCTCTTTTTCTTCTTTCGGCCGCTTCATGAACATCGCGAGTATAAATGCGGTGAGGGCAAGAAGCGTACTTCCCATAAATGCCCATTCAAAGCCGACGACTTGTGCCACTTTTACAGCCAGTTCCTGCGGCATATCTTCGCCATGTATGAAACTGTTTGCGCCCATTGAAACAAGGGTGATCAGGATTGCTGTGCCGATGGCTGCTGATATTTGCTGCATCGTATTTGTCATCGCTGAAGCGTGTGAATACCACTTTGGCGGCAGCTGGTTCAGTGCTGATGTGATTACCGGCATGAGTGCCATGGATAAGCCAAACATTCTAATCGCATAAATGATCGTCAAATAGGTGAATGTTGTATCCAGTGACAGATTCGTAAACATGAATGTTGTGGCAGTTACTATTCCAAGTCCCATCAATGCAAGCCATTTCGCTCCGTATCGGTCATAGAGCCTGCCGGTGATGGGTGACATGATTCCGATGACAATTGCACCTGGAAGCAGCATCAGACCCGATTGCAGCGGACTGAAATCAAGCACGTTCTGCATAAACAACGGCAGCAGCGTCTCTGCACCGATCAACGATACCATGACCGTCATTGAAATGATGATGGCAAGTGTAAATATTTTAAATTTAAATACTCTGAACTCGAGCATCGGTGTTTTTAAAATCAGCTGTCTCCATACGAATAATCCTATAATGATTACGCCGACAGTCAAGGTGGTCAGGACGACCGGGCTTGTCCATCCTTCATTCGAAGCGATGCTGAAACCATATAAGAACGATCCGAAACCGACAGAAGATAATACGATGGATATTATATCAATTTTAGGTTTTCCGAGATCAGTCACATTATGAAGAAATAAATATGCTGTAATCATAGTGATTACAACAATCGGCAGTACTGTAAGGAACAGTGAACGCCATGAAAAGAACTCCAATAAAAACCCCGATAACGTTGGGCCGATGGCCGGACCGAAAGCGATGACGATTCCTATCATCCCCATCGCTGTCCCCCGTTTATTGACGGGAATAATTGCAAGCAGGACCGTCATCAATAGCGGCAGCATGATACCGGACCCTGATGCCTGTACAATACGTGCCAGTATAAGCACGGGGTAAATCTGTGCTGCTGATGCGATTAATGTACCTAACCCGAATAATCCAATCGCTGTTAAAAATAAACCCCGGGTGGAAAAGCGGTCAATCAAAAATGCTGAAATAGGTATCATAATCCCATTTGCCATTAAAAATGCAGTAGTCATCCACTGGACCTCTGCCTGTGTAATTCCAAATGCTTCCTGGATGGATGGCAGAGCGGTTGCGAGTAAAGTTTCATTTACGATACCCATGAATGCTCCCGTTAAAAGTGCAGCTATCATCAGTGCCTTATCTTTTTTCGGCAGATTCCAAGAGTTATCAGTATGATCCATTATTTTATCTCCTTTATATTGCGCGGGCTTTAAAACACAAGAGAGATAATACCACAATCTCAATCACTATAGCAATCAATCGGGATCGTTTATTTCAAAGTGAAAAATGCATGGCAAGAAAGCCATGCATGGTTATTATCCTTCAATCTCTTCAGTTAATTTCTCCAGTTCATCCACCAGCTCGCCAATGTAGGCGATAGTATCTTTCAAGGGCTTATCGGTGGTGATGTCGATACCCGCCATTTTCGAAAGTTCAACCGGCGACTTCGTACCGCCTGCCTTTAAAACTTTCAGCCAGTCATCGACTGCAGGCTGTCCCTCATCCAATACACGTCTGCCCATCTGAGTCGCAATTGTCAGACCTGCTGAATATGTGTAAGGGTAAAGTCCCATATAGTAGTGGGGCTGTCTCATCCATGTCAGTTCGGCATTTTCAGAAATGACCACGTCGTCTCCCCAGAATTCTTCAATTACACCGCGCTTCAGCTGGTTTAAATCATTGGCACTCAAGCTTTCATGAGTGTCTACTTTCTTATAGACTTCACGCTGATATGCCGCTTCCAGAAGATGAGTGACAAAGTTATGGTAATAAGTTCTTGAAATGATTGAACTGATTACCCAGCGCTTGAATTTAGGATCCTTCGAATTTTTAAGCAGATGATTCGCCATCAACATCTCATTCATAGTACTCGGTGCCTCTACAAAGTAAGTTGAGCTTCTTGCGTCAAATACATTCTGTTCACGGTTCGCATTATAAAAATGCCCCGCATGGCCGAGTTCATGAGCCAGTACAAAAACTTCCGTCATCAATGATGTCCATGAAATCAGTATGAATGGATGGGAACCATACGGACTCGCACAAAATGCACCGGTGGATTTCCCTTTGTTCTGAACGAAATCTATCCATCTTTCATCATAAGAACGGTTGAGCATTTCTGTGTAATCTTCACCCATGATACTGAGAGCATCCGTTATATACTTTCTTGAGTCCTCAACACTGATTTCCGGTTCACTTGACGGATCTAAGGAAATCTTAAGGTCTTCATAACGCATTTCATCCAGACCATTCACTGTTTTGAGCAATTTGGCATATCTTCTCATATGCGGTGCGAGGTCTTCCATTATAAGATCAATCTGGCGGTGGTATAATTCACTGTCCACTTCCTGAGGGTGCAGCAGGTAATCTGTCACAGAGTCAAAACCTCTTAAATCTGCTGTCGTCTTTTCTTTTTTCAGGTGAATATCATAAGTGCCGGCCGTCGTATGTTCATATTCCTTAAGTTTGCCGTAAAATTTCTTGTAGGCATTACGGCGCACTTCTGTATCCTGGTGGCTTTCAAGCTCACCCTCATAAGCAAGGTAGGATAGTGGTATATCTTTGCCGTTCGCTTTAAATGTACCGAAGTCTATATCCAGCAGCTTTGTCTTCTGATATAAGCCGTAAGGACCGTTAAAGACGTTGGAGTATGCCGCCAGTGCCTTCTCAACTTTTGCATCCAACTGATATGGCTTGTTCCGGATCAGTTCATCAACGAAATTTTCGTACTCTGAATCTTTCTCTTTGATCGAGTTTAAAAATGATTCGTCCTGAGCTAACAGGTCACTTCTCAAAAAGCTCGTGTCTGTACTGAATTTCGCACTTGCGTTACTCACTTTGGTGCTCAGTTTCTGAGCGTCTGCATCACTCTGGTCTGCTGACAGTCTCAGACTCGCATATGTGCCGATCGGCACCAATTTTTCGACCAATTGTCTGAAGTCGTCCATCGCAGCAACCGCTGTATTCAAATCATCCATTTTTCCTTCATACTTTGATGCAAATTCAGAAACTTTCTTCAAAAAATCTGAGATTGCACTTTCACAGTCACTGTCCGATTCGAACAGCGGCGTGAGATCCCATGTATATTTTTCATCCACTTCATGTCTTGATTTTAATTCTCCCATTTGTTTGACACTCCTTTATAATTTCGGAAACCGAAGTATAATATTATTATACATGAATATTCTGATAAAACACATTAATTTATATAAAATCTGTTCTAATGGATTTAAATGAGATATTATGAAAGTAAGAAGGGGTGAGGCAATGATAGAAGATGTTTGGTTTTATATAAACAGTACGCTTATGGTCATCATATTATCTTTTTTAATACCGTTCTTTAAAATAAAGTACTGGTGGCTTATGCCGACAGCATCATTAGTTATAATGGGGCTGGCAGGTTTTATTCTGCCGAATTTCAATGATGAACTGAGCTTTGAACCTTTAGTCGGCTATGCTGTGTTCCTAATGGTATTATCTATCGTGGTGACGCTGCTGGCTGTAATGTATGCCCGCAAACGAAAAAAAGAAAAGAACGCGAGAGCCGCTGAAAAAGAATCTTTGAATGATGAAGCAGGGAATGATAAAGAGATATAAAGCGATCAGAAGCCCGACCGGGTTCTGACATGCACCCCTAAAGTTGAACTCCAAAATTCAACTTTAGGGGTGCTTTCATATGTATAAAAAATATTCAATCGATTTCAAAATTAAAGTGGTGAATGAGTATTTGACGGGTGACAATGGCTTCAAAAGTCGGCCTCGCAGTATCTGACACATTGAATATTACATTTCTCAAAGATTGCTGCATGGAGTTATGAGATGGGAGTGCACAGTGCTGAGCTGCTTATTGATAAAGCGCCCGCAGCTTTATATGTCGGTCACGGGAAATGATTGAAAATCCGGTTGAAGCAATGAACTGGCCGGAACAACCTGAAATAAAAATGATGGTAAAGAATAGGGCGAGGATCACTTTTGAACAAATAAAAAGGATACGCCTGATTTAGGCGTATCCTGATATGTATTTTGGAGTGACTCCGAGTGGTTTCGAACCACCGACCTCTTGCATGTCAAGCAAGCGCTCTCCCGCTGAGCTACGGAGTCATATTTTTAACGTCTAATTAATAATGTATATTGATTTGGTTAATATGTCAAATCAACTTATCATAACATCTCTACAAAAAGTATAATTTTACTTTAAACGGGTGAAGTGTCATAAAATTTGAGAGGGTGGCTGAATATCTTTACGTAGCGATCGGTTAATCGGCGGTGCGCTAAATGAAAGCAGCTTATATCACGAGCAAGGCAGGCTGCGTGTTTTATAACCGTAACTCGGAGGACCGGTGTTCTTTATTATAGTGGAAATGGAACCTGGCAGTGACATCTACCGGGTTATAGGCCGGTGGCCGCCGGAAGATCGTTAAGTCATAAACGCATATCCGGATAACAGTGATGCAGCACTCATAGATCATGATATGGAAATCAGCTGATTCGGCATTCTTTATATAGATAAAACAATGATAAGGGGATATAATGCCTCAATTTTGATAAGCGACATATAACTTCCTATAATATATGTTATGTAAACTTTATGATATATTTCAAAAGGGTGCCTGATTTATGGTATGATTACCGTATTAATCTGATATTTTGGAGCGATTATTTTGGGTCTATTTCTATTAATTTTTGTGTTGATCGTTTCTGCATTTGTTGTACTTCAAAATGCAAAGGAATTTGAATCTGATGCTGAAACCGCAAAAGAAAATAAACTGAGCAGGAAATTTATCATAACAATCATTGCCTCATTTGCAATCATGCTGATTGTCTTCATTACAGCATTTCTACTATTATGATGCCAGTAAAAATCTGATCAGTCCAAGCACTGCAAATACAAACAATAAAACCCCGGAACTTATACCTGTAACTGCACTGTATGCGACGCCAAGCTTACGTGCCATCCACGGTGATATCAATGCTGCTGCAACCATAAGTACTGCGAGCACATACAATGCAGCATCATTGAATACTTCTTTAAGGAATATAAAATGCACGCCGACAATCAATGCAATCCACGGCGCTGCATATTCACGTTTTTTCATTCGGAATATTACAATGACACCAATAACAGCGACAATCATTTCCAACCAAAACACTATGATATATGTTGTTAATACATCATTATCTCTTAAAGCACTTGCTGCATCCCAGTTTGTCACACTTAAATAAACACCTGCCAGACCGAGCAGCAATGCTATGCCGGATGCTATACCGATATATGCCCGCCAGTGTTTCCTCGGTGCTTCCTGTGCCCAGCCAAACCACACAAAACTCATTATCCCGAAAATTGCCGTATACATTGTAAAATCCCTTATGTACTCAATTTCCATGATTATCCCCCTACTGACAATACCCGTTAGTTACTTTTTACCATATATACGTATTGCTTTCAAACCGGACAATAAAAAGGAGAGAAAATTTACAATTTATCTCCCCTATCGATGCTATATTTTATTCAGTTTTCTTGCCACGCTGAAGATCAGTTTATTGAACACTTTATCGAATGTGCCCGGCAGTTCTTCAATTTCGATATTATATCCTTTTTTAAACCTGTAAACGCCGTAATCTTTGGCATCTTCAGTGAAATCTCCTGTCAGGCCGAAGAAATTAAAGCGCTCAAGTCCAAGCGTTTTCGCCTTTTTGATCATTTCCCACGTCGCATAGTTTGTACCTTTGAAAAATGAAAGTTCAGGATAACTGCCGCTGAACAGATACACCATTTCATGGTTATTATAGTAATACATGCCCGCTGATAAGTTTAAATCTGTACCGAAGTCCGCTTTATAGCCTTCAATCTTCTCAATTCTTGAATGCTTACTGTTTAACTGCTGTTCGATCTGTTCCAGTTTCTTTTTCTGGCCTTTGGTTGCTGTGCCCTCTTTTTCTTTTTCCAGTATGTGATTTTTTTCATCTGAAAGTCCATCACGTTCTGCGGCCAGCTGGTCCAGATATTCATCCACGTTGACATAAGTCATGACCAGATACATCTTATCCTTAAGAGTTTTCAGCAGATTCTTGATTTTATCGGACGGCACCGGATCAAAGCCGATCCGTTCCTCGGTCTCCTTATAGATGTCGATGAACAGATCGTACTCGTCTTCATCAAGATACCGCAATTTAACCGGCATGATCTCCGCCTGTTTGGTATTATACCTTGTGGTGGATTCCATATTTTTCATCAGTTCTTTTTCACTCGGTGTAATATCCAGTACACCCTGGTATCTGAGCAGTTCTTCGGTAATCAGTTCTTTTGTGAACCCGTGGTGCTTATAGCCGAGCTTTTCATATATATTGATGATTTCCGGATTGTTTTTGTCATCTTCAATCAGGTGACCGTCTTTATCGTGCATCTGATAAATATGGTAAGGCGAATGGATCAGCTGCAGTGCCCCATTTTTCTGAACATACTTGTCGATTTCGGATAAAAAGAATGCCAGACGTTCATTATTGAAGGCTTTGATCAACGGACCTGTATGAGATGTAAAGAGTCTGTATCTTTTCAGTACGGATGTCGCACTCAGCATGGACACACCGATCAGCTCTTCTTCTTCAAACAGACCGAGCAGGTGTGTTTCATATAGGCCGGATATATAGTCATAGTACAGATTATCATGAAGATAATGCATATAACTGTCATAGTCATCGATGAACCGTTTGAATGTATGCTCACTTATCTTGGCTGTATGCATTTTAAGTTCAACCTTCCTTTATCATTACTTTGAAATCATCTGGTTTAATTTGGCTTTCACTTTATAAACATTGTAAGGCACCGGTTTGATGACTTTGACGAAATCGCCGACCAGCTCTTCAATTTCCGCATTGAATCCACGCTTGAACCTGTAAACGCCGTAGTCTTCGCCGTCTTCTGAAAAATCACCGCTGACGCCGTAGAAATTATAAC
This sequence comes from Lacicoccus kunmingensis DSM 17847, assembly GCF_059568765.1. Lineage (NCBI taxonomy): Bacteria > Bacillati > Bacillota > Bacilli > Caryophanales > Salinicoccaceae > Lacicoccus > Lacicoccus kunmingensis. The sequence continues at coordinate 128,854 of NZ_JCANUC010000005.1, read as the reverse complement.
GGTCGATATTGTTATCGATGCAGTATTTCATCATTTCCAGGTGCATCATGTAGGGACCGACAAACTGAGGATACTTACTCGTACTCGCGCCTGAGTTGTAAACCAGTTCGTAAGGCGTTTCAAAATAAATGCCCGCTGCGAGATCAAGCGTATTTCCTTCGATTGCCTGAATCTCACGCGCTTCTTTCAGGTCCTCTTCAATCTTATTGATCTGCTTTTCCATCTCTTTGATCTTATTGATCGTCTTATCATTTTTGTTCTCTTTCTCATCCTGCTTGGCATGGCGTTTTTTAAGATCTTCGCTCTCTTTCGTCAGATTCCCAATATACTCATCCAGCTCTATATAAGCAAGCGGCACCAACAGCTTATCTTCATAAGTCATTTTGAAATACGTGAAATATTTAAGCGGATCCGGGTGTGTGAAGAACCCCTGACGTTCTGAAGTCGCCAAATATAATTTCATGAATTTATCCATTTCGTCAACTTCTAAAAATCTCACTTTAACGCCGAATTTCTGCGCTTTTTTAATATTTCTTTTACGCTGGGAATCAAACGTCTTAACAAGTGAATTCACATTATCATAGCCACTCACATCAAGTACACTCATCCAGCGGGCCTGCGAAGTTTTTGAATAGCCTCTTGTAAAGCCCTGATGCACATAACCTTCTTCTTCCATGATCTGAATCAGCGTATCCTGTGCCTCGTAATCCGTTTTTTCATTAACGTCTTTATCATATTTTTTATAAATCCAGTTAGGATCGACTTTTACATAGGAACAGTTATTATTTTTCAAGTACCTGGACAGTTCCTGAAAATAAAACCGCACGAGCTCATGATCGTGATAATTCATTACCGGTCCGCGGTTGGAATAGTAGAAGTATTGGCCGAGGCCAGTCGATTTCAGACTGAACAGACTGGCACCAATGACTTCACCCGAATCGTCTTTGACGCCCAGAAGGCGGACAGACTGGTCATCTTCAAGCTCACGGTTCGTTTTATTTTCTATCATCTGGAAAAAGGCGGACTCCTCCCCTTTTTCGATATAATTTTGATATTCCAAATCAGTTAATTCCGTAAAAATCATGTTCATCCTACCTTCCTAATTTCTGACGCACTTTATTTATAGACTGATACAGGAGATATGCAGGTTTGTTGATCGGCTGTATGAAATCACCGATGTACTCATTCACTTTCGCATTGAACCCTTTTTTGAATTGAACGACGCCTGCATCTTCTGCTCCCGGTGTAAAGTCACCACTGATACCGTAGAAATTATATATATCAATATTATTTTCAATTGCGTAATTGATCATTTTCCACTGGATCAGATAACTGCCTGAGAAATGACGGAAATCGTTGTCGCTGCCTCCCGCGAGATAGACGACTTCATGAGGTGTCACAAAGTAATATGAACTTGCGACCGGCAGTTCCTTACCATGCTTTTCGAGCAGTGCTTTACCTTCTTCAAGTTTGTCTTCAATGTTTGCCAGCTGTTCGCTCAAATTGACAATCTTTTTCTGCTGTTTCTCATTTGAAGGATCTTTTTCCACAGCATTCTGCGCTTTTTCAATATTTTTCTTAAGTTTATCCATATCCTTTTGAGTCGTTTCATTGTAGCTTTCCAGGTCGACATATACGAGTGGGATGAGCACGTTGTCCTTGAAGTATTTTTTACGGCTGATGTAATACTCATCATCTCTGTCGACGAATTCTTTCATCTCGGAAGTATCTTTCATAAATTTACGGAAGACATCAATATCGTCCAGATCCAGAAACTTGATGCCGAGACCATGCTTTTCAGCTTTTTTAATATTTCTCTTTCGGAGACTGTCCATATCATTCAGTACATCTTCCGGCGTCTTATCGGAAAGATCTAATATCGAATGCCAGCGGATTTGGATGACCGGATCAAAACCTACTGAAAAGCCATCGTGACGGAAACCATGTGCCTTGAAATACTCAAAGATATATCTGTTGCCCATATCTTTCGTTATTTCACCTTCATGATTGCGCTCATTGATGACTTCATAAGGGTCGACTCTTAAATGCAGTACATTTTTAGTTTTTAAAAATTGTTTCAGACCGTCAAAGAAAGTATCAAACACTTTCTTATCGCTGTAATCCATTACAGGACCACGGTTGGTGTAAGCATATTTCATCACTTTCATCACGGGGGTCAAAGTCACTAAACATGCCGCACGGACTGCGTCTTCATGTTTAACGCCGACCAGATAAGTTTCTGTCCCGCCATCTTTCTTCAGCCGGTAGTTTTCCTCTGTCTGGGTAAAATGGCTGAAGTTGTTCAGCGTGAAGTGATTAAACTCTTCTATTGTTAACTCTGTAAATTCCATTTTGGCACTCCTGTTCACATTTTTCACTTTAGTATATTAACAAACTTCATTATAAATTTCATCTTTATTCGCTCTTTATTGTAATTCGTCTGTTTGAACGAATTATAGAATATTCGCTTAATTGAACGAATTTAAGTATAATGGACATACCTTGTATATTATATCATTAAACAGAGGGAGTGATGAGCGATGATATCTTTATTAATAATGGACGTCAGCGGCAGCACTAAAGCCGACCGGAATTTATCAAAAGAGATAAAGCGGCTTGAAAAAGAAATTTCCGACTGGTTACGTCACCAGGAAAAGTTTTACGTAAATTACCGGATGGGTGATGAATTATTCATCATTTCTTCTAAACCTCACTATACCCTATTTATCGCATTTTATGCCAAATTATTGTGGCGGAAAAACAGCTTTCCTTTGAAGTGCAGCTTTCATACAATCGATGTGGAATATCCTGAAACCGATCCGGAAGAATGGACCCACGCCGGCATCAAAGATACACGGAATGCACTGGATGAAATTAAAAAATCCGCCATCCAGGACTTCGCTGGTGTGGATATCGACAGCTCGCTCGACGTCGCACTGATGTATGTCACAGATATTTTGAACAATTTAACCGAATTGCAGCGCGGCGTCCTGCTTATGAAAATGTCAGGTATGACTCAAAAGGAAATTGCGGAGGTTTTGAATAAAAGCCATTCGACCATATCCGCCCACTATCATAAATCAAGAGGCCGTCAGCTTGAAGTCATCCTGGATTTCCTGCAGTCATACTATGCGGATGAAGTGGATATTGCCGGACTGCAGAATAAAGTCACCCGGTCTTTCAGAAAGTCAGGTGACAGCTGATGTGGATCATCGCTCTTGGCATTCTTTTTTATATTTTTAGCGGCCTGCTGATCAAATTGTTCCTCGAATTTTTATCCGGGGAGAAAAACCCGGAAACAGACTATATCGGCATGACCATCGGTTATTCAGAACGTCTGATCATCATCGTCTTCGTTGTTCTGAATCAATATACGGCACTCGGGCTGATTATTGCCGCCAAATCCATCCTGAGATTTTCCGGTGATAAATCCGATGAAAATGTCAAAAAGCAAAGTGAATATGTTCTTGTCGGCACGATGATTTCGCTTGTTTTAGGCGTGGCCAACGGCCTGATGTTCCTGTGGGGATTCAATGAGGTTGCCGCGTAGCTGTCCACTCTTCCCGCAAAATGCCCATTCTGATCGAATCATAATAATGGCCGTCATAATAGCGCACTTTCCGGATTCTCGCTTCCATCTGCATCCCGAGCTTTTCCGCGACACGGATCATGCGTTCATTTCCGGACCATGTCGTCAGGCCGACACGGACGAGCGGCAGCGTGTTGAATAAATGGCCGATCCACATTTTCAATGTCCGCGTACCGAGACCGCGGCTCCAATTGTCCGGCTGATAAAGGACAATGCCGATCTCCAGCCAGTTGGATGCCTCGTCCTCCCAATAATAGGAGACGGTGCCGACAGCTACACCGTCCTTTTCAACCAGCCACCGGTTGTCTTTATTGACCCACGGGGCGGAACCTCTTAAAAAATCTTCATATTCCAACGCATAATGGGGGTAATACGGTGCATCCCATTTCTTCCACTCGGGGGCTTCTTCTTTGAATATCAGTTTCCACACATCATATAGATCCCCTTTTTCAATCGGCCGGATCACCAGCTCTTCATCACGGTACATATAATTCCCCTTTTCATTGAACATGATTTTTATTCCACAGAATTTTTAAAGACGTAGCTGACTTTGTCATAACCCATTTTGTCTTCATAAAAGCGGTGGGCTTCCGTTTTTTCAAGGCCGGATGACAGCGCAACACTGTCATAGCCGTTTTCCCCGGCCCATTCATGGACAAATTCCAGCAGTGCTTTGCCGTAGCCTTTTGAGCGGCTGTCACTGTCGGTGACCAGATCACACACCCAGACGAATCTGCCGTAATATAAAGTAATCATCGGCTTGAATCCGGTGACGGCCACAATCTTTTCATCCTCGAACAGCGCAAATATTTTATAACTGTCCTTCACCTGCGCCTCCAGCACCAGATCCATGTAGGCCTCTTCATCCAGATGTGTCCGCAGCTGTTTCATGACAGGAAATCCTTCCTTTATTTCCTCTGACGTCTGCAGTTCTTTTATGATCGGAGTACCCATATCATGTCCCTCCCGTATTTTTAGATGTTCTTATCCTACCATATACAAACCGGATGTGAACCGTGATATCATTCTGATATGCTCGCCGCCTACCTCTTATGCCCCGCAATCAGTCCTTCCCTGAGTTTCAGGGTGGATGCCTCGGTTCGGCTTAAGGCACGCATGACAGAGAGCTGGCCGTACTTCACTTTCAGTTCATCAATCGTTTTCACCAGTGCTTCTTCCTTCAGCATTTTTTCCATATCTTCGAACAAAGATATCTGTTTTATGCTGTCGGGGATGAAATTGGTCAGAGACACGCTGATCGTCCGGTACAAGGCATTGGTATCCGCCATCTGCAGCAGATGGCGCCACACTGCTTTCATCATTTCATTTTCGTTATTGGTGCCTTCCTTGACCGTGAACTGTTTCCTGTATACTTCGCCGTCTTTTGTGCCGACTGAAAACTGAACGGTTCTCGCAAGCCGGTTTGCGAGTCGCAGCCGGTGGGCCACTTCATCTATCTGTTCAAATAAAACGACATAGATTTCTTCAAATTCATAATCCCTCATCAAGATCTGGCTTTTTGCGATGGACGGCGAATGGACGACATGTTTTTCCCGTATGACACTGAAGTCTATGCCGTTGGCATGAAGGTGCCAGTCGACACCGACGACGCCGAAATCACGCTTTAGATGTACCGGACTGTAATGTGCCAGATCTCCGATATTGAAGATTCCGCGCTGGTTGAGCTTCACTTCACTGCGCCGGTTAATCCCCCAAAAATCCCTCAGCGGTGTAATCGGCCACAGCTTTTCAGGTACATCGTGATAGCGCCACTCTGCAATGCCGTCACTCATTTTCTTCGCCTCGATATCCAGGGACAATTTACTCAGCAGCATATTTTCTCCGATGCCGATGGCACTGTCAATTTTCGTCGCCTCATAAATCTCCCTTCTTATTCTCCTCGCCAGAAGATACGGGGACTCTTCAAACAGATGCCAGCTTTCCGTAACATCCATAAAAAATTCATCGATGGAATACTGATGGAAATCTTCAGGAGCAACATACTTGAGTGCCACTTCAGTGATCTTTCCGGAGTAATCCAGATAGATTTTCATCGATGGATTGATGATATAAATATCCCGGCGGTTCGGAATTTCAAAAAGACGCGATCCTGTCTTTATACCGAGCTTTTTCAATTCCGGTGTTGCAGCGAGTACAACCGAACCGATACTCTTCGTATCACCGACCACCGCCAGTTTCGTCGTCTTCGGATCCAGCCCTTTCAAAATACAGGATACACTCGCAAAAAAACTTTTTAAGTCCACACATAAAATATGCCGGTGCGGACAAATATGATAGTTATACATAACCTCACCTCTTTACGAACATACGTTCTTATTAAATATAACATATCATCCGCATCGGGTCACCATGAAAAAAGACGCCTTTCGGCGTCTTCAGTAATTATGGCTGCGGCACTTCTTCATCCGGATCCGGCTGCTGTGCTTCTGTATCATCCAGTTCATCATCCAGGAACTGATGCAGTACTTCACTGTTCCAATCGTAGTCAAGATCGATGACGCTGCCGGCGTGGTAAGTATCAACAAATTGATATGATCCTTCCACAGGCAATGTGAGCGAGTCGATATCCTTATCACCACGAACAAGGAATGAACCTGCCATACGGTAGAGTTCTGCTTCGCTCATGCTCGTATTGACATATCCCATACCCGTGCCCATGGCGTGCGGCAGATTGAAGACACCGCCGACAGTCAGTATTTCATCCTTGACCGCACCGATGACCTGCTGCTGGCGTCTGACACGGCCGAAGTCACCTTCCGAATCCTGACGGAAACGGGCATACTCAAGTAAATCTTCACCGCCGAGACGCTGTTCACCCTTGTACAGTTCTGTCGTAATCTTCTCGGACATATCCTTTTCGACATCGATCATGATGCCATCATCATTGATGGCGTCCACGACCGATTCAAACGCCTGATAATCGACGACGATATAGTCTTCCACCTGTACGCCGAAGTTCGACTCCAGCGTCTGTCTCAGAAGTTCGACGCCGCCGAGTGAATAGACGGAATTTATTTTATAATTCTGGTAGCCCGGAATGTCGACATAGACATCCCTCATTATCGATGCGAGTTTCAAGTCTTTCTGCATATAGTCGTACTGGCCGAGCATGATGACGTCCGTCCGTGTGACGCCGTCATCCTCCCTGTCCGCTCCGAGGAGCAGAAACGTTTTCTTGCCGTCGTTATTATCGGTCCCGTTAAATGTCATCTCTTCATGATCCACGCCGTTTTCCTCTGCAGTTTTCAACCCTGACTGATAAGACAGGAATATATATAAAATTGCACTGATCAATAAAATGATTAAAACTAATGGTATATACGCTCTTTTTCGCAGCTTCAGCTTCTTGCGTGTACCCGTATTGCTTTTATCCACACGCTTATATTCATTATTCATATTCATGCTCCTAAAATTTCTCTACAAAATATTCTACTCTTAAACGATAAAATAATAAAGTAAATATAATACGCCGGTTAAAAATTGTTTTAAAATCCGCTCTGTAGTAAAATTAATAAAAATCGAATGAAAAGAGGATTATTATGTATAAAAAGCTTACTCTGCTGGCTATGGCAGTGTTACTCATATCAATTATACCAACAACTTTGAAGGCAGCTTCCGAATGGGATAATGCCGTGACGATATATGGTGCAGCACTTGAGAACGATGACAACCTCCGCAGTGAAACGAGCGGACTGCTTGAAGCCGAAGACAATGATGAAACCGGTTATGTATATTCGGAAGATGTTGATAATTATCTGGGCATGCTTTATGACAACAGCGTATTGAAGTCAAGCATCCGTATCATGCAAAGAGATCCGGGCTACGGACTCAACATCACACTTAACGAATCCATGGGTGAAATCACAAAAATCACTGAAGAGACATATCAGAATGCTTTACTGACTTCAGGCATCACTGATGCAGATGTCACCATCGCAGCCGCTGAAGATGTTACAGGTGAAAGTGCGCTGTCAGGCATATATAAAGCATATGAAGTACAAGGTGAGGACATCCCCGAGGAACGGACGCAAAATGCACAGGAAGAACTTGAAGCAATTTCAGATATATCAGATGAAAACAGTGATGTCGAAGGATTTTCACAAGTCCAGCTGAACAAAATGATCACTGAAATCAAAATTGAAATCGTCAATAACTATGGCGGTGAAGTGACAGAAGAAGATGTAAGAAACATCGTCGATGAGAAGATGCAGGAAAACGGCCTCCAGGATATTTTATCCCAGGAACAGGTCGACCGCATCATCGTCATCATTACGAACATTCAGGAATCCGGTCTGTTTTCCGGTGAGGAAGCGGACAGATTGATTGAATCATCACGCAACCTTGTAGATCAGATCACTTCAAGCGATGCATTCAGCGACGCACAGGACAAAGCAGAAGAGATCGGACAGGAAATACAGGATTCAGGCGCATGGGACTCATTCGTCACAGCACTCCGCAACTTCTTCAACAGTATCGTTGATTTCTTCAAAAACTTATTTTAAACAGTAAACGACCGCATACATTTGATGTATGCGGTCATTTTTTTATTCTTCTTCTTTTGTTTTATCGTAACGGCCTCTCTCCCATTCGCCGATACCATGTTTGTCGATATCGACATTATCGATGTAGAAGACCGGCTGCTTGCCCGCTTTCAGCTGATCTGAGTAATCCTTCGACACTTTAAAGACGATTTTACTCAGTCCGATGATTGCTACAATGTTTGTCACTGCCATCAGAGCCATGAATACGTCTGCCGTATTCCATGCAAGCGTAATATCCATAACCGCTCCGACGTAGACCATCCCGATAACCAACAGCTTAAAGATGAACAATACAACAGGATGTTCCTTTATAAAGTTAAGGTTGCTCTGTCCATAGAAATAGTTCCCTAAAATTGAACTGTAAGCAAACAGTAAGATGACGACTGCTATAAAAATACCGCCAAAGTCTCCAATCTGTGCTGACATGGCTGCCTGTGTCACTTCAATACCCTGAGTCGCATCTTCACCGTAACTCAAATCCGTATACATCAGAATAAGAACAGCCGTCGCTGTACAGACAATCATAGTATCGAAATAAACACCCAAAGACTGGATAAGCCCCTGTTTCACAGGATGGCTGACCGCAGCTGATGCAGCGGCATTCGGAACAGAACCCATACCTGCTTCATTCGAGAACAGCCCGCGTTGGAAACCGTTCAGGATTGCTGCACCCACAGCACCTGCAAAAGCTTCCTGCAGACCGAAGGCATTCGCAAAGATCTGTCCGATCATCGGCAGAACAAGATCGTAATTAATAACTAATATGAATATGACCACACCAAGATAAATCGTTGCCATGACCGGGACAATATAGCCGGTTACATTCGCTATTCGTTTCGCTCCTCCGAAAATAACTACCGCAGTAAAGATTGCAAGAATAATACCGATAATGTTGCGGTCGATGCCGAAAGCACCGTTATATGCAGCCGCAATGGTATTTGCCTGCAGCCCGTTAAATGCAAAACCGAAAGTCACGGTAATCAAAATCGCAAAGAACATGGCCAGCCATTTCTGGTCCAGTCCTTTTGACATGTAATATGCAGGACCGCCGCGGTAACCGCCTTCTTTATCTTTCACTTTGTACAGCTGTCCCAAAGTGGACTCAAAAAATGCAGTCCCCGCGCCGATGAATGCAATGACCCACATCCAGAACACAGCACCCGGACCCCCGAGCACGATTGCTGTTGCCACCCCGGCAACATTCCCGGTTCCTACACGTGAAGCGGCACTGATCGTGAATGCCTTAAAAGCGGAAATCCCTTTCGTCCCATCAGGCAGCGTTTCAGGTTTCTCTTTCAACACGGCAAACATTTGTTTAATTGATCTGAGTTGAACAAAACGTGAAGATAATGTGAAAAACAGGCCGGCAACAATCAATATCCCGACAAGAAAATCGCCCCACAAAAGATCGTTCATTGTTCCAATGATATTTTCAAAAATACTGATGAAATTCTCCATAAAAAAGCCCCCTTTATGTTAATGAATTATAACATTGGGAGCTTAAAATGAAACCTTTTTTATAAATCTATGTCATCAAAGTAAACATCTGTCACTTCACCGAACGTATCCTCATCCACTACAAACGAGCCGTTCACATACTTTCCAGTAACCCGGATGTCCTTGCCGCTGATCGTCGAATCATTTGACTCGGAAACAATGACTGCATTGATATTATCATCAAATAGTTTTGCACCGACAAGACGATGTGGTTTGGATTTTATTTCTTTAAGCAGCATCGTACCGACCTGGGCACGGGCGCCTGATTCGAATGCCGACAGGTCTGTACGTTTTGCAGCACCTCTGTTGGAGACAGTCAGTAAATACCTCTCATCTTTAATAATGCCTGCAAATATGATTTTATCATCCTTTTTCACATTCATCGCTCTGACACCCTGCGATCTCAGACCTGTCGGATTGACCGCATCCAGACCGTATTTCAGCGTCAAACCTTTTGCAGTGACGTATAAAATCTCTTCCGTTCCTGTCACGGAAGTATCCACATCAACCACTTCATCATCCGCTTTAAGATTCATATAGACAATCGGTCTCTTGATTCTGACAGCTTCGAACAATGAGAGTTCACTGCGCTTAATCTGACCATTTTTCGTAACCGAGACAATCGAGAGGCTGTCTTTGTAGTCATCCACAGTCATGGCGAATATAGGAAATTCATGCGCTTCTATTTTGAAACGGCTCGACAGATGGACACCGTGGTCCTTCCAGCGGATGTCAGGTATTTCATGTACAGGAATGATTAAGTAATTCCCGAGATTGGTAAATACCAGCATTTGTTGAAGTGTATTGGCTTCACTCAGATACACAAGGAAATCGTCTTCTTTCATGCCGATTTCATCAGGTTCACTGGCATTGAAGCTTCTCGGACTTGTGCGTTTGACGTAACCGTCTCTCGTCAGTGAAAGGATTGTCTCTTCCTGAGGAATCAGCAGTGTCTTGTCCAGTTCGATATTTTCAATTTTATCTTCGACTTCGGTCAATCTTTCCGAACTGTATTTCTTCTTAATGTCCCGGAGTTCTTTTTTTATGACCGATAACAGTTTTTTCTCATCATTAATGATTTCATTAAGCTGGTTGATCGTATAATCGAGTTCATTATGCTCTGTTTCCAGCTCAACGATATCAGTGTTTGTCAGACGGTAAAGCTGAAGCATAACAATCGCTTCTGCCTGAGCCTCGGTGAAATGGAATGCTTCGATAAGATTCTCTTTTGCATTCCTTTTATTTTCAGATTCTCTGATCAGGCGGATGACATCATCCAAAATCGACAATGCTTTCATCAGACCTTCAATGATATGCATGCGTTTTTTCGCCTGGGCCAGTTCAAATTGCGAACGTTTATATACAATTTCTTTCTGGTGATCGATATAGCTCGCTAAAATCTCTTTCAAGCCGAGCAGCTTCGGCGCTCTGTTGCTGATTGCGACCATATTGAAGTTATATGCCACCTGCAGGTCGGTGCGTTTATACAGATAGTTGATGATACCTTCTACATTCGCATCTTTTCGCACTTCAATCGCAATTCTCAAGCCCGTTCTGTCTGTTTCATCCCTGACTTCCAAAATACCGTCGACTTTTCTGTCTGCACGGACTTCATCGATCTTTTTAACAAGGTTTGCCTTATTTACTTCATAAGGCAACTCACTGATTGCAATCAGCTTCTTACCGCTGCGCAATTCTTCAGTTTCAACTTTGGAACGGACAATGACTCTGCCGCGTCCGGTCTCATAAGCTTTTTTCAATTCATCCTTACCCTGGATAATGCCGCCGGTCGGAAAATCCGGACCTTTGACAATTTGAAGCAGTTCATCAATTTTGACCGTCGGTTTGTCGATGACTTTCAGTGTTGCATCGATGACCTCATCCAGATTATGCGGTGGAATATCTGTTGCATACCCCGCTGAAATACCCGTCGATCCGTTGACCAGAATATTAGGAAAGCGTGAAGGCATAACAGTCGGTTCCACATCGGTATCATCAAAATTGTTCATAAAGTCCACAGTGTTCTTATTGATGTCTCTGACCATTTCATTGGATATCTCAGCAAGCTTCGCTTCGGTATAACGCATTGCAGCAGGCGGATCTCCGTCCATACTCCCGATATTACCGTGAATCATGATGAGCTCTTCTCTCATCTTCCAGCCCTGTCCAAGACGGACCATGGCATCGTAAATGCTCGACTCACCGTGCGGGTGGTAGTTACCTATGACGTTACCGACCGCTTTGGCACTTTTACGATAATTTTTATCAAATGTATTACCTTCCCGGAACATTGCATAAAGGACACGACGCTGTACCGGCTTCAACCCGTCTCTTACATCAGGAATGGCACGGTCCTGGATGACATACTTACTATACCGTCCAAAACGGTCACCAAGCACATCTTCAAGTTTCAAATTTTGAATATTTTCAGCCAATGCCATCACCTTCCTCATCCATATGATCTATTTCCTGATTTTCTAAAATACTGTTCTGGTCCTCGAGTGTAAAGCTGACATTCGACTCGATCCATTTTCTGCGCAGCTCGACATTATCACCCATCAGCGTTGTCACACGTTTTAATGACAACGCCTCATCGTCAATCGAGATCTGGATCAACGTACGTGTTTCAGGATTCATCGTCGTTTCCCATAACTGTTCAGCCATCATCTCACCGAGACCTTTATATCTCTGAAGTTCAATGTTTCCGCCCATTTCTTTTTGCACTTGTTCCAATTCTTCTTCAGTCCAGACGTAACGCACATCTTCCTTTTTTCGGACCTTTTTCTTCAATTGGAATAAAGGCGGCAATGCAATGTAGATTTTACCGGCTTCAAATAAAGGCCGCATATAATTGAAAAAGAACGTCAGCAATAAAACTTGAATATGCGCACCATCAGTATCGGCATCGGTCATGATAATCACTTTATCGTAGTTGGAATCTTCAACTTTGAAGTCCGTACCGACACCCGCACCGATGGTGTGGATGATGGTGTTTATTTCTTCGTTTTTAAAAATATCTTCAAATTTAGCTTTCTCGGTGTTGATCACCTTGCCCCGGAGCGGAAGAATGGCCTGGAACTTACGATCCCTGCCCTGCTTCGCCGAGCCGCCGGCTGAATCCCCCTCTACTAAAAAGAGTTCATTCTTTTTCGCATTTTTACTTTGGGCCGGAGTCAGCTTGCCGGAAAGCAGAGTGTCTTTCTTACGGTTTTTCTTGCCGTTCCTCGCTTCTTCACGTGCTTTTCTCGCAGCTTCCCTTACATTTCTTGCCTTGATGGCCTTTTTAACAAGCTGACTGCTCAATGTGCCATTCTCTTCAAGATAGAATGGCAACTTTTCGACGAGTGTGGACTCGACAGCCGCTCTCGCTTCATTGGTTCCGAGCTTGCTCTTTGTCTGACCTTCAAACTGGAGCTGGTGCTCTGGAACCTTAATTGAGACGATTGCCGTCAAACCTTCGCGGATGTCACTGCCGTCCAGATTTTTATCTTTTTCTTTCAATTCTTTTATTTTACGGGCATATTCGTTGAATGCCTTTGTAAAACCGGTTTTGAAACCGACTTCGTGAGTCCCGCCGTCTTTTGTTCTGACATTGTTTACAAAAGAGATGATCGTCTCCGTATACTGGTCATTATATTGGAAACTCACATCGGCTTCGATATCCTGATAGTCCCCTTTAAACTGGACGATATTACCGATGGAATCCTTGCCTTCATTTAAAAATTCGATAAAAGACTTCAAGCCATCTTCATATTGAAATTCTTCCACCTTTTCTTCATCGCCGCGCGCATCGACTATTGACACTTTCAAGCCGCTCAGAAGAAAGGCTGATTCCCTCATTCGTTCAACAATCATTTCATAATTGAACGACGTGCCGAGCTTGAAGATTCTGTTATCCGGTTTAAAAGTGACGGTTGTGCCCGTCTTTTTAGTCTTGCCAGTCACTGACAGCTTCTTATCCACTTTACCGCCGTCTTTAAATGAAATTTCATGGACTTTTCCGTCACGGTGGATTTCGATCTTCATCCACTCACTCAGTGCGTTGACGACAGAAGCTCCGACACCATGGAGCCCTCCTGAAGTTTTATAGCTGCCGGAACCGAATTTACCGCCTGCGTGCAGTACTGTGAATATGACTTCAGGTGTTGTTTTTTTGGATGGGTGCATACCTGTCGGCATACCCCGTCCGTTATCTGAAATTGAAATACTGGCATCTTCATTCAGTCTGATATTGATCTCGTTTCCATAACCGTTCAATATTTCATCCACGGCATTATCGGCAATTTCATAAACCAGATGATGCAGACCTCTTACATCGGTTGAGCCGATATACATCCCCGGTCGTTTACGAACTGCGTCCAGGCCTTCCAATATTTGAATTGAATCATCACTATAATTGTTCGTTTTTGACAAAGAGTAAACCTCCTACAAACATACGTTCGAATTTTAATCTACCTTACTATTTTTATATAAAAACACAATCTTTGCAAGTCTCTGCTAAAAATTTAATAATATAACCAGTTAATAGTTTACATAACATTATTATAGTCAACTATCCAATTTTTATCAATTTATAATATTTTATTTATATGGTAAACTATTAGTACCTGATAATAAAGGAGAGTCTAAAATGGAAAATGTAATACTCCTGCTCATATTCAGTTATTTGATTGGCTCCATTCCATTTAGCTTACTCATAGGTAAAATATTTTATAAAGTAGACCTTAGAGAACACGGCAGTGGTAATATCGGAACTACAAACACCTTCAGAATTTTAGGCAAAAAAGCTGGGATTGTCGTATTGCTCCTGGATATATTCAAAGGTGCGCTTCCTGTCTATATCACCATTCTGTTGGCTATGGATATACATATATTTATTCCGGGACTCGTCAGTGCACTCGGCCATGTCTACCCCATCTTCTTGAAGTTCAGAGGTGGTAAAGCCGTTGCTACAGGTGGAGGTGCAGTACTTGCCTACAATCCAATCGTCTTTATAATTTTAGTATCTGCATTTTTAATTACATTGAAATTGAGCAAATTTGTATCTTTATCGAGTATTGTAGCTGCAGTGACATTAATCGTTCTTTCCCTGTTTTTACAAGATCCATTGTTCATGGCTTTTGCAATCGTACTCGGTTTTGTCGTCATCATCCGACATATATCGAATATGAAACGGATTAAGGATGGAACAGAATCCAAAATAACTTTTATGTAAATCCTGTTAAAAACAATATAACCCGGTGAAATCATATGATTTCACCGGGTTTTTAAATGATTGAATTACTCACTTAATTTTTTTCTGAGAACAAGTGGTAAGATACCACCATGACGGTAATAATCCACTTCCACTTCAGAGTCGAAACGTGCTTTGACCTGAATGACTTGAGCATTACCCTCTGTATCAGTCACTGTAACATCCAGAATATCTCCAGGTTTAACTGTCTCGCCCACTTTGATATCGAATGTTTCACTGCCGTCAAGACCGTAGTCTTCAGCATTCTTTCCATCTACAAACTGCAGAGGAAGAACACCCATCATTACAAGGTTGGAACGGTGGATTCTTTCGTAACTTGCTGCGATAACAGCTTTGACGCCCAGAAGGTTTGTACCTTTGGCTGCCCAGTCACGGCTGGAGCCCATTCCGTAATCATCGCCTGCAACGACAACAAGACCTGTATTCTCTTCCTGATACTTCATTGCAGCGTCATAGATGCTCATCACTTCACCAGTCGGCCAGTGAGTCGTGAAACCACCTTCTGTACCCGGTGCAATCTGGTTACGGATACGGATGTTCGCAAATGTACCGCGGACCATCACTTCATGGTTACCACGACGGGAACCATATGAGTTGAAGTCACGTGGTGAAACACCCTGTTCGATTAACCATTTACCTGCCGGTGTATCTTTACCGATCGCACCCGCTGGTGAAATATGGTCTGTGGTTACACTGTCTCCAAATTTACCAAGAACTCTGAGACCATTTATATCATTGATTGTGCCCGGTTCCTTGGAAAGATTTTCAAAGAATGTAGGGTTTTGGATGTATGTTGATTCCGGCTGGAAATCATACATCGGCGCGTCAGTCGTTTCAATCTTATTCCATGTTTCGTTGGATTCAAACAGATTTTCATACTGTTTACGGAATAGTTCAGGCGTAACATTGCTCATTACTGCATCTCTGACTTCCTTGATTGACGGCCAGATATCTTTCATGAAGACATCATTTCCATCCTGGTCCTGTCCAAGCGGCTCTTTATTAAGATCGATATCGACAGTACCTGCAAGTGCGTAAGCAACAACCAGTGTCGGTGATGCAAGATAGTTTGCTTTGACTAGCGGGTGGATACGTCCTTCAAAGTTTCTGTTACCGGAAAGTACAGAAGATACCAGCATGTCATTGTCTACAATCGTTTTCGTAATTTCAGGCTTTAAAGGTCCTGAGTTACCGATACAAGTTGTACAACCATAACCGACAAGGTTGAATCCTAGCTGATCAAGGTACGGCTGTAGGCCTGCGTCTTCCAGGTAGCCTGTAACAACTTTTGAACCCGGTGCCAGTGATGTTTTCACGTATGGTGGCACTGTAAGACCTTTTTCTACAGCTTTCTTCGCGATTAAACCGGCTCCCAGCATAACGTAAGGGTTGGATGTGTTCGTACATGATGTAATCGCTGCGATGGCAAGGTCACCTGTTTTAAGCTCTGCTGTTGTACCGTCACTGAATTCAACAGTGCCAGTCTTTTCAAACTCGCTCTTATCAAGACCATGACCATGGTTGCCACTCTCAGCAGTTACAGATTTATTATATTTCTCTTTCATTTTAGAAAGTGGAATTAAATCCTGCGGACGTTTCGGACCGGCAAGTGATGGTTCCACAGTTGACAGGTCAAGTTCGACGATATCTGTGTAAGTTGCTTCAACATCAGGATCGAAGAACATATCGTTCTCTTTCAGGTATGTTTCAACAATCTCAATCTGTTCCGCGCTGCGGCCTGTCAGTTTCATATAATCAAGTGTTTCCTGATCTACAGGGAAGAATGCGTTTGTTGCACCGTACTCAGGTGACATGTTTGCGATTGTTGCACGGTCAGCAAGCGGTAACTCTGTGACGCCGCTGCCGAAGAACTCAACGAATTTACCTACTACGCCATGCTGACGGAGTAACTCTGTAACACGAAGTGCAAGGTCCGTTGCTGTTGCACCTTCAGGCAGAGCATTTTTCATGCGTACACCGATTACTTCAGGTACCGGGAAGTATGAAGGCTGTCCAAGCATTCCTGCTTCTGCTTCAATACCGCCGACGCCCCAGCCAAGTACACCAAGGCCGTTGATCATCGTCGTATGTGAGTCAGTACCGACCAGTGTATCCGGATAAGTAACAAGTTCATTATCTTCTTCTCTTACATGTACAACGTTTGCCAGGTACTCAAGGTTTACCTGGTGGACGATACCCGTTGCAGGTGGAACAGCACGGTAGTTATCAAATGATTTTGTTGCCCAGTTCAAGAATTCATAACGCTCATTGTTTCTTTCGAATTCAAGTTCCATGTTCTTCTGGAGTGCCTGGTGAGTACCGTATTCATCAACTTGTACTGAATGGTCAATGACTAAGTCCACCGGTACTTCAGGGTTGATTTTCTGTACGTCGCCGCCAACATCATCCATAGCTTTTCTGAGTGATGCAAGGTCAACGACCGCCGGTACACCAGTGAAGTCCTGCAGGATAACACGGGAAGGCTTGAATGGCACTTCTGCATTGCCGAAGTCACCTTCATCCCATTTAGCAAGTGCTTCAATATGTTCATCTTTGATTACTTCACCGTCATACTGTCTTAAAACCGATTCAAGAAGTACACGGATTGAGTATGGCAATTTTGCCGTTTCTGAAAAACCTTTTTCAACTAATGTTTTTAAACTGTAATAGTTATAAGTTTCATTATTCAAACTGAACGTCTTTTTAGCGTCAGCTTTGTAATTTTGACCCATCGTAAATTTGCCCCCTAAAATTAGTCTTATATACAGTATACCTGATAATCAAAGCTTGTAAACGGTTCACAATTCAAATTATGATACAAATAATTAACGAATGATGATAACTAATGCTTATGATTAACTATGGCCAGTATAAATATTTATTATGTAAAAATATTATAATATCACTTGTATTTACAACTCGTTGGTGTATATTTAAAAAGTAAAAATTATTACTTAATACACAAACTATTTGGAGGAAAAGTCTATGTGGCAGGAATTTAAAGATTTTATACTACGCGGAAATGTATTGGATTTAGCTGTAGCGGTCGTTATCGGTGCAGCCTTCGGTAAAATTGTACAAGCCTTGGTTGAAAACATCATCATGCCTACTATTGCATTAATTTTCGGAGATACTGATTTTGCTTCCGACTGGGTATACATGGGCATCACTTACGGTGTATTCATTCAGGCAATCATCGACTTTCTGATCATTGCAGCTGCAATCTTCGTATTCATCAAAATCGTCAATAAGCTGACTAAAAACAGATTTGTCGAAGAAGTAGCAGAAGACGAACAGCTGGTACTGTTAAGAGAAATCAGAGATTCATTAGTTAAAGACAACAAACCGAATGACTAAAAAGGAAACTTGATCATTCCGGTTTCCTTTTTTTATTGCGAATCTTAAAATATATAATCATTTTTCCTCCCTTCACAATTGAAAATGGTATACAAATAAGTAAATCGTTACGATATACTTGTTATGTACACTTATAACAAGGAGGCTGATTACAATATTAAAAAACATTAAAATGCCACACGCATTCGTCCTGATTTATGCGATTGTGATCGTGGCCGCCATCGCGAGTTATATCATCCCTGCCGGTGAATATGACCGTTATGAAGACTCAGAAGGCAGGCAGGTCGTTGATGAAACAACATTTACATATATTGAACAGAACCCTGTCGAATGGACACAGATTTTCACCGTCGTTCCGCTCGGCATGGTTGACGCGGCAAGCATCATCTTTTTAATATTCATCATTGGCGGCGCCTTTGGAATGATAAACGGCACCGGTGCAATCGAAGCAGGCATCAACAAAATCGTATCTCTTTTAAAAAATAAAGAGATGATACTCATTCCGCTGACAATGCTGATATTCTCACTTGGAGGCGCAACATTCGGTATGGCGGAGTCCACCCTTATCTTCATACCTATGGGTGTCATACTTGCACGCTCCCTCGGTATGGATGCGATGACGGGCATGTCAATGGTCGCTCTTGGCGCTGCAGCAGGATTCTCTGGCGGATTCATGAACATATTCACTGTCGGCGTCGCACAGGAAATCGCAGAACTGCCGCTGTTCTCAGGTATGGGGTTACGTATCATTGTTCAAATTATCTTTGTGGCCATCGCTGCATTCTTCGTTTACAAATACGGTAAACGTGTTCAGAAAGATAAACAGAACAGTTACGTATATGACCTCGAGAAAGCTGCAGGCACTGAATCGTACGAATTCAAAGAACTGACGAAAAAACATATCGCGGTACTTATTGTAATATTTGCCGGACTCGCATTGATCGTCTACGGCGTAGTCAACGGATGGTCCACCGGCACAGAACTCGCAGCCATATTCCTCGCTATGGGAATACTTTCAGGCTTCATCGGCGGCAACTCGCCAAACGGCATCGCAGAAGACTTCATCCAAGGTGCAAAAGATGTGACTTTCGGCGCCCTGATCGTCGGACTTGCACGCTGTATCCTACTCATCCTTGAAGAAGGCACCATCATCGACACAGTCATCTTCGCAGTGAGTTCAGTACTTGAAGGACTGCCGGCGACAATCGCTGCAGTCGGGATGTTCTTCACACAATTCATCATTAACTTTTTCATCCCGTCAGGCTCCGGCCAGGCTGCCACAACAATACCGTTGATGGCACCGATTGGAGACATTGTCGGCGTACCAAGACAATCCGTTGTACTCGCATTCCAGCTCGGAGACGGTTTGTCGAACTACCTGTTCCCTACTTCAGCGATTTTGATGGCAGGACTGTCGATCGCTAAAATACCATATGAAAAATGGCTCAGGTTCGTCTGGCCCGTCATGTTGGCATGGATAATCGCAAGCTCAGCCGTCATGGCTGTCAGTATCATCATAGGATACGGTCCATTCTAGAAAATAAAAATCCTGCTCACTCAGAAGCAGATAAACTCACAAGTGAGCAACCACATACAAAAAATGAGTCAGGCCCCGATATCAGGTCTGACTCATTTTTTTATGCCTGTTCTATTTATTAAAGCGCTGCTTTACATCACTGATAAAGTACAGGCTGCCGGTGATCAATAACAGCTCACCATCGAAATCTCTGATAAAGTTTTCGTAATCTTTAACAGTCTTTTTACCAGGATGGCTGACCGCCTCATATATATCATCCAGCGGCAGTGATTTAAAGAATTCGAATTCCGTGACGTAAAACTCATCCGCAATCTCATTCAGTTTATCCACCATCGGTCCGATCGGCTTGCCTTTCACAGCAGAGAATAGCACCGTAATCTTCCTGTCGCCGAAGTAATCCTTCATCGTTGAAACAAGTGCATCGACAGCCTCATTATTATGTGCGCCGTCCGCAATGATCAAAGGCGATTCCTGCAGCGTTTCAATGCGCCCCGTCCATTCGGTCTCCTCTATCGCATCAACCATCTTATTCAGGTCAAGCGATAATTCACCGCGCTCCTGCATCTCTACCAGTGCTGCCATCGCAAGTGCTGCATTCTCTCTCTGATGCATGCCGATCATCTTCAGCTGAATGTTTTCGAAATCATAGTTCCCGTAATTAAAAGAAAATTCATTGCCCTGATGATAGATGAATATTTCTTTATGCAGTTCAACGCTCTTGGCATTCTTTTCCGACAGTACTTTCTGTACATGGGACTTGCTCAAATCATCGGCAATATTGTATACGAGCGGAATATCCTTTTTGATGACGCCCGCTTTATCCTTCGCGATGTCGATAAGTGTGTCACCGAGAATTTCGGTGTGATCGAGACCGATGCTTGTCAGTACGGTCATCACCGGTGAAAAGACATTCGTCGAGTCATGGGTCGCACCAAGGCCGGCTTCCACGATGACAAAGTCCACTGCATGAAGCTCGCCGAAATAGACGAACATCATCGTTGTGATGACTTCAAACTCTGTCGCTGCACCCAGGCTGGTCTCCTCAATCATCTCTTCAGTGACCGGACGGACAATGGTCGCCAGTTCCGCGATTGTCTCATCTGAAACCGGCTCACCATTCAAAGAAATACGTTCATTGAATATTTCGATGTACGGTGAAGTGAAAGTTCCAACCGAGTAACCATTGGCATTCAATGCATTCCTCATATAACTCAATGTAGAACCTTTGCCGTTTGTTCCCGCCACGTGTATACCCGTGATTTTATTTTGCGGAGAGCCCAACCGTTCGAGCATCCATTTCATTCTTCCAATACCGGGCTTGATGCCAAACTTCATCTGGTCATGAATCCAAGATAAACTCTCTTGATAGTTCATTAAGATAATACCCCTTTACTTCAAGCTTTGTAGACGCAATGACACTTCATCATACTGCGACTGATACTTGGCTTCTTTTTCTTTTTCCTGCTGCACTACATTTTCAGGTGCATTCGCAACAAATTTTTCATTGCTCAGCTTACCATGTACGCGTTTCAATTCATTTGCCAAACGGTCTTTTTCATTATTCAGGCGCGCAACTTCTTCTTCTTTGTTGATAAGTCCTGCAAGCGGCAGAATAACTGTGGCACCCGCCACCACACTTGTTTTATCATCATCATTTTTCTCTATCGCAGCCGCGATTTCAAGTGTGCCCGGATTACAGAAACGGTCGATGTAGTGCTTGTTCGCTTCCACAGCTTCACGTCTTGCGTCATCTTTCACTTCTATCTTGATATCAATCGGTCTCGACAACGGTGTATTTACTTCACTTCTTGTCTGACGTACGGATTTAATAATCTCAACTAAAAGCGCCATTTCCTTTTTCGCTGACTCATCAATATGATCTTTATTCGCAACCGGCCATTCGCTCGTTACAATCGTGCGGTCGCCTTCGATAGTCTGATAAATCTCTTCAGTGACAAACGGCATGAACGGGTGAAGCATTTTAAGAATCTTATCCAGTGTATAAAGGAGCACTGAACGTGTCATATGCTTCTCTTCATCAGTACCTTCTGTCATCGGCACTTTCGCCATTTCGATGTACCAGTCACAGAAATCATCCCAGATGAAGTTATACAACAGTCTGCCGACTTCACCGAATTCATATTTCTCGGATAGACGGGTCACTTCATTGATCGTAGTATTCAGGTTCGTCAGTATCCATTTATCTGCAAGTGACTTTTTGCCATCCAGATTAATGTCAGCCATCTTGAAGTCCGGACCGATATTCATCAGGCCGAATCTCGATGCGTTCCAGATTTTATTAATAAAGTTCCATACAGATTCCACTTTTTCATCGCTGTAGCGTAAGTCCTGTCCGGGTGTGGAGCCGGTCGCAAGGAAGTATCTGAGTGCATCCGCACCGTACTTATCGATGACATCCATCGGATCTACCCCATTGCCGAGTGATTTTGACATCTTGCGATTTTGCTCATCACGTACAAGGCCGTGCAGTAGAACATCATCGAACGGTTTCTCACCTGTATGTTCGAGTGAAGAGAAAATCATTCTCGCAACCCAGAAGAAGATGATATCGTATCCCGTCACAAGGACATTCGTCGGGAAGAACTTCTTAAGATCTGCAGTCTCTTCCGGCCAGCCCATCGTAGAAAACGGCCACAGTGCACTTGAGAACCATGTGTCCAGAACGTCTCCATCCTGTGTCCAGTTCTCAATGTCTTCAGGTGCTTCCATGCCGACATAAATTTCACCGGTTTCATTGTGATACCATGCAGGAATCTGATGGCCCCACCACAACTGTCTGGAAATGACCCAGTCCCGGATATTCCCCATCCACGTATTGAAAGTATTTTCGAATCTTGGCGGCACAAATTCAATACGGTTGGCAGTGCTCTGGTTCTCCGTTGAATCTTTAGCAAGCTTGTCCATCTTTACGAACCACTGTGTGGATAAATAGGGCTCAACAACAGCGTCACTTCTCTCAGAGTGTCCAACTGAGTGCGTGTGTGATTCAATCTTGATCATAAGGTCCTGGGCTTCCAGGTCCTTCACCAGCTGCTTACGGCAGTCAAAACGGTCAAAACCCGCATACGGCCCGCCAAGCTCATTGATCGAGCCGTCCGGGTTCATCACGTTAATACGTTCAAGATCGTGTCTGTTGCCGATTTCAAAGTCATTCGGATCATGTGCCGGCGTCACTTTCATCACACCGGTACCAAATTCCTTATCTACATAATCATCGGCAATGATCGGCAGTTCGCGCTCGATGATTGGCAGAGTGACTGTTTTACCGATCAGATCTTTATACCGTTCATCTTCAGGGTGAACAACAATCGCAGTATCCCCAAGCATCGTTTCAGGACGCGTCGTCGCAATTTCCAAAAAGCCGGCGCCGTCTGTGAGCGGATATTTTACATGATAAAACTTGCCCTCGATTTCTTTATGAATGACTTCTATATCAGACAATGCCGTCTGTGTCTGCGGGTCCCAGTTGATGATATATTCGCCGCGGTAGATAAGCGCTTTATTATACATATCCACGAATACTTTTCTTACGGCGTTGGACAGCCCTGAGTCCATAGTGAAACGTTCTTTGTCATAATCCAGTCCGAGACCGAGCTTCGCCCACTGGTTTCTGATGAAGTCCGCATATTCTTCTTTCCAGTTCCAGGCATGCTCCAAAAACTTCTCCCGGCCGATTTCGTGTGACTTGATGCCGGCCTCCCGCAGACGCGCATCGACTTTTGCCTGTGTCGCGATACCCGCGTGGTCCATGCCGGGCAGGTACAGCACCTCATAACCCTGCATACGCTTCATGCGCGTGATGATGTCCTGTAGCGTTGTATCCCACGCATGGCCCAGGTGCAGCCTGCCCGTCACGTTCGGCGGTGGAATGACGATGGAGAAAGGTTCCTTGTCAGATTCGGCATCTGACTTAAAATAACCTGCCTTGACCCATTTTTCATATTTACCTTCTTCAATTGTTCCCGGATGATACTTCTTTGGCATTTCCATATAAAAAACTCCTCTCAAAATAAAAAACCCCACATCCTGTAATAGGACGGGAGTTCCGCGGTACCACCTAAATTCAGCAATAAAAATATTGCTGCACTCAAATATTTAACGCATATAAACGTTCAACCCTACTGGCGTGTTCAGGCTGAATTGATACCAGACTACTTTCACCATGATTTTTGTTATGTTCACACCTGCCACATACTCTCTGAAAACCCAATCATGCCTACTCTTCTGACCTCTTTATTTGATTAAATTTATCTTATCCAAATATGCCTACACTGTCAAGTTTCACCATGTTTTCTGCGCCTGTATTTCAAATAGTAGCTGACGGCAGGCGTCACAAATAATATGATGAAAAATATGCGGAATATATGATAGCTTGAGATCATCGCAATATCTGCGCCCATTTCAACGGCAACGATAATCAGCTGACCGATGCCGCCGGGTGCTGCACTTAAAAATAAGTTATTGAATGAATGGTCTGTAAACATCTGATAAATACCGACGATCAACAACGTACCGAAAATCAGCAGGAGGTTCTGAATCAGCATTGAAATGATCATTCTGCTGTTCAATTGATACAACAGTGATGATATTTGAATACCGATTCTGATACCGAACAGTATTTGTGCAATGTTCATAAATTCAATGTTGAGTGAAAAATGATGTCCTGTCGTGACATTCCATACGAGCATTGCAATAATCGGACCCAGCATAAAAGGCACGGGGAACTTTATCAGTTTAAGTATATACATAAAGACGAATGCACCGACCACAATCAGCAGGAGCGACGGCTCGAGCATTTCGGTCAGCAGCGGCGCCTGATCTTCTGCGGCGACAGGTGTAGCTGAACCTGCAGAAAAGAAACTCGCAATGAGCGGCACGAGAATTACAACCAGTATGATTCTCGACATCTGTGTAATCGTCACCAGCAGTAGGTCTGCTTTCTTATCTTCTTCCGCCATGATCAGCATCTGGCTGAGTGCACCCGGCACTGAAGATAACAGCGCCGTTTCCGGCGTACATTTAGTCATCCTCATGAAAATTGTCGATAAGCTGAGGCTTAAGCCGATAATCAGGAAAGAAATGATGATAATATTTCCAAATTCGCCGAGCATTTCCTGCATTGCATCCACTGTAAAAGTCGAACCGATTTCAAATCCGATGACAAACACACCGAGATTACCGAGCCATCTAGGATAATAAAAGTCTTTGGTTACAAATCTTATGAATAAAAATGTTGCAATCATGGAGCCGAAAAGCCAAGGCAGAATCATTCCTGCCATATTTAATATCCAGGATATGGCGATTGCCGATAATAACAACATAGTTAAACGGATTATTTTCATGTAGAAAACCTGCCATTTGGTTAAAGTTTTATAAAAAACATAAGAACTCCCTGTGTAAGGGAGTTCTTATCTATAAATTATTCAGAAAACATTTCATATAATGCAGTCAGTTCTTCACCGCTCACTTCATCTTCACTGAATGAAGGCATTGAGCCCTGACCATTTCTTACGATATCAGTGAATTCATCTTCACCGAGGCTGGTCCCTGCAAGTGCCGGTCCCATTCCGCCTGAGAAATCTTCACCGTGACATGAAGCACAGCTATTTTGAGCAATGCCTTCAGCATCTACGTCGCCTGAAGAAGCACCTTCTTCGCCGCCCTCTTCAGAGCTTCCTTCTTCGCTGCCTTCTTCAGAACTTTCTTCTTCGCCACCTGATTCTTCGGATTCTGCACCGGAATCAGCAGTCTGTTCACCGCCGCCACCGTCACCGCCAATATGGAATATCATTAAAGGAATGATTAGAATAATTACCATGATTGGAACAACCCAAACTAAAGGATTTCGTACATCCTCTTTTTTCTCTTTCTTGGAATGGATAATCATTTCACGGCCCTGGCCGTCGATATAGGTTCTATCCTTATCTTTGACGCCGTCCATATTTACTTCCTTATCTGTAAGGTTTTGATCTTTTTTATCACTCATTCGCTGTGACCCCCCAAATATTATTCATACCTATTATACACTTAAATAGCCAACTATGAAGCATAAATTTTAGTTACTTTTTACTTAAACGCTCCAAAGCATTGTCAAATGCGCTAATTGTCGCATTAATATCTTCTTTTGTATGCTTTGTTGAGAGGAACATACCTTCAAATTGGGAAGGTGGTAAGTAAATACCTTCTTTAAGCAGCTCCTGATATAATTCTTTGAATAATACCAGGTCACTTTCATTTGCGCTGTCGAAATCGGTCACAGGACCATCTGTCAGGAAGAAACCGATCATTGAACCGGCACGGTTGATGGTAATCGGACGGCTGTGTTGATCGAATACTTTTGTCAATCCGTCTTCAAGCAGGTCTGCAAGCTCGTTAAAATACGTGTAGCTTTCTTCTGTCAGCTGATTTAATGTATGATAGCCGCCCGCCATAGCAAGCGGATTGCCTGAAAGTGTTCCTGCCTGATAAACATCACCGACAGGTGCAACTTTTTCCATAATTTCTTTTTTACCGCCATATGCCCCTACCGGCAGACCGCCGCCGATCACTTTTCCAAGACATGTCAGGTCAGGATTGATGCCGTAATGGCCCTGTGCACAATTGTATCCGACTCTGAACCCTGTCATCACCTCATCAAAGATTAAGAGTGTATCATTGTCTTCAGTGATTTCACGGACTTGATTCAGGAAATTGTCAACCGGCGGAACAACTCCCATATTGCCGGCAACCGGTTCAACTATGACCGCTGCAATATCCTCGCCGTATTTATCAAAAGCTTCTTTTAAGCTTTCCGGATCGTTGTACGGAACAGTGATAGTATTGATTGCCGTTCCTTCAGGAACACCCGGTGAATCCGGAAGACCAAGTGTTGCTACACCGGAACCTGCTTTGATAAGCAATGAATCGCTGTGACCGTGGTAACACCCTTCAAATTTAAGTATTTTGTTGCGCCCTGTATAGCCTCTTGCCAATCTGAGCGCTGCGAGTGTTGCTTCGGTACCTGAAGATACCATGCGGACCATTTCAATGGAAGGCACTCTGTCTATGACAAGTTCAGCCATTTTATTTTCAAGTTCTGTCGGTGCTCCAAAAGTCGTGCCCTTTTTCGCTGTTTCTGCAACTTCATCAACGACTTTATCGTCGCTGTGGCCTAAGATCAAAGGTCCGAAACTCAGACAGTAGTCAATATATTCATTACCATCCACATCATAAACACGCGCATCCTTCGCACGGTCTATAAATAAAGGATGTTCTCCTACGGATTTGAATGCTCTTGCCGGTGAGTTTACACCGCCCGGCATCAATTCTACCGCTTTTTCATAAAGTGCTTTAGATTTGTTAAACATTACTACACCTCTCCCTGATCAATCTTTTTACAAATGTCTTTTGCAAAGTAAGTGATGATTAAATCCGCGCCTGCACGTTTCATCGACAGCATCTGTTCAATAATGACCTCTTCATCCAGAAGTCCCATATCGATGGCAGTTCTTGTCATGGCATACTCGCCGCTTACATTATATGCGACGACCGGAAGGTCTGAACGATTTCTGACATCCCGTATGATATCCAGATATGACAGCGCCGGTTTGACGATCATCATATCCGCCCCCTCATTCTCATCGCTTTCAAGTTCTCTCAAAGCTTCAAGACGGTTTGACGGATCCATCTGATATGTTCTCCGGTCACCGAAGGACGGTGTGGATTCCGCTGCATCACGGAATGGCCCGTAGAATTTGGATGCATATTTGATACCGTAACTCATGATCGGGATATGGCTGAAACCATTGTCATCCAGACCTTTTCTGATTTCAGTCACAAATCCATCCATCATATTGCTTGGTGCAATGATATCTGCCCCGGCACGCGCCTGTGAAACTGCCGTTTTGACCAGCAGCGGCAATGTCGCATCATTGTCGACATCTTCCGTTTTCTCGTCAATCAGGCCGCAGTGGCCGTGATCGGTATACTCGCAAAGACATGTATCCAGAATAACAAGCAACTCCGGATAAAGCGCTTTTGCCAGTCGGCATGCTTCCTGAACAATACCATGGTCATGATATGCACCACTGCCCTCCGGGTCTTTTTCATTTGGTACTCCAAAGAAAATAACAGATTTAATACCCAGAGCGACGACTTCATCCAACTCTTCTTTCAGCATGTTCAATGAAATCTGATAAACTCCCTTCATGGAAGGAACCTCTTTTTTAACATCATCTTTTTCCACTACAAAAATTGGATAGATCAAATCATCCTTGTGGAGATGTGTCTCTCTGACGATATCTCTCATAAATGGTGATTTACGAAGTCTTCTATGACGCTCAAATTCCATTATTACACCTCATAATTTTCTTTTATTAATTCAAATATACTTTCAAGTGTTGCTTTTTCAGGGGATTTTGACGGAATACCCAGCCCATCCAGTTCCTTTTTTGTCACCGCACCGATTGAAACAATCGGTTTATTTTTCAGCATTTTCTGCTCGATGTGTTC
Organism: Lacicoccus kunmingensis DSM 17847; assembly: GCF_059568765.1. NCBI lineage: Bacteria > Bacillati > Bacillota > Bacilli > Caryophanales > Salinicoccaceae > Lacicoccus > Lacicoccus kunmingensis. The sequence goes on along the minus strand of NZ_JCANUC010000005.1, from coordinate 100,547 downwards.
CTTCATTACTTTCACACCTGACGGGCTTGAAAAAGTGATGATATCAATATCATCCCATTGTTCTTTGATCATCTGAATGGACTCAACATTATCTACTGGCTGATAAATTGGAAATTTAATCACTTCGACCCCGCGATTCTCCAAATAGTCATGAAGAATATTCCTTGCATCTCTGCTTGTCGGATAAAGCACTCTGTCGATATCCACTTCATCAATCGGAAATTCCTCTATAAAACCTTCCTGTGTATACACAGTGGGTTCGAAATCCACATGATACCCATGTTCGACCAGCAGTTCCGTCGTCTTTTCTCCGATGCTTGCGATTTTCGTATACCGGGTCTTAGCCAAATAAGGTAAAAATAGATTCACCGCATTTTTACTCGTTAAAATGACCCAGTCATAATGCTCATCCAGAAAATCATCATCGAACGAGAGTGGCTGTATCTTGATGAGCGGTGCATGAACGATATCAAACCCATCGCTCTCCGCATTTAATTTCGTCTGGGTTACGAGAACATTCTTTATGTTATTGTTATAAGGTTTCATTGATTTTATCAATGATTTCCTTTGCTCCGATTTTCTCCATCTCATCAGCAACCAGGTTGCCGAGTTCATATGGATCCGATGCGGACTTTTTAACAAGATACTTCTCTTCGCCATCTTCTGACATGATCAGGCCGGTCAAATAAAGTTCGCCGTCTTCAAGTGTTGCATATCCGCCGATAGGCACCTGACAGCTGCCGTCCATACGGCTGAGAAATGTTCTTTCAGCATTCGTACATAACGCGTCATCGCTGGAGTGCACTTTCTGAAGCATTTCATCAAGCTCATGGTCATTCTTTCTGATTTCGATGCCGAGTGCACCTTGTGCGATTGCTGGAATGAATTCTTCGGCATCGAAGTATTCAGTGACACGGCTGTCACCCCAACCCATTCTTTTTAGCCCTGCAGCTGCGAGCAGTATTGCGTCATACTCGCCGGATTCCATCTTTTTGATACGTGTGTCGATATTTCCCCGCACCCAGTTAACGGTAATGTCGTCACGGATGGATTTCAACTGTGCAGCGCGTCTTAAGCTGCTTGTTCCGACGATACTGCCAGCCGGCAGATCTTTGAAGAGCACTTTATTGTTGGAAAGAAAGGCGTCTCTCATATCTTCTCTTTCAGGTATACATGCGATTTTAAACTGATCCGGCAGTTTGCTCGGCACATCTTTTAAACTGTGGATCGCCATATCGATTTCTTCATTTTCAAGAGCCTGTTCTATCTCTTTGACGAAAAGGCCTTTCCCGCCGACTTTTGACAATTGAACATCGACGATACGGTCACCTTTTGTAACAATTTCTTTTATTTCGAATGCCGTCTCCGGGAATTGTTCCTGAAGTAAAGCGATAAATTGTTTTGATTGTGTCATGGCCAATCCACTGCGTCTGGATCCAACGATAAACTTTCTCATAAAAATACTCCTTTAAGTCCATATATGGAAATTTGAAAACTGTGAAATGAATAAATAATTAATCATGCAAATAATAAACAGCACCATATTTAAAATAGCAAAAACATAAAGATTACGCATCTTTTTTAAATAAAAGAGCAGCATTATATATAAAACAACTATAAATGATGTGCCTAAAACTTTTATATCAACACTGATTTCCGGACCGATGATCTGCAGACCCCAGTGAAAACCTAAAAGTATACTGATTGTCATGGTCATCAGACCGATACCCACACTGCGCATCATCACTTTACGCGCCGTTTCTATACTGAATAAAGAAAAGAATGTACGGTTGAAACGTTTCTTCTTTAAATTTGTATATTGAATGATGTATATCAGAGAGTGCAGTGCTGAGACAAAAAACAGGACATAGGCAAGCAGGGCCAAACCGACATGGATGACCAGCAGCTCATTCATGATGACCGACACTTCCGCCTGCCGTGTTAAAGGTTCAGGCTGGAATGTAAACATCGAAAAGAATATAAAGCTAAAAAATATGAATCCGAACAGCACTTGTTCAGTGTCATTCTTATAATAATACATAATGCCGACAATTGATAACACTAAGGAAAGTGTGTACATGCCCTCGTAAGTTGTCAGAATCGGTATCCTTTCAAGACTGAAAACAGCATTCACATAAGTTAACATGTGCAGCGCCGTCGCCAGAATGATGACATAAAAGGAAACCTTTCTGGCTTGGCGATTTCTTAAAGCTAAATCGTACGCCAGCACAGAAAGGCCAGTAAAATATAAAAACATGGTAAATTCATTAATTCGGAACAGAATATCCATATTAGTCCCTACCCATTTTATTCAAACACGATTTCAGATTGCTTGTTGATCAGTGCCTGGCGGTGTTTATTTCGCTCTCTGTCTTTGACATCTTCCACTTCTTCTTCGATGCCAAATAGCGTTTCTATTTCTTTAAGCTTTTTCATTGCGTGTTTTTCATTGCCGATTTCTTTTGTATAAGTGATCGGATCTTTCAGCATTTGATTGATGATGCTCTTCATATGTTTGCTGATGACCGTTTTTTCTCTTTCAGTCATATCAGGCATTTTACGCTCGACACTTTTGAACGTTTCTTCGTGTATTGTGAGTGCTTTTGTTCTCAGGGCCTGGATGACCGGTGTCACTCCGAGCTGATTCACCCATGTATCGAAGTCTTCCTGTGCTTTCATAATCATCGCTTCGACCTTTTTCGCTTCCTGCTGTCTTGTTTCAAGATTTGAATCAATCAGACCCTGCAGGTCATCAACGTTGTACATATATACATTTTCGTATTGGGTTGTACTTGGTTCTATATCTCTCGGCATTGCTATATCTATAAGAATTAACGGACGGTTTGTTCTCTTCGCCTGAATGGACTGTAACATCTCTTCAGTAATCACATAATTCCGTGATGATGTACTTGAAATGACAAGATCCGTATCCATAAGGCAGTCTTCCAACTTATCCATCTGCTCATAGCTGCAGCCGAACTTATCCGCAAGTTGTTTTGCATTCTCTATTGAACGATTGACAATCGTCACATCGTTTATACCATTTGAAGTCAAATTGAGAACTGATTGCTCTGACATCTCCCCCGCACCGATGACAGCTGCTTTTGTTTCTCTGTTTTCTTCAAAAATCTTATTGACCAGCTGTACAGCTGCATACGAAGTGGAAACCGCATTTTTGGAAATATCAGTATCATTGTGGCCTTTTTTAGCAACGGTAATCGCTTCTTTGAACAGTTTGTTAAAGATTGTACCTGTCGTCTGCTCATTTTGCGCTTTGAAAAATGCATCTCTGATTTGTCCGAGTATTTGAGTTTCTCCGAGAACCATGGAATCCAGTCCGGCTGTCACATAAAAGAGATGCTCAATCGCTTCTTCACCGACTTTTACATCTATTATTTTCTTTATCGTTTCCAGATCAACATCGAACCAGTCAGCGAGGAAGCTTTGTGCATAGTATTTGCCGGTGTGTACCTGATCACTCACTATATATACTTCCGTCCGGTTACAGGTGGACAGCAGTACTGTCTCCAAAATGCTTTTTTCGGTTCTTAATTTATGTAGAGCATCTGTCAGCTCCACTTCATTGAACTGTACTTTTTCACGCTCTTCAACTGTCGCTTTTCTATAATTTAAACTAAGCGAAATTACGTGCATTAAATTTCCTCCTACCACAATTAAACGTTATTAATAATAATTCTAATTATAACAAAAAAACCATGCTATATCTATATAACACGGTTGAATTAAGCAGTAAAATGAAAATGTACCAACCTAGACATATTTACTTAATGCTGCATGAACTTTCGGCAGATTTTTCTTGTCCACTGAAGAGAAATCAATGATAGTATCTTCCGGTTCAATTTCCAGACTTTCTCTGACTATTTTCAAATGCTTGTCAATTTTACTCTTTGCAATTTTATCTGCTTTAGTGCAGACGACAATAACAGGCAGATCAAGATGCTTTAAGAAATCATACATTAAAATATCGTCCTGTGTCGGTTTATGACGAAGATCGATCAGCTGGACGACAGCCTGTAGTTCCTCTCTTTCAGCAAGATAAGCCTCGATCAGCTCGCCCCATTTTTCTCTGTCTTTTTTAGACTGCTTGGCATAGCCGTAGCCTGGAACATCCACCATGATAAACTGATCATCAACATCATAAAAGTTGAGATTTACTGTTTTACCCGGTTTAGAAGATGTTCTTGCAATATTTTTACGGCCGACAATCGCATTGATAAATGATGATTTACCGACATTTGAGCGGCCGCTGAGCGCAATTTCATTTTTATTTTCCGTTGGGTATTGGGAAACACCCATCGCTGAAATCATAAATTCAACGTTATTGGGATTTATTTTCAATTTCATTCTTTAAACTCCTTATAAAAAAAGCTGTCTGAATCCAGACAGCTTTATGTTATGCACTTTTACGATCGATCGTGATTTCTTTACCATCTTTATCGTAAAGCAGTGGTTCACTTTCATCCACTATCGTTTCTCTGGTTATTTTAACCTTCTTGATATCATCATTTGAAGGTACACTGAACATGATGTCCACCATACGCTCTTCTATGATTGAACGAAGTCCGCGGGCACCTGTTTTTCTTTCAATCGCCAGTTCGCTGATTGCATTCAATGCATCTTCATCGAATTCCAATTCAACTTCATCAATGGCAAGCATCTTCTGATACTGCTTGACGAGAGCATTTTTAGGTTCAGTAAGAATAGAGTTGAGCGCGTCGACATCCAGTTCACCCAAGTGGCTGATAATCGGTACACGACCGATGAATTCAGGAATTAAGCCGTAGCTCTGAAGGTCATCCGGGCGTACTTTTGAAAGCAGTGCATCTTTGTCTTCAGCTGAAGTAGCCGGTCCGCCGAAGCCGATGACTTTCTCTCCGATTCTGCGTTTGATGATTTCATCCATGCCGTCAAATGCGCCGCCAAGTACAAACAGAATGTTCTTCGTATCTATTTGAATTGACTCCTGGTTAGGATGCTTTCTGCCACCTTGAGGCGGTACACTCGCAGTCGTTCCTTCCAGGATTTTCAGAAGTGCCTGTTGTACACCTTCACCAGAAACATCTCTTGTGATGGATGTGTTTTCACTTTTACGAGCGATTTTATCAATTTCATCGACATAGATGATGCCCTGTTCTGCACGCTCTACATCAAAGTCTGCAGCCTGAATCAGACGCAGAAGTATATTCTCTACATCATCACCGACATAACCTGCCTCTGTTAAACTTGTCGCATCCGCGATGGCAAATGGTACGTCAAGTGTTCTTGCCAAAGTCTGAGCCAGTAATGTTTTACCACTGCCGGTCGGTCCAATCAGAGCGATATTACTTTTAGAAATCTCTACATCGTCTTCGCTGCTTTCCTGGTTGATACGTTTATAGTGATTGTAAACCGCCACACTCAATGCACGTTTAGCATTATCCTGACCGATTACATAATCGTTTAGAGATTCAAGTATTTCCTGAGGTTTTGGCAATTCAGTAAAGATTGCTTTATGTTCTGTTTTTAGTTCTTCTTCAATAATTTCATAACACAATTCGATACATTCGTTACAAATGTACACACCGCTGCCTGCGATTAATTTCTTAACCTGTTCTTGATCTTTACCACAGAAAGAACATGTCAGATTTGTGTCATCTTCATTAAATTTAATCATATTAACACCTCTTTTGTCATTGTCGTAAACTATACTAGAAGTCGATGATGAAATCAACGAATAAACTCACGGGCAATGATACCAATAGCTCTGCAGCTGATCAGCCGCAGAGCTATTAATCATCAAACGGATTTATTTTTCTTCTGTTGATTCTTCTGAATCAGCTTCTGTTTTTTCTTCAGCTGTTCCTTCAACGATTTTTGCATTGTCAACAAGTACATCCAATGCTTTTTGGACTTTAAGGTCGTTTTCAAGCATTGACAGGTCGCCTAGAGTTGATTTGATATCTTCAACACCGATACCGAACTGTTCACTCATTTTTTCAAGCTCTGAATCAAGATCCCCTTCAGAAATCTCGATATTTTCATCTTCAGCAATCTGCTTCAGCGTGATGTTTGTTCTGACGCGCTTTTCAGCATCTTCTTTCATCGTTTCACGCAGTGCATTTTCATCCTGGCCGGATAACTGCTGGTACATTTCAAGGTTGATACCTTGTTGTGACAAGTTTTGTTCGAACTCCTGAAGCATTCTGTCAAGTTCAGAGTTGACCATTGCTTCTGGAACATCTATTTCAGCATTGTCGCTTGCTTTTGTAAGAAGTTCTTCTTTCAATGCTACATCTGACTGATTTTCTTTTGCTTCTTTCAAGTCTTTTTCAAGCTTGGCTTTCAGTTCATCTACAGTTTCAACACCCTGATCAAGTTCTTTTACAAGCTCATCATCAAGTTCCGGAGTCTCTTTGACTTTAATGGAGTTAATTTTAACTTTGAATACTGCAGGCTTTCCAGCCAGTTCTTCCGCCTGGTAATCTTCAGGGAAAGTAACTTCTACATCTTTCTCATCGCCTACTTTAAGGCCGACAAGCTGTTCTTCGAAACCGCCGATGAATGAACCTGAACCAATTTCAAGATCAAACTCTTCAGCTTTTCCGCCTTCGAACTGCTCTCCGTCAAGATAGCCGTCGAAATCAAGGTTGACTGTATCACCGTTTTCAATCTCGCCGTCATCTTTGATAACCATTTCAGTATGGTTTTCAAGCATATGACCGATTTCATGTTCAATGTCATGGTCAGTTACTTCTGTTGAAAGTTTAGTGCCTTCAAGTCCTTTGTATTCACCCAGTTTAGCTTCAGGCTCTACAGTGACTTTAGCTGTGAAAATAAGATCTTTGCCTTTTTCAACTTCTACAATATCTACTTCAGGCTGATCAACTGGAGTAATACCTTCTTCTTCAACAGCTTTAGCATAGTTTGGTGAAAGTACAATATCCAATGCATCCTGATATAAGGATTCTACACCAAATCTTTTTTCAAACATTTGACGTGGAATTTTTCCTTTTCTGAATCCTGGAAGTGAAACATCTTTCGATACTTTGACAAATGCTTCATCCAACGCTTGATTGAACTCCTCCGCAGGTACTGTCACCGTCAGAAGTCCTTCATTTCCTTCTTGCTTTTCCCATTTGTGAGACATAGTATAAATTCCTCCGTTAATACAATTTTTCATAACTTTTTTAGTATAACATACTACTTTTCCTTATCCAACAATTGACTTATATTTAGGTTTTTGTTGAAGTGACAATCTGTTCCATTTCGACTATCCATTCATAAACCCGGTCATCAGCGCTGTATGAATGATCGACATTCAGCAGGTCGAGGATATATTCAAGGTAACCTTCTATCATTTCTTCTGAACTGAACTCCAAAGTTTTTGGATAGTTGAAAATCGCATGGCTCGTCATCAGAAGCGTCGCTTCACTGACAATTTGCGGCGCCTGTGATTCTAACACATCGAGTACTTCCGGCTCAACTTCACTGATCAGCGGTACTTCCTCCAATATCGGAAGATCACTCGGGTTGATTTCCTCAGCTTCTCCGAACTTATAATGCTTTACTTTATTGTCATACCCTATTTCCTTCAAATAAAGCAGCATAAACGTCACGATGTCTTTATCATTGATATTTTCAAGTGCATCCAGTACAAAATCTTCGTACTTATCATTTTTCTCATCGGCAAAAGTACTGAACATTCTCAGGATTTCCTGATGGCTCATGTTTTCGAGGTCTATATCCTCAACTTCCAGCGTCTCTTCCTCTTTATCTTCCGGTGGTTTTCCGGCACTGAGCTTTTTATTATCAATACCTTTCTTTGCCTCGTGCCGCAGACCTGCGATATCGATTCTGAACCCTTGAGGAATATTTTCCTCCATCAGATGGTCGGAGAAATTGATGACTTCATAATATCTCTCCTGATGATTCAGTGCTTTCAGAAGCTCAAGCATATGCATCTCATAGTCCCCGCCGCCTTCATTCAGCTTCATCAGTGCATAATCCGTCACTTTGTCATACTCCTTTTCGGCATCAAGCACTTCATAGAACATTTCTTCCAGTCGGATATCGGCGGTGCCCATGCCGATATACTGATAATATCGTTCTATGAAGGTTTTAAATTCGCTATCTTTGAATAATTGAACCAGATCTTTTTCAGCTTTCTTTAAAAATCGCTGGTGTGTTGTGATTTTATCCGCCATAAGCATCACGAATGATTAATTCGCTCCATGATTCATAAGGGGAAAGATCTGACAGTTCATCATTATCCGTCCATTTCAGCGCAAGAGTATCTGCTTCCATATTCGATACACTGTCTTTATCAACCGAAACTTTCAATACAAGACCGATGTGAACAAGGCCGACATCATTAGCATCATCGTTGATGAGCCCCATGATTTCTATATCATTCACATCATCACCGACTAAGCCCACTTCCTCTTCAAGCTCGCGCTTAGCATTGATCGACAGCTTTTCATCTATATCCGTCACTTCAGGTATATCGTTCATATGACCACCGACACCGATCGAGAGCAGACCATGCAGTCTTTGTTCTCCGCCGCCGCCGAGCCTTTCGTAAACTAAAGTCTCCTTATCATCAGCAGTAGAGATGATGACATAGCTGATTAGCTGCTTATAGGATGAGTCTTCTTCCATATCACCGCGGCGTTTCACATCATAATTTTTAAAAGTAGCTACAATCGCCTGATAGCGCGGATCATCTTTTCCGATGAAGCCGTTAAAAGCATTCTCTTCTGAATTGAATAGTGGTTTTCTTGGTACTACTAAAATCTGTTCATCAAATTTACTCATGATCTTTCTCCTAATTTTTATTTCGCTCACATATCATTCTATAAAACGTTTATTTACTTGTAAATCAAATAAGACAATAACTTTTTTATAACAATTTGTAAACTTCTTTAATTTAATGTAATTTCACATCATTAATTTTAAAATAATAATTGACTTATACCCTGTTCATTGATTATAATTGAATTTGTTCTTAATTAAGTCTCGATAGCTCAGCTGGATAGAGCAATGCCCTTCTAAGGCATCGGTCGGGGGTTCGAATCCCTCTCGGGACGCTACTATACAATATTAATAAACTTTAAACCCCGATAAACGTTGATTTATCGGGGTTTTTAATGTCTTTGACTAAAAATTATAGGTTTTAAAGATGTTTTATGTTGTCAATATTGTCGTCAATATAGCTATACCCTCAAGGGGTATCAAATATATTGTTAAAATTCTAGTTCCTTCATATCTATATAGGATAGGATTTAAGATATTAAAAAACCCCTCTGCTCACTCCACTAAGCAGGGCTTAATCATTATATAGAAGATTAATGCCATATATTGATTATATCACACCTAAACCATCCGCCAAGCGTTTAAAATCCTCGTCAGTGAAGTCTAAAACCACCACTTCATGATCTGCTTTCTTATTCTCATACATATCTTTAGCTGCTTTCGTAGAATGAAAGAGTTTGATTGCATCCCCTATCGTACATACCAGTGTCGTATCTTTATCCATATTAAAATCATCCCCTTGTTAAGATAATTTATTATAGCACGTGATCAATCGATTGAGTATATATCTTCATCGCTGATTCTTACTATTTCATAAATGTGGGTAAAGTTAATAGTCAATAAATTCGTACCTTTACTCACAGTGATTGTTTGTCCCCAATTCTCAATGTATTCTAACTTACATTCAAGTTGTACCTCGTAACCTGAATCCCAATAGCGTAAAACTAATATCTTACCGATACTGTTTCGTAACGTAACTTCGAGTTCCTGCAGCTCATCCTGTCCAAGCGATGGTTCTGACACATGTGCCTGTCGTTCTATCATGCGATCCACTGCCTCATATTGTTCCGGCATGGTTGCAAACGGCGCCCATTTGACCATGCCACGGCCCTGTGGGATGTTAGAATTTAACGCTGACTGCGGCACTTCTCGGTAATCTAATCCTTTATAAGTGCAATGCATTATAATCACCTCTTAAGGTTATTATACGAACGTATGTTCTGTTTGTTAATATAAAAATAAGTCCCCAATCTGTTACGGGGACTTAAATATCATTTTAAGAAGAGTGCAGCGATTTCCTACTATTCTTTTAGCCTCAATGATTTCGACGTTTTATCTGTGGATTTTTTTTAGTTTGCATTGGTCTATTTCGTTTTTCAAAAATTATATTACTTATTGTATATAAATAAGTAGCAAACATACAATAAAAATAAAATGAAAAGGATAATATAAAGTAAACAAGATTACTATTGGAAATCGTTGATGTATTTGACTGTATCTCAACTGATTCAAATACAAATATGACTAAAATCAATACTATAATAATGAATCCGGATGCAACAATTCCATAATTCATATATATAAATTGTTTTCTTATCTTCTTGGAATTCATGATTTTATCGATGATAAGGTTATCCTTTAAACTAAAAATCAATGTGAAAATAGCTCCAAAAAACCCAACACTAATACTAATAGAGTTGATTAACACATTCAATAAATCTAATAATTTATTCTCTATAATGTTTGGTTCTTTATAATATAGTAATATTAATATTCCTATTGTAAAAATTACGATTAAAAAATAAACAATCCCTGTGAAGTATTTTTTTAACCATGTAAAATGCCTTTTCAACATTTCTTATCACCACTCTATCCTAAACAAGTAAGGAAATAGCTTCATCATCATTTCTATATAAGTTCTCCATATCTGAATAAATACGATATGCGTTTAATTCTACTCCTTCTTGATAGGAATATTTTAAAGTCCTTTTTAAGGAGTGTTTCAATAGGTCTATTTCTTCTATTGGGGTATCCTCTGTCTCCTTTGTTTTGACTGAAAGTTTCTCTACTTTATCATGGTCTACCCAGTTTTCTAAAATTCTTTTACTTATACTGTAATCTAGTTCAGAGTCTTTCGCCCTATTTGTAGAAATAACAATTTCAACACTTTCAACCCCTTCATAATTATTTCCTGAAACCCCTAATAATAAATCATCAGTGTCTTCACCAGTGACTTTTAGAGTAATCTTTCTGAATATATCATTACTTAATGCCTTGCTTTTCGCTCTATGATCTATTGCTGCAACAAGTTTGAAGTTGGCAAACTCCTCGTAATAATCGAAATATAAACTATCTATAAATTTCTCCACTCCTGAGGGGCTTAAGGAACTAATGTTTCTTTGAACGAGCATTACATTTTTCGTCGGATCATATAGAATACTTATTTCATGACCGATATACTCATTTGCTTTTAAATCAAGATCAGTAGATTCACCATAAATAGTGGTTTTACTAAGAGGTCTGTCATCTAATCTCTCCATAATGATATGGTAGTAACCAGTTATATTAGATACATCAACAGATTTTATTCTGATAGGATCAAAATTATAACTTTTAACTACTTTAAATTCGTTGTCATCTTCATATTCTTCTTTGATTGTATCGAACAATTCTTTAAGAGATAAGTAACTGTATTTTTCATTTTCCTCGAAAGCACAAGAATAAAAAACATTGATATTTACCACTTTAGTTCTAGACATCCCCATTACCTCTTTCATTGTGTAGTTAACCAAATCTTACAGATATTTACTATACATTTCAATATCGAAATAAAAATAGCTGCTAGCGGGGAGGCTAACAGCTTAACTACACAACTATAGTATACCATGGAAAGATACAAATGAACAAACGTATGTTCTTGAATATGAACAATTATGTACCCCTTCTGACCGGCAAGTTAGAAGGGGCTAAGAAACCAATATATTATATTGTGTTAAAAATTGAATTTTCGTTATTGGCTAGAGTGACGGTATGACCAGTGTTGCATCACCTCCAATGAGTGCTACAGATGATTACTTAACTCTTAATCGTTGACCAACATAAATCTGATCAGCACTTCTTAGATTATTCCAACTAACAATTTTACGTTGACTTGAACCATATCTTTGAGCCAAGTGACCGACTGTGTCCCCTGACTTTACAGTGTGATACTGTGTTGAAGCCGCTCCAGATACTTTAAGTTTCTGACCTGCATAAATCTTGTTAGGGTTAGAAATGCCGTTTAAGTTTTGAAGTGCTTTAGTTGATGTGTTAAAACGTGAAGCGATACCAGAAAGTGTATCACCTGATTTAACAGTGTACGTCGATGTAGCAGAACCTTTCAATTTCAACTTCTGACCGACTTTAATCAAATCAGGATTGCTGATACCGTTTAAGTTTTGAAGCTTCTTAGTAGTTGTTCCCGCTCTGGTTGCAATACCGCTTAACGTATCACCTGATTTAACCGTATAAGTCGAACCAGTTATTTTATTGCTTTTCGGCTTAGACTGGTTTGGTTTAGATGGTGCAGGTGATGAAGGTTTCTTCTTAGATTTCTTACCATCTGTAAAGTACTCTAAAGATTTATCACTGATGATGCGGTTTAAATCAAGATTGCTGTTGTACCCTGGTAGACGTCCATGCTCTGTATACTGATGAATGTCTGCTGGGAATGCCGGCTTGCTATATGGACTGCTACTGCCCGAACCATAGTGTGGAATCCACACCGCATCTGCTTTAGATGTGTCTAGGTTGAGCTGCTCATACAGATGGTGAGCGATGTATAATCCAATCTTCTTAGCGCCATGTCGTCTTAAATCGTCAATGTAAATATTAACTGCCGCTTTCATGTTCGAGTGTGGAGATGTCTCTACATCAATCCACCAGAAAGTCGGGTCTAAATCTTTCGTTCGATCCCAGAACATTTTCGCTTCATTCTTCACATGTGTATTATTCTGTGCCCTGAAAAAGGCGTAAGCCGCAGTCGGCACACCGTGTTTACGGAAATTCGCATGATGCTCTTTGTATGCCCTATCAATCATATCTGCATCCATTGTCCGAATAATAACGTGATCTACATGTTTGGACAACGTTGCATAGTTGATTGATTTTACAGGTTGATGATGTGATACATCAATAATCATTCCATCACTGCCCTTAGCATTAGATTTATTGTCTTTATTGTAGCTTGCCATATCCGGCCATGATTTACTCACATCAATCTTCAATGGATCGATACCATTGCACGTAAATGGTTTAGCAGCCAAAGCGCCATAATTTTGAAATTGGATATGCAGATGGGAAGGCATTGAAATGCCTAAATTGTTTGATGCACCCTGATAACCAACAACATCACCTTTTTTCAACTTCTGCCCTATCTTTAAACGCTTCAAAGGATTGTCGAATAAATGACCATAAATCACTTGCCTGTGCTTACCGTCCGCATCCACAAATCCACCCACAAACGTCCAACCGAATGTATTCCAGCCTGTCCCGTTCAGTACCGTCATGCGTGCAAAAGCGTGCATAGGCTCTCTGTGTCCCTTGCTTGTATCAAAGGCATTATGATCACCCCCGCAAAAAGAGTCTACATTATTACCGTTTCCGTCAATGTGACGACGGTCCCCAAATTTTCTTTTACCTTTTGCCGGGGGGCCGTAATCATCATAGTACTTGTGAGGGTTTGAGGTGATTCTGTGACCATCTTCTTGCAATACCGTGATTGGATTAATCTTTTTTGTCATCAGTACCACCGCCTCCGCCGAATTTTGTTTCTGGATTTAAAACTGTAGGATCCATACTCACTTTTTTATCTTGTTTCTTCTTTTGATTTCTCTTGTTGGACTGTTTTTCATTATCTTTCGCCATTTTTAAAACACTCCTTAAATTTATTCACAAAAAAGACACCTCTTGATTAAATGAGATGCCCTTATTTCAAACCTTCTTCTTTCAATTTTTCATTCTGTTTTTGTGCTTTCTTGCCGCTGAAGTGATTCTTCCAGATGTTATAAGCGGTATATCCAAATGCAGCGATTGCATATAATAAAATACCGAATGAGTTAATCAGTTCTTCATTCAACCAATCCATTCCAAATCCAGCCACACCTGCAAAGCCAGAGAATGCAACGAGGATGGCTAAAATCTGATTAATCAAACCTGTCTTTTTCTCTTTCTCTACCTCTTGTTTAATACGCTTTTCATCAACTGTATACTGCTCTCTTTCCATTTCCTTACCTCCCCTCTAATAAATAAGGGATAATCACTTCGACAATGCTGAATATCCCCCCAATTATTGCAACAAAAATAGCGGATAGTCCGACTACCCACTTTAAAAGTTGACCTTTTTTACTGTCTGCAATTTCCTGTTGTTTCAGAATGAATTTATTATGATCCTTAAGTTGAGTATCATGATTACCAACTTTTTCTCTTAACTCCTGGTGACTTTGACGATTTTGTTTGAGTTCGTCTTTTAGCTCTGTAGAGAAGTTATCAAACGAACGGCTCAATCTGTTGTTACTACTCACTATATTTTTATTCGTTTCTTGGGAAACTGCTAATACCTTTGCCAAATTACCATAATTAGTAGTATGCTTTTCGTCCACATATTGAATTTTTTCAGAAAGCCTCTTTGATTCTCTCTCTAATTCAATTTGCGTAACGTACGGATTTTTCTCTTCTCTCTCCATATGCACACTCCTCCGTGGATGACTAAAACCGCATTGAAAAAAGCAATTAAAGTTATTGTGTATTGCGTTATTGCCATGTGACTTTCTGAAAATGCGATGAATGAAAAGGGGAAACCAACAATAACACCCAAAGCATTTCCAGCAATTAAGCCATAATATTTTTTAATCGTTTGCGATACTGAGCTACCAATAACGACGATTGCTCCTGTAATAAAAATAACACCCCAAATTTGAAAAGGGATGATATTATCCATAGCTGTATATAATTCCGAATTATTGACACTCTCATTGCTTGTCAATACTAAGGAAAGCCCTCTAATAATCATGAAAACGCCAATTAGCCATAGTGAAAACATAGCTTCAAATTCTAGGTTGGTCAGTTGTTTTTCTTTTTCTTTCACATGACATCAACCCCTTTCTTCAAAATAAATAGGACCCGGAGGCCCTATTAATTGGAGTCTCCACCCATCCGCCCACCTACCACCCTTTTATCAGTCTTCACTAATAAATTTCTCTACAGATGAATACTCTCCAATCAGCAGCAAAAGATTTGATATCACTGTTATTTGATGGTCAATTACTGCGGATTGTTGTTGTATTAAATCATGTAACTCTAAAACTTCTTTACTGTTCATATTTCTCTCCACAAATTTCTTCGTATTGCTCAGGAGTGATTGCATTTAATACCACATACATTTTCAGCTGATCTAATCGCACCCAATTCCATGCAAAGCGCTGTTTTAAAGATTCGAATAAATTCATTTTTATCCCTCCAAATTACTTTGTAATAATTGTAGTTCTAAGCTTGTGACTTGCTGTCCCAGAGATTCGATTTGCCCTTTTGTCATCATATCCTCTAATTCTAAAGTTGTATTTTGTTGCCCGAGATTCTGCGCTTGCCCTTTCAGCATAAAATTTTCAATTTCTAATGCCGTATTCTGCTGTCCGAGAGATGTAGATCTTTTTTCTAGTTGTAATTCCTTCAGAGGGTGATTACTCACTCTCTCCTCTTTATCCTCTAATTCATCAGGAAATAAGCCTTGCAAAGCGTAGCGTTCAGCAAAATGAGCGTATGCTTCATCTAAGTCTTTAACTTCTTCCAAACGTCGATGTTGCTCATCTGTGAATTCTGGAGTGGTGAACTCAACAATTTCTGTATGCTTCCATTTTTCAGCAAAGTCTTCCCACCACTTCTTATCATTTGTATAAGCGCTATATTCTTTGCCATGTTGCTTATACACCACTTTGTGAAGCGGAAAATTTAACTCTCCATTCACTGTCTGCAGCATTAAATCACACCTTCTTTAATAATATTTTCATCAATCTTCAATCGACCTTTAAAATCTTGATAAATAAAAGGATTTCTCCTCTTTAATTTTTCAACGAAATTATAACTCGACCCGTACATTGCATGACCATACCAACTGTTTAACATCGTTTCTGCAGTCTCTTTTGATAATCTTCCTCTTCTGATCAAGTCCGGCATCTTTTTAGTCTTCCGTTTAATCTTTTTCTTGCAATCATCTCTGAGCAACCTATGAGTTCTATATATTTTAAAACCATAAGCATTGACGCCTTGTTCAATCGGAAATACTCTGGATTTACCAGGATGCATATCAAGCTTCAACACTGCCTTCAGAAAATAACTCATTGTTTCTAAAATAAGCAGCGCTTCATCCTTGTTTTTAACTATTGAAATTACATCATCAGCATAGCGGATGTAATACTTTAGTCTTAGTTTGCGTTTACAGAACTGATCAAACTCATTCATATAGACATTCGTCAATAATTGACTGAGTGTATTTCCAAGAGGCATACCGACAGAGTCTATTTCATCTGCACTATCGATGATATGATCTACTAAGCTCAATGTTCTCTGACATTTTATTTTCTTCCTCACGATGGTTTTTAATGTCGGCCGATCAATTGTATAAAAGAACCTCTTAACATCCAGTTTGATAATGAATGCTTCTTCTCCGAACTCGACACTTGCACGTTTGAAGAATTCAGAGACTCTTTCAACTGCTTTATGAGTACCTTTGCCGTCCAAACAAGCATATGAGTCAAAAATAAAAGCAGGTTGATATACCCGCTTCAAAATTCTATCTGTGGCTAACTGGACCACTTTATCTACATGATAAGGAGCATCTATAATTCGTTCCTTTGGTTCATGCACCATAAATCTTTTGTAACCAGAAAAGGTGTAGGTGCCATTAATCAATTTTCGCCTGAGATTATTAATGTTATAAGTCTCATTAACTGAAAATATAATAGCATCACGACTGAATCTGTTCTTACCCTTCATACTTTTCTTAAACGCCCAATCAAGGTTTTCTATTTCTATAATATCTTCAAATAAATTATCAAATCTAGATTTCGACATTTCCCCGGTTTTCCTTTCGTACTAAGCGTGATGTCTGTTCATGTGTTTACAGTTCGTACTGAATCAGCACCGCTGAAAGAACCAAACTCTCTTGAACTTTTCAAGTCTTGTTACTGAAGCCGTGACCTCAGTAATCATTATCCTTGTCCAGGACGGGACGCCAACCTCTATTATTATTCACATTCGACGAATTATTCGCATTGAGGTTCGAAGCTCCATTGTTGCCACGGTTGACACGACGTTTGATAGTTTGATCCTTAATGTTTCTATTTAATAACAGAGCGGATATAGCCTCTCAGAAGTTTATTTATTTCGGTCAATTCCATATCCACTTCTTTGAAAAACCCGACACTTATATATTTTCTTTGTTTCGATAGTTTGTTCAGAGTTTTCATCATCTGCAGTTTAGCATCAGCTTCCTGTAAATAAGTCAGGCGTTTCGATTTAACATTGTTCGCCATTGTAATGAAACTCAGCATATCGAATAATGTTGTTTTGATTGTGTGACATAAACTGAACTTTTCCGACTTTGGATAGTTCGACAATCTCGGATAAATCTTATAAAGTAAATCCTCTGAACGTTTGTATAAAATTAGGTTTGTTGTCATTGCATTCTTGCTTTCATATATTATTTTTAATGCTCCGCTCGGCCTGCGCCGAGCCGTTCGCTTTGCGAAGAGTGTAGCGCCTAGGAAAGTTCAAGCACGGGACGCCAACCTCTATAATTATTCACAAACGACGAACGATACGCATAGAGGTACGAAGCTCCATAGTAGCCACGGAAGACACGACGTCGTGTCTCTTCCTCTCCAGTTTCTTCATTCGTATCAATGTAGTCACTAAACTCTTGACACCATGTATAAGAGCCTACCCCTAGCGTATGATGAGTCCTTAAATCAAAGTCTGTTAAGCCGATATCCCAATCAGCGGTAGGTGATCCTGCATGAGTGTTGTACCTGAAACTGTTAGGCGCTCTTTCGTGTAACGGTGGGATAAGATGATTCCATTCGTTCTCAGGACCATTAGATCCTCTGTCAGAATCGTAATAACTATCTTGAGGATCACTCGCTGCACCTCTCATTAGTCTGACTGTGTAACTGAGGTTTCCTACGGTTACACTGGCGTCTTGAGAGACTCTGTCCTCTGACGCTACATATCTAGAGTCATTCTCTAGCATGTAAGACTCTGCATCTGATGGATCGCCTGACCCTGTTCCATAAACAGCTCCAGCCTGATAAATACTATCCCAACTCAAGCTTCGGCGTATAGGTTTCAAAGGAACAAACAATATCTTTCCATTCCACGAAAATTTCATCCATGGTGTATTGGATTCCATGAGTGTGCCCGCAGAAAGCCCGATTGCTTGAGCTAGGTTAGATCCGTTAAAATCCATGCCGTTTTCCCCATCTGGAATTATTCCGAATTCACTCGGTTTTACAAATCCATAAAAGCCGGCTTGTTTATTGCCCCGCTCTATATATTGGGGTCCCGGCGAACCGTAAGGATCATCGGGAGTCCTTGTTTCATTCCCTTTTCCAATAGCCGCTATCAGTCTTTCTGCTTGCTCTGCATTAGGTAATGTAAATTCTGCCATTATTCAACCTCCTCCACACTTACAACTAAGTGTCCATTTCTAGCTTTCAATTTTGTTTCATAAGTTTTATCTGACTCATCTGATTTGACATAATTCTGGGCCTTATCGATGCCATCTTCCATTCGATTCAACTCCATATCAGTCATCTTGTCATCCGGAACCCAATGTTTAGGTTTGTACATGTTGTTGCACCCCTATTCTTATTTTCAGTTCAATGTTATACATATCCTGTATGTTTACATTCGTTGTCTTGTGATACATCAATTGTCCTGAAACGTTATATAACTTCACCGACACGAGTGAAGGAATCTCTTCAAGCGGCCTTAATGTCATTTCAAACTGAGTATTGTTGAGACGAGTTATATTGATTATTTCAGCATCTCTATCGTTGACTGCAGCTCTTTCAATATCATTAATAATATTTGTTGTAATTTGCCTTAAATAGGACGATGTAATCATAAGCTCACCTCTCTCACACTTTTAGTTAGTGACATCCCCACGTACATTTCTCTGACTCTATGATATTCCCTAAACCTGATATTCGATTGATAACCAAAGTCAATTACATTGCTGTCAGTCGGAAAAAATGTAAAATCTAAGTGGGCCGGGACCGCTAACTTGAATTCTTCCAATAACCGCTGCCAATTGAAGTCTTGCCAATTAAAGTGAATATCCAACCTGTAAGGATTGTCTTTGTTAAACTTCAAATCTACTGAGTTATCAGTCAGATAGTTGTTAATTAGCGACTCCAAAAGAATGTGTGTGGCCGGTTGGTTACTAGATAGATGGTTGATGATCCTGCGCCTTCTTTGTTCAATCGTGGAATCAGGCTCACGACTTACATAAGCAATGCGTTCCCATCTATCTAGGCCCCAGGTGGCTGTCATAACGAAATTCTGATCTAGCAGATCGTTTATTTCAGATAATGACTTTTCAAACTCAGGTGCTTCAGTTTTTATCGATTGATTGAACTCTCTTAGGTTAGCTAAGAACTCTGGTAAGTAATTCAACATCTGTTCTTCTTTATTCATTTACATCAGCTCCAATTTCACCGATGATAAACTCGCTATCTTTTCAGGGTTTATGCTGAAGTTATCTGCAACGCCATTTATTTTCACATCTGAATAATTTCTAACGGAATCTGCATTTAATAACAACTCGCCTACCGATGAAATATTGAGATAATCAATCCTGAATGAGTTATCCCTTAAATATTGACTTAACGATAAATTTAACTCATCCTCAGCATCTGCAGTTGTCCTATTGATGTGCAGTCCAACATTTGCAGTGATGTGAACGTCTTCCAACGTTGCTCCGGCAACAGTCACTGTAGCGCCTATAGGCGCTTGTCCTTCCCCTCTTCCTGGAGCAGGTGATATATGGTCTTGGACATTATTCACTAATGTTTGAATGGGTGGTTGATAGTTGTCGTTCGTGATTACTATCTTCACCGTCCCTGGACCATCATAGAGAGGGAATACCTTAGCGACTCCGACGCCCTCAACATCTTCAGCCCATTGTTTATAATGTGCTGAGTTGCCACTATTAGCCTCACGTCTTACTCTTACGAAATACCTCTCACGTAAGCTTTCATCATCTTCCTCATCAGTCCCACGTTGCAACAATTGAGTTATTTTAACGCCCTCTAATCCAACAAAACTATCTAACGGTAGTATTTCAGTACCTTCTTGAATATTGTTTCCTGGTTCACCAGGCGTTTCAATTCTTAAAGTATCTTCATCTACCAATTCAAAATAACTCTCGTCAATCAAGAATCGACTGCCTACCGGTATTCTGTCACTACCCTCAGTTAGATTGAATTCAACTTGATATAAGGCATGAGACGCCGGATATCGACTGATTCCCACTTCTCTTGACCGCATTTCAAGGAATTCTCCCATCGATGTATCAGCAAACGCTAAGGTCAATATCTGATCCATCCATATATACTGTTGTGAAAGCTCTGCAGCAGCAGGACCAAGAGCATTATATATGACACTGCCTTCACGTTTATCAATATCCAGAGGCACTCTATCGAGCATTCTTTCCATAATCTCTTCATAAGAATATTCTTCAGAGTCAAATCTAACCATCCAAGTACACCTCCTCCATTCTGATTACTTCATCGACAGTTACCACATCGAAAGAAGCAATATATCTCTCACCATCTAATGTATATTCGTAATTTTCGACAGCTTCGATGCGCTCATCATGAACAAGCGCCTCTTCAACCATCCTTTGTATCTCAGACAGTCTTAATTCTTCTGTGATTTCTTTATCTTTAATCACTTCTTTAATCTCAGACCCATAATCATGAGAATAAATAGGATGTAGAAACCTTTGAGTCATCAAAGTAATATAAACGAATTGCTTTATCGCTTCCACTTCATCGATAATTTCACTTGTAATAATTCCTCTTTCAAAATCAATCTTGAATGTTTCGAGGGTTTCAACTTCCGCTTCTTCCTCGTTTTCCTCATCCAAGACATCTTCAAATTGCACTTCAGGAATAATCATTCAGCTCACATCCTTAATCAATCCTGTCAATTACGTATATCTCATCTCCACCTTTATTGATTAGAACGAGAACTCTACTGCCTATCCAAAGTCTTTCGTTATGGATTAAGTCGGTTATCCTGGACGTAATTGAAAGCATATCCCTATTTAGTATTAATTTATTGTTGTTCTTCAATCGAATTCTAAGAGGATATACCGAAGTCACCTCTCCAGGCTCGATTTTCGATTGCTTTGACTTCTTGTCATTTTGGTCAAAGACCTTTGATAATGCTTGAACTATATTAGTACTCATTTTAAGCACTTCCTGTCGGCACGAAATTACGATCTACAACAGTCAGAGTGGTGAGATGTTGATCCCCACTGAAAGTGTGAGTGTCAGTATCGATGTACATATTCTTCTTTAAATTCAACTCAGGTATGTCTATTCTCACTCTTAGAGCGCTTTTTAGTATCGGATTTCCTATTACATTCAAACTATCCAAAGTGTGCTTTACACCTCTTTTTTGAGACAATCTCGTATTCGCTCTTTGTTGTAACTGAGATAGGTTAAGCTCAGTCTGAGCGATTTCCACATATTGAAGTTGACCGTACTTTCTTCTATTTGGTGAATCTGTCGCAGTTCTCGTATAAATTTTATCGTTGATTACAGACCTCACCTTGACTTGAGTCGCCGTCTCTTCAATCGAAGTTTCGTAAGTATAATCCATGATGTTGCTATCTGTACTCAAAACCTGCAAGGTTGTTGGATCTGGATATCTCTTAAGATGTACCTTCCCTTTATCTGCACTGACATAGTAAAGGTTGTTCGTTTGCGCTCTTGTATCCCTTATCCCTTTGATCAGAATTTCTAACAGAGGGGTATCATCAATAAAGAGCATCTTTTTAAACCTACGTCCTGTATTTACTACTGTGCCCATGGGAAGGTTGAAGTCACGACAAATACGAGTGAACATATCAGTCAGTCGAACATTGGAAAAAGCGTACATATCCTCATTTCGTGAGAGATACCTCAATAAATCGTAAGCAATTATTTTCACTTGATTTTCCGAAGGGTATTGACGTTTGAAAACCGTCCCTCTAAACAGTTCTTTGCCCTTCCATTTAAATTGGATGGTGTCGCCTTCTACAGCCGAGTTAAATCTTTGGTCATTCTGTTTCACAACGCAATTAACTTCGATTCTTCTCGGTGATTTCCATCTGGCCCCACTCCAAACTACGTCTTCAACTACTAGCTCCTGATATTTGGTGTTAGTGACCTTAAATACCTCAATCAAAAAACCACCTCTTTCAATAAAAGGTGGTTTAGTGAGTACAATATATCATTTCGGAATAATCAATGATTGGCCGGGGAATATCCAGTGGCCCGGCATATAGGTATTCCTCTTGTCTCTAGCAATCATCATTTTCTTGTTTGTAGGGTTATTCCATATTTTCTTCCACTGTAAGTTATTATTGTAATACTTTCCTGCAATGGCCCACAAAGTATCTCCACTTTTTACAGTGTGAGTCCTGTTAACCACCTTAGGTTTCGATCTCGGTTTACTAACCTTTTTGACCGGTTTCTTCTTAGGTGGTCTTTTAATCTTTATTGTACGAGGTTTAGGTACGGTGTACTCTTTCAATTGTATTGCCATAACTAAGTCTCCGACACCGTAAGCACCTTCATTGAATGAAACACTTTCTATCGTCACTTTCATATTGATTTTTGCAGTTCCCGTGACGATAAACTGGATTGTATCCTTAGCATTTGACCAGTTTGTTAATCTCTTTTCTATTGTCTTTGGTTTCGGAAAATTCTTATATTCACATGACGGGAACCAATCTCTCGGAAGTAGAACACTGAAATCAAATATTTTCAATCCCGGCTTGTTTATGAATGTCACTTCTCCGAAATCAGATACTCGGACCGTTTCGTTATATATACCTAAGTCAATGTCTAACGTTTCTGGATTGATGGGAAGTCTAATTTTCGACTTCCCATTGTTCAACCAAAATTGATAAGCTGATTTAGCCATTACATCACTTCCCCATCAGGGTATTCATCATCTATTTCACTGATAATAGAGCGCTTAACACGTTCTGCAATCTTTTCAATATCCTCTTCATTTCGAACATGGATATCTCCAGTAAAATTAATGTTAACCTCTTTATTTCCACCGCTGCCGTTTGGTTGTGGCTTTGGATTTGGAATTTTAATCCTATCAAAACCACCACTTTCATTAGAATTTCTTTCGTAGTGATACTTATTAAAGTCGATGACTTTTCCGACTCTCTGATCGGCTCTATTCATGTTTTCTGAAGCTGGTGTAACTCTCATGCCTAACATATTGGCGGCTCGGCTTAAATACATTCTTCCTTGAGCTCTGTTCCTCTCAACCGGAATAACGAACTCACTGCCGTTCTCACCAATATAAGACAAAGTGCGATTTGCTACGTAACCACCTGTTGCATGTCCTTTTAGAATCGGCATTGGATCGATGGCGTTTTGGTTACCCGCCCCCGTAGAGCGGTTGTGTACTTGAGTATGCAAGTGCCCCGAACCTACTACGTAGTTACCGGAGTTGCCAGACGTGGCAATGTGATCTCCAGTCTTAACCATGTCACCCACACTTTTCATGATTTTAGACAAGTGCATAAACCACCAGATATGACGAGCGTTAGTTAACTCTAATGAATTACCTCCACCGTGGTCATTCCAAACTCTCGTAACTTTTCCGGAAGCCGGGGAGAGAACCGGATCAAACTTGTGATTAGTATCAACCCCGTAATGTTGTCCACGGTTGAAGTTGATGCCGCCTGTGTAGCGTCCGAACGTCTGCAATATCTTCTTGCCGAGGATGCTGGAGCCGTCCACGTTGCCGCCCTCATTTTCTTTAAATATGTCTGTGAGGAATTTGAGTCCTCCATCTTTTATTTTATTCCATGCACCACTTAGCATTTTTCCTGGGAATCCGCCGAATCCACTAAAGTCTGGAGAAACGGAGTCCACAATAGCATTGAATGCCTTTTTCGGCCTAATGACATAATCCCATATATTAGAGACTACATCAGACAACGTGCCAGACAAGCTCTTATCTCCTGTGCCTGAACCGGCATTCTCTCCCGGGACGGTCCCTTCGCTGAAATGAGGCAACGGATTAGACTCAAAGATACTTTGGGTCTGTGCACCGTTATAAATTTTATCTCCTCTTTCAAGATCAACAAGTGCATTTTTTCCACGAGGCATTAATAACTTACCTCTACGCTCTATTAATTCTTGTGTCGCTCCACCCATACCGTTTCCGGGGCCTCTGTCGTTAAGAATTCCTGGCGTACCTCTGGATATTCTGCCGTTACTTGTACCTGTTGAAAATGTCGGTATATCAATCTTATCTAATTTAGTGACGTCTAAGGCATCTAGCACACTGTTTAGACCACTAATGATTCCGACATTTAGAACTTCGTCTAACTTGCTCATTATTGAGTTACCCATCAAACTTGCACCTTCGACAGCTTTACTTGCCATGCCTGAAATAGCTGATCCGATCCTGCCTGGTAATTCTCTCGACCCTTCAACTAAATTACTGAATAATGACATTCCATCATCATGGATATTGCCAAAGAAACCGGTAATTCCAGAACTCATTTCTTTTGCCGATGCGACAGTATTTCCTTTGATGTTTGCGAATGAAGCCGTGACATTTGATTGAGTATTTAATGAAGTGGCAGTAGCGTTCGACAGCATCTCATAAAACGAGGAATTTACGTTTCCGACCATCCCTCTGGTGATTTCAGCCGTTCGCTGATCCAGATTAGAAAAAATGCCTCTTACGGTCTCGGAAGATCGGCTCGTAAAGTCTATGATTTTCTTCCATACCGCTTCAGTGTCTTCGCTAGCTTGATCCATTGATTCGAATCCAGGCAACGCCTTGTTACCTAATCCTTCAGTCGCTCCTCTATAGCTTGATGATCCTTCTGAATTATTGATTTGGACGTTTCCATACGAACCTCTGCTCGCTTCATTAAGCCATGAGCTTTGGTTGCTCGTTCCGCCGCCACCAGAATAAGTCGGTCCGCCTTGAGGGATTACTCTCATGCCGAGCATTTGAGCGGCACGGCTCAAGTACATGCGACCTTGACCTTTGTTGTTTTGTACAGGAATAACAAATTCGTTACCGTTCTCACCGATCAGAGCGTTTTGTCTGCTAGTAATATATCCACCAGACGCATACCTTGCACCGCCGCCGCTAGATCCAGGAGCGCTATCACCACTGCCTCCCAGTCCTGTAGCACTAGACCCCAACTCTTTTGCTTTATCTATTGCGTTTGAAACGGTGCTAAAAACACTTTCAGCAGCGTTTCTGACGGCGTCTAGCCCATTACTTATAGGTCCAAAAACGTTGGTGTCAAACCATACAGAAACTCCTTCGAATGCACCTTGAACTAAACCTCTCGCTTCTTCGAATTTTCCTCCAAAAAACGTCGCTACGTCTGAAAAAATACTTTTAATCGGCTCCCAAACATTTTCTGAGAACCAACCTGAAACGGCCGCCCAAATATCTTGAATCGCAGTCCAAGCATCCGAGAAAAATCCAGTCACTGTGGCCCATGTTTCAGAAGCCCACGATTTTAAAGGCTCCCAAATGTTTTCTATGAACCAACCACTGACAAGCGCCCAAGTGTCTTTTATCCAGGTCCAAGCGTCGTTTGCCCAACTTGAAATTTTATTCCACGTTTCAGAAGCCCAGTTCGAGAGAGGCGTCCATACAGTATCTATAAACCAACCACTGACAAGCGCCCAAGTTTCTTTAATCCATGTCCAAGCTGCGCTCGCTTTTTCAGAAATCCAGTTCCACGCCAATGTTGCAGATTCTACTAATGGGTTCCATACAGTTTCCATGAACCACTCGCTAACTAAAGACCACGTCTCCTGTATCCAGGTCCAAGTTGTAGTGGCTTTCTCTGCAATCCAACCCCATGCCGTAGTGGCCCATTCAATGAGTGGATTCCAAACATTCTCCATGAACCATTCTGTCACAAGGCCCCAGGTTTCTTGAATCCAAATCCAAGCCTCATTTGCTTTTTCGGTAATCCAAGTCCAGGTTTCCGTCGCCCAAGTTTTCAATGGAGTCCATATATTTTCGATGAACCATTCGGATACGGTACCCCAGACTTCTTGTATGCCTTGCCACCCCATAATAAAAAGACCGACAATAATATTTAGGGTGTCAATTGCAAAGTTTTTCAATGGATTCCAAATTGTGTCTAGGAACCAAGTTGAGACTTCTTGCCACGTCTCTTGAATCCATATCCAAGCTTCACTAGCCGAATTTGAGATTGACTGCCAAGTTTCAGATGCCCATGTTGATAAAGGAGTCCAAATCGTTGAATTAAACCATTCAGTTAGACCAGACCATGTATCACTGACCCATTGACTCGCATCTGAAGATTTAGTAGAAATCCATTCCCACGTGGAGGATGCGCCACTTTTAATCGGTTCCCATACATTACTGCTGAACCATGATGAGAAATCAGACCACTTCTGTTGAATGACCCCCGTATCCCAAAGCTCTCCGAGTTTTTCTCCCCCGATCGCTCCGAGGACGCCACCGATAGCAGTTCCGACCGGACCTAATAAAGATCCTAAAGCACCTCCACCGAGGCCACCTAGAATTGTACCAATCGTCTCTCCCATGTTTTCAGCATCACCAGTAATCAAACCGAAAGCGCCTGCGAGAGCTCCTACAAGTGGTATACCTTTAAAGTCTTTAAGCAGCTTCCCTAATCCTTTTGGCAGCTTGATATTTTTCAATCCACCGAATAGTTTTTTGAAGTCTATCTTTTTAACACCGCCAAAGAGAGCGCCTATTAAACCACCCTTAAAGAAGCCTTTTCCACCCTTGCCCTTGCTCTTGCCGAACAATCCGGTCAACAGTCCGCCTCCCAGAGTTCCTAATCCGGCTAGAATACCCTTGAATCCTGGGATGAATTTAGTTGCCATAGCAAGTAGCATCGCATCTACAAGCAACGTTCCCCAAATATTGCCTTGAGATTGTAACTCTTCATCACCAATAATTCTGCCGAATAGATCTTTAAATCCGCCGACGTTAATCTCTCCGACTTTCGAGAATGCTTTTTTGATTAAGTCGCCCGGATCAAGCTCTTCTATGAATCCCTGTCCGAAAGCAACAGCAGACTCACGACCCAATTCACCCAAAGTAGTGAATATATCGTCTTCACCGTCTCCGGTACCCATCAAGCCATTAATGATTTTATTCAGTCCGCCACCGTACGACTCACCTATATTGCCCATAAATCCTGAAATTTTATCAATTCCGGTAGTTCTCAACCATTTATTGGCGTTATCTATTGCGTTGCTCATAACATACTGTAATTGCTCGCCTAAACCATCTAAGTCTTCATTCTGGAAGGCTTCATCGAATAATGAACCAATGCCATAAAAGGGAGCAGCTAACGCGTCTCCGAAGTCACTTCCCCATCGCTCTAAATCATCACTAATACCTTGCATGACATCTGAATTTTCTCCACGCCATTCTCTGAATGCCATTAAGGCAGGTCCGAGTCCAGACTCTAAACCTTCTCCCCAAGGCATCATTAGTGTATTTTGACCGAAAGAGCGTACACCTAGAAGCAAGTTATTGAGGTTTTCAGACATTCTTCCCATCATATCGTCATATGTGGAAAACTCTTTAGTGACTTCTGGCCATATCTCAGCAATGTCGCCGCCGGATTCTGCTAATTCTTCGATTTTATTACGTGTTTCACCACTCATAGCACCCATTTCTTGCAGTGCCATCGTCGCATCACCGACAGGACGCCCCGAAGCAAGTCCGTCATACATACGACCAAACCACATCGCCACTTCGTTGATCGGACGTTTAGTACCTGCAGCAACGTCACCAATGAGCCTCAGTCCATCACCCGTAGATAGAGCATCTCCTGTAAACGTTTGAAGCACTCTGGACGCCTCGAAAATATCGTCACGTAAGAATGGTGTACTGCTTGCGAAATCTGTCAACTCATCTACTCTGCCGGCAGCGTCTTCAGCACTACCGAGCATAACTTCAAATTGAGTTGTGATATCTTGTCTGTCGGCCACCATTCTAAGTGGTATCATAACACCACCATAAGCACCGCCAGCGACGCCTAGCATACCAAGAGTAGAAAATGCAGCTCGTGCGATACCTTGAAGTGGACGAGTAGCCATATCCAACACTCTGATAGTGGATGTAAACGTCCGACCGGCAAAGTTTCGCATCATTCCGCCTGCCCTTTGTAATGGACCAGTAAACCGATCGATAGCGTTTAACCGAGTTGTATAAGATGATCTGATTCTTCCGACACTAGATAGCACCCTATTAATAACATTTGTAGCTCCATCCCTTGCACGAATAGCAATAGCCGGGACACGTCTGACTCTTGCCAACATGCCACTAATACGCTGCATTACAGGGCTGATTTCATCAGAGGCTCTGAGCCTTACTCTACCAACCCTTAACCTACTCATTCTTTTCTCTAGTCCATTCAACGCATTCATGTTAGCGCTTATCGGAAGTCTGATTCCGGTTCTGGCTATCTTTTGAGCCTGGCTGAGGCCATTTCTGTATTGCCTTACATGGTTTATGCGCTTCAACATGCTAGATGGTTTATAATTGTCAGTAAAAGCCTTCTGTTTCATCACATTTGTATATCTCAGTGATCTATGTAGCGTATTTACGCCTTTTAAACGTCTTCTCATAGGAGTTGGATTGTACTTATCAGTCAACGCCTTCTTGTGTTGTCTGTTTAAATTGTTCATACGCTTATCTAGATTTCCGAGCCTTTTTGCTAAACCAGTGAATTTATTTGAAGCCCTATCTGAAATGCTGACAATTATTCTTAAACTGGCCATTTATTTTCCTCCTTTCTATTAAGATTTCCTTTTCATTCCTTCCGCTTCTTCTTGCTCATTTTCCATATGGATTTTCATGAGTGATTTAATCAAGATTTTGAATCTTCTGTCCTCATAATTATTTTGGAAGAAGTCATATAACGAAGAAGGAGACCACTGAAGTTTGATCATTGCATAGTACATGAACACGGTATCAGGGTCGCCTTCCTCGATTAGTTTTTTACTTCATCTTCAATTTCAGAGTAGTCCTCATCTAGCTCATTAACGCTCAGCGCTTTGTCAATCCACGCAGTGTATTCACCAGGCACATTTAAAATAGCTTTAGCGACATTTACTGCATCATGCTCTTCATAAGCTTTTAGAAGCTTCTTATCAGTAAAGTTAGGATAAACAGTCGAGTTTAAAGCCACTTTTTCATAGAAACGCTTCTGATCAAGCTCTTTAACTCGTCCTTGACCTCTTACTTTTTTATAATCAGTACAGTCTTTTTCAATTTTTTCTAATTCTTCAACTGTGATTGCTTTCATTTTGAATGGAATAACTCTTCCTTCGTTATCTTTAAAACGCTTTGATAAAACGAATTCTTGTGGTGCTGATTCTTTGTTTTTATCCGGCATAAAGAAGGACAAATCATTTACTTTGCTCACTTCTTCAACCGCTTCATTTTCTTGTTCAGTTAGTTTTTTTTCATTTTCTTTACTCATTTTTGTTTCCTCCAATTAAATTAAAAATGATAAATAAAAAGGGGGTAATCCCCCTTTTTAAATAGTACCTCTAAGCTTTTTAAGAACGTCCATGTCTTCAAACGTGAATGGCATTTCTTCTTCTAATACTTCAGCGTCCGCATCTAAGTTAAGAACCATCATAGAGTCAAAGTTGACCTCTCTGAGCGCTACTCTTTCAGTGCCTCTTCCTGATGACTTGTCATCAGTTGCCGTTTCAAGTACGAAATAAGGATCTTCTCCTGACTTGACGTACTTTTCAGCCATATCAGCATAGTGGCTTGTAGCTTTGTACACAGTCAGAGTGCCAGTTCCGCCTGCCCCAACAGTCTTACGACCTGTGATTCTGCGGCCCATTACTTTTATTTCAGCTTTTTCTTTTTCTAACGTTGCTTCAATCGCTTTGACTTGGAAAATTTCTACGCCATCTAAAAAAACACGACCCTCTTTACCAGAAATCGTGTTTTGTGCTCTAAATTTATTTTGTGCCATTGTTATCTAACCTCCACATTAAAGTAGAATTTCTCTGCAGCATCTATAGGAGTGATTGCTAAGTTGATATCGAAGCCGTCACCTTGATCAGTTACTGCTACAGTGATATCTTCTTCAGTATTGAAATCCAGTACGCCGCCATTCTCAACAACGATATTCATGTAACCGATGATCATCGAAGTGACTATTTGTTCGCCGTCCTCATTTGCCGGAATGTCTACGCCTGCATCCTTACGAGCTGCAATCGTACGCTTCAAGTTATTCGTTAAATCATTTTGAATCGCATCTTTCAATCGAACGATCTTATTCTTGCGAGATACGCTGTTCAGGCTCTGCAATGAGTTGATGTCTTGTTCGATATATACTTGACTGTCACGAGGGTCTAAAGTGAAGAAGAAATCTCCTGCATTTAAGGCATCTACAATTTCGTCATTCCCAACAGGTCCACCAATTACATTAGTAGCACCTGGATAAGCCATGAATGTCAATGAACGAGTGTACGTTGACCCTGCAGACATACCTGCAACAAACGCTGTAGCGACTTCCTTTTTGATTTCTGTTCCGTCATCCATCACAACGCCGTTTGAGACGTTAATAATACCCTCGTAGTCAGCATGTCCATATCCAGAAAGTACACCTTGAACCTTTTTGCCCTTATCCTCACGTAGTGTCTTGATGAATGACACAAACGTTACCTTGAGCGCTTCATCCTCCAACGGAAGAGCGACAACATCAAACGCTTGATTTTCAGCCTTTTCAAGGAACTCTGCAAAGTTTTCGTTGGAAGCAGTACCATCAGAACCCTGAGATAGCTTAATTGAAGCCTGATCATTAAGCTCTGCTGTGCCACTGAACTCAACATATTCATTCTCTACTAGATCACTTGAACCGCTGACGATTTGCTCATCAACCATGCTCCCACCAAAGTAAGTTTTGACAGACTTTTTAGACGAGTCGCTCAACTCCTCAGTAATCGACAATGTAATATCGTTGCCTAGAGAGCCTGTATGTTGAGCTGTTACAGTCATCCCTGAACCACCACTGCCATCAGAGACCGTCGCACTTGCTTTATCGCCTTCATTAATGCGGTAAACGATAACTTCACTCGCACCTTTCAAAGCTTCCCTAGCAGGCAAGAATGACGGCTCACTGAGTGCTGTTTGAAACTTCCTTAGAGCATCTTGCGGGTTTGATAATGATACAAACTCACCAACAGGGCCCCATGGCAGGGATAATGGCAAAAGAACTCGACCTCTCTCCCCCGATTCGATTCGCTCTCTCGCTACTTCAGCAAAATTAAAATAAATACCCGGTCTTACTTTTTCAACTCCTGGAGTAAATGTTCCACCGTTCATATTATTTGACCTCCCGTTTTAAAAATTCTTTCACGTGACTGTTTACTTCATTTTTAGAAAACTCGTCACCTTTACCATGTAAAGCGCCCTCGATAATATATCCCGAAGCGTTAAATACTTCGGACTTCTTGAGAATGTCTTCCCGGCTAAACTTTGTTTCTGCCTTTTTAGCAGTCGCTGCCGATTTTTGTTTTTTATTTTCAGACATTTTCTACCACCTCATTTACAATATTTACGTACTCAATCGGTACGTAGTCTGTTCTTCCGTACATTTCTTCGACCGTATAATTAAAAGTCAAAGTGGCTGTCGCATCTATTTCATTCGACCGTATTTGTATGTTTGAAACTCTGAAGTATTCCCCCAGAGCATTTCCGTCAGCATCAACAAACTCGATCATCTTTCTAGTTTTCAATATGTTTTTTCGTATATCTACAGCCTTACCATAAACCTCGTCAATATCATCCCCGAATAGGGTAACTTTGGATGTATGGTCTGCAAATTCAAACTGCAAACCACCCGATGATTCGTTAACATCTGGTCTAGGAAAATACATGGAGGGCCTCTTAAATCCTTCAGGTAATTTATCTATATATATGCTTCCAGGCGACACCTTGTATAACCTGTTAATCAAGCTACCTAAATGAGCATCCACCAGAGACCACCTCCTAAAAGTATTTATCTATCCATTGTTGTATTTTACGTTCCAGGGATTTGTCAAAAACCCTCTTGAATATCGCTTCAGCATTGTCCCAATAATTCGTACCAGAAACCCATTGCTGTTTAAGCAACATGCCACTTTCTCGATTACCAGGCTGATATTGAAAGCTGTCACCAACCCAAACACCAGGCACCCAACGCCTGTCTCTTCCACTATTTATATCAACAGTGAAGTGACCGTCATTAACGAATCCTGCGTATTCTACGTTGGTCCCAACACTTAGTGATAATCCGCCACTTCTAGTAACCCACTCATTGTCACTGCCGCCTTTGCTGAAGGAGGATAACAGCCGACGTGTATCTACGGTCCCGGTCCGGATGATCTCTTCCTGAACAATATCCAGGAACTCAAACCCTAAAGCATCCAGGTAAGTGGTAAGCTCTCGCTTAAAGTCTCCCTTACCTGCTTTAGTGAAGTTTGTCATCAACCGATCCAAACCGATTATTTCCACTCTTAGACTCATAGGCTGTCACTCCTTTTCACCTTGACTTCTATATGACTATTTTTGATTTGTTTTGGTTTTTGAGCAATGTAACTATCACCATCGAATACGACTTTGTCGTTCTTTCTGATGTCTGTTTCCAATAAAAAAAACGCTTTGAGCGTTTCGGTAATCTGATTGTTCGGCTCAGACTGTACAATATTTTGATTTTCTTCAGAGAAGTACGATTTAACAACGGTTTCATCAGGGTCTTTTGGATAACTAAACTCCTTTTGAAAGTCTTCAACCGGTACTCCAAAAGTCGGGGTGGACGTATTCTCATTATCCAGATGATAGATATCACAACGGTCTGTCAGGAGTGACTCAATGCTCATATCGTACTGATCCTCACACCGTTATCACCATCAGGCCGGAATTTGAGGTCTTCAATGAGATAATCGATATCTACATATCCCCTTATATTTCCTTCGCCTAATGTGTAAGAGTAGTCACTCAATCTCTCTGATTTGTAACCCTTTGCTATCTTCTCATCTGAACTTGTAAGCAGTGCGGAGATCGTCAACTCTTCGATAGCGATACCTAAGCTCTCTAACTGGTCTAGTGTCACTTCAAAACCTACTAATTTTCGGTTTAGATAGTCACTAGACTCAAGTTTTTTTGTTGATTTCTTTATCGCTCTTTTGATTAACGATTCATCCATGCTCTTAATAGATTGGAATGTAGAGTTATCTTTAATAGTTTTGCTGTTGACCATATCGTCAAGTAGACCATTTGTGATAACTACCTTTTCCTCTTCCATAAAATTACCTCCCCCGACTTTCTCAAGCTACTTATCTTTACCTTTGTTATCGTCATCGTTGTTATCAGTCTTTGGTGCAGGCTCTTCCTTGACCTCTTCAAACAAACCGGTTTTCATCAGGTATGTTTTTTCTTGAGGCGTCACCTTTTGAGGTGTACCTGCAACGAACTTCTTCTTTTTAGTCTGATACACCTTGCAGCCCGGACCATCAGAGCGCTTTTTAGGTGTCGTTAATTGTAATAGAGTCATTGATTAATCCTCCTTGATATTAATAATTTTTGAAACCGCTTCTTCTTCTTCATATTTAGCATCCAGTTTCATAGTCAGGACGAAGATATAACCACGCCTAGTGATACTTCTCTCCATCTCAATGCGGATATCACGAGAAACACCAACCATAATGTTCTTAGGATGAACAAAGATACCATTCGAAACTTCAGCACCTTCAGCACCAAAATCAAACGGATTCAAGTTTGCACAACCTTTAACTGGTGCGCCGTAAGCGTTTGGATGCCCGCCAGTAACAAGTGTATTGTCACCTAAAGCTGTTTGACGGCCGACAATGCTATCTTTCCACTCCATAACGTTGTTATGAGAAATGTAGAAATTATTGTCAGTAATTCGTTTGCGGTAACGGGAAGGGACGACTTTAATGGCGTTCTTGAATGCTTCTTTAGTCAATGCTGCACCCTCTAAGTCCACAATGTGAGACTGAGTCTGCTTCAAAAGACCGTCGATTAAAGCAAGGTAGCTATCTGCCGAATCAACGTCACCATTGATAATTAACTCTTCGACATCAAGTGCCGCTTGTTGAGCTAGCAGTTTAACGATCGTATCAGTGATATTGTTATCTTCAATGTTATTCTCGATAGTGTCATCTGAAATGTTGACTTCAGCAATGACTTCTTTTGCTGAAAGGCTGACTTTTCCAGTTGACGGTTTTACTCTTTGGTCTTCAGGTAATTCTGTAAATTCCTCAGCAGAACGAAGTACACGCTGACCGAATCCAATTTTGTCAAATGTCTGGTTGTCACTATTCATACGAACAGTACGAGCATCATTTAAAATTGTCGGCTCGTCTTTCATCATTTGAATGAATCTAGCTGATTGTGTCGGGTTCATCTGTCCGCCAGTTTTAAGACTGTTAACCCCAAAGAAATTCTTCTGCAGTTTATCTAGGATTTCGCTGTTCTTCATTATTGGTTACCTCCCATGAATAGTGAGTCGAAAACGCCCACATTTTCTTCTTTCTTGATTGTTTCTTCGTCATCATCCAATCGGTTAGACCTCTTAGTATTTTTCTTAAGAGAATCAACATCCTCTTGGATTGGTTTCAAGCTCTCCTCGATAGTCTTAGCTATAGTGGATTTAATATCTTCGGCAGTAAGTTCTGTTTCAGTATTTTCTTCAGTTTGTCCCTCTTCTTTTTTAAGCTGAGTGATATCATTTTTTAAATCACCAACCTCTTCAGAGATAGCTTCTTTAACAAGCTTTTTAATATCTTCTGCTTTCATGTCGTCTTCCTCCTTGCTTATTCCTTCATATTCTTCTTTTGATTTCTGCAATTCTTCATAAGAAATCTCATTAATGAGTTCTACGAATTCATTTGCATCTTCTTTCAGTTGCTCCATATCCGTCTGGTAATTGTCATACATGCTTTCTTCAAGAGAGCTGAAAGCAGCGAAAACATTACGGCTCTTTTTATTACGTTCGTAATAGTCTCGGACCACGCCTTTTGACAATGCTTCGCCGACGGCATCTTTAATCTTTTCGATGAAAGTTTTTTCTTCACTATCGTCCTTTTCAGGCTTTGTATTGGAGTTACTTTGTTTTTCTATCGATTGAGCAGTCCCTGCCATAGAGTAACCAGTGATGTCACCCTTTTTAATCGACTCCCAAACTTCATCAGAAGCCTTAGTTACCATGACCCAAGTGCCTTTGGTTATTGTCTCCTCGCCGATTTCGAAGTCAGCCGGCGCAATGTAGCTTTCGACAACCTCTCCCACACCTGCTTCAAAGTCGTGATTGGTATCAATATTCCGAGCTTCCTTCATGAAGTTATGTGCAGCGACTTCAATATCGTCCGCTTCCATATAATCCCCATGAGCATCTTCTGTATCAGGTTCATAAACTACGCCGTATACAAGTTGCTTTTCATCGGATTTATCGATAATGACATCAACATCTTTTTCGAAGTCAGGTTTGCCCTCAAGACTTTTAGTAAGTAAAAACTTCTTTTTATTTGCGGCGCTATTCACATATGACACGTGAGTGATTTCCGCATTTTTCAATTGTCTCGCCATGTTTGTCCTCCTCCCTCACAAGTAGGTGGCTTAGCGAGTACAAAAAGACATAAAAAAGAGCATGTGACTGCACAGCTCTAAATTTATTATGTTAACCCTAGCTCTTGTCTTGCCTCTTCCCGGATTTGCATCTTTTCTTCGTAGGATAGGCCCAGGATATGACTGTCTACGACAGGACTCACAATGCACCCACAGTTAATACGTTCTTTAGCTGATAATTTGGTGTCTCCCGGTTGCATACACGTCTCGCCTGAGCCGGGTATGACAAACTCTTTATCCACATCGATGATCTTTCCATCAAGCATCATGTGATTCGGTCTCGGCTGTTTCCTATTCTTAGCGCCACTATGCCGCCATTTCTTACCTCTGACCGAGGGAGATTGCTCATATGACTCTTGTAGTGCCACATTCGAAGCGCTTAACACTTCAGTGATTGCAGTGGTCCTTGCCCGCTGTCTATTGAAATCGGGCATATCTTTTAATTCAAGTTCTATATTTTGGATGGATTTACCTTCTTCCAATGCGTCCACAAGGGCATCTTCTACATGCTCATTGGTATTCAACTGCATGATGTTCGACAACTCTTCAGACCACTCTTCTATAATTTCTGTGGTCCGTCTGGATGGCTCTTCAAATGGAATGTCTGGATCAATGCTTTCCATCATCGAAGTGGTGATATTTTCCACTATCTCTCTGAAGTATTCAGAATTGATATCTTTTGTTGCATCTTTGAACTCTTCACTGATAAATAGGTTATTCCCATAATAAGCTGCCATTTGTTCGAAGGTCATTGAATTGAATATGATGTCTTCTTCAGTCTTCGCAATGGAAGAGTTGAGTAATTCTATCAGTCTATTCAACTCTTCTCTAAACACTTTCGCCATCGCCGTTTCATATCTTTCAATGGCATTCGGAATGTGTTCGCTGCCTTCGAATTCTTGGATGATATCCAAGTCGCCCTTTTGGATATCATGAACATACTTATTAATATTCTCAATAAGTGTTTCAGTCTTGTTCATTCTTCATCTCCAAAAGCACATCTCTTACATCTTTCAATAGGTGGGCGACCTCGTCATCACTCTTTTGTATTTCACCACTTCTTATTTCATCAATTATTTCAGTGTTGCCTCTTCTACCTAACACAACAGGACGGTCATAAAATTCATCCCACTCGTCCAACTCAACACCTAGAATCTCTCCTAGAAGCGGTCTTAAATCATTAGGGGATGCAGCACCGCCATCGATGAATGGCTGGATTAATTTAGCTAGCTCTTTAGGGTCTCTAAAGTCGGCGTTCTTAAATACAAGTTTTGCTTGGTAGATCCCCAATTCAGGAAGCAGCACTGAGTTTAACCGCCTGGCTATCTTCTTTCTTTCCGGTTGGAAGACTTGCTCTTCAGTAATCTCCCTAGCAGTGTCTGATGTCGCTCTATTGTATTCTTCAGCTTCCCCAGTATAGATTGGAGGTAGTCGGAATGATGACCTAATTTTCTTACGAGTCTCTTTATCGTACTCCAAGAAGAGTGCATCCTGTTGGATGACTTGAGCGAGGTCCTTAATATCTACCTTCGCAGGCGTAACCTTCTCTTCGCCAGTGTTGCTTTCTGTAGTATCTCCCATGGCTTCCAGTAATAAGAATTTGTGAGCATTCTCGACGCCCTGAGCATTCTTCATGTAGCCTTCCAAGTCATCTTTTGATTTTTGGTCAAGCATACCGTTTGAAACAGTGATTGCTGCCGGTAGATGTCTACCATTTTGGAAGTAGTAAAAGTTGAGTTCTTCTGCCTTTCTAGCACCCAAAGCAGAGATTACATTACCTATCCATCGAGGCTTGCCATAAGTGTCATTACCAATCTTAATGTGCAGCACTTCAGAAGCTCTGTCGTCGTAGTCAACAGAATCGCTGTATTCACCAGTCTTCATGTGTAATTGTTGAGGGTGTCCATACTCTTTAAAGTAGACCTTCTTCATACCTACCACTTGCACATATCTCCTGAATGTTTTTTGACTCGATTTATTCTTCAGTTTTCCATTGATTTCTACTTCTCTTGTAATCGTTTGAGATTCTTCATCCTTTTTACATATCCTCATGTTTTCAGATGGCAGGTGTTCAAATGTCGATATCTCACCATCATCCGATCGTAGTATCTCGAAATAACCATTGCCCGTCTTCTCCAAGTCATCTTCAACCGCTTCAATCACTTCTTCGATAGGTGTTTCCAAGTTAATGTAATTGAGGTATCCCGACAGTTCCCTGACTTCTTTTTCTACAACATCTTTCTCTTCTTCTTTCAGCACGGTGGTATCTACTCTGGCTTGCGCTTCTAGTCCGAAACCTGCGATGTTTGTTTTATATGCATCAATACATTGCTGCAGTATAGACGATTGTTCGCACAATAATATCAATAGTTTGTTTTCATAAGGAGGGTCTAAAATATCTTGATTTATGGTTGTAGAACTTTCATCTTCTATTTGATTTCCCTTTTCCACTTTTGTATTTTTCAACATTTCATCTTGAGTTTTCATGATTGGATGCTTTGCACTTTCCATGTCAACGTTATAAACGGTAGCTTTCGCCATTATTACCTTCTCCTCCTGTCTCTTCTTCTAATTTCCGGTCTTGTTTTGTTATCAGAATGTTTAATATCTGTAATGTGATAGTTCTCTATTCCATACCATATGGAAGAAAATGTATGTGAATCAATATTAAAGTCATCTTCTATGGTCTTGCCATCCTTATCTCTTGCAAATGTAAGAGTCTTTAACTCTCTAACGTGGTGCTTGCACTCTTCAGCAATGAGGATTTTCTTGAATCGCTTCACTTTCTTTGTGTTGGCCACCCTGGAGTTTGGTCCTTTGGCAGCACCGACCATATCCAATCCTTGCCTACGGTAGTAAGCTATTGATTTATGCTCCAGGTCGGCAGTGACTCTCTCACCACCAACAACTCGACTGCCGACATACTCTCCGAACTCTAAGTACTCTTTCAAGTCTTCTAGTATTTCAGGATCAGTTAATCCTCTTGAATAGTATTCGTCAGTGATGAAGAGCCATTGCCGGTCTGTATCGATTGTCATTTTACTGAGAGCGTTATACGATTCCACAAAGCCAAAGTCGAATCCATTTCTTTTGATGATGTTTTCAGACCTTGCTATTTCGTCCATAATCAACGCCCTTGGAGCGACTTCGATTTGAGGTAATACTCTAATGCCATTTACACCGAATCGTCCTTCACGTGCAATCCTGTACAAGTCTGGGTCGTACTCTTTTATCTCGTCTAATTGGTCAATGTATGACTGAGGTAAAAAGAAGTTGTCGTCTGCAGTTGAGTAATGATAGTAAGTATCGTTAGCAACCATAGTCATGTTTTTGTAAAGTTCTTCATCATCTAATACATGCCGCTCTTCGAGCTCGTCATAGAAGAAGTGCTTGAATGTCCAGTTATCCATGCTGACCGGGTTTGTCGTCAGGATGATGTGCAGTTTATGAGTTGGATGCCTTAAGCGCCCTAGCAGTTCTTTGAACGCCTCATAGTTAATCTCACTGCACTCTTCAATCCATATCAGGCTGATGTTGTTGATGGATTTAAGCTTGGCCGGATTGTCCAAACCTTTAAATAGTAATTTGGATCCGTTGCTAAACTTCAATTCATAAGGAGATCTAGCCACACGTATTTTTCCATGAGCAATCCTGCCTACTGTTCGATGATCAGCGAGTCCTAAGCCCTCTATCAGTTCCTCAAATAATGAAATCGTGCTGTCTTTATGAGTGCCGTATACATCACGGACAACCATTCCAGTACGTTTTTCAGATAGAAGCTTCAGCAATATTTTAAATGCGGTATGGTAACTCTTACTGGAGCCGTATCCACCAACGAGAAGATATTCTTTGTGGTTCCAATCAAATACATAGTCTTCGAATCGAGGGTTAACCTCTTTCTGTATGACAGCCATTTAATCACTGCCCTTCTCAGAGGAGGCTCTGATGATTTCGATTTGAAGCGGCACATCTTCTTCAGGTCCAACATCCAATAGCTCAAGTTCTTTTTCCAACTTACGATTCTTGAGGTATTGTCCTGGTCTTTTATAGTCAAGCGACTCCTCAATGTCATTCCGAGTCTTAATTGCCCTCAACAAGGTATCTGTCACCTTAGTAAGAGCTTCCTCAATAAGTAAGATGTCATTTATCTTTCGGTAAGAGGTTTCGTGCCTCTCCACTTCTTTCAAATTGTACTTAGGCGTTTTAATAGCATAACCATCTATGATTTCTATATCCGTTCCGTCTTTAACCATACGATGGACAGACAGCGTTTCTTTTTCTTCGTCAGATAAGTCATCCTCTAAGGTCTGTATCCTTCTCATCATCCGGCGCTGTCTTATCCGCAGCTCGACAATGGTTTCACCTATATTTATAAGCGGATCATATTCATTCGATAGCATGTCAACGACCATATCTTTCTCATCCTTGTCTAAGAAATCAAATGATATGGTCTCGTAAAGCCCGTGCTTCACTGCATTTTTATTACCTGTTTTAGGCTTGGTATTACCCCTGTTGCCTTTAGCAAATTGATTACCTTTAGGCGCTTGGTAGTTCTGCTTCTTGCCCTTACCTTTACCATTACTAGAGACCTTACCTTTACCATTTGAATGGTCGTAAGGTAAGTCTGCTAATTCTCCATTGAGAATCTTTTCCCATTTGTCTTGGGATTTCCACTTACTGATGAGACTCGGAGACACACTGAGCTTCTCAGCAATCTCTTTTGGCATCAGCTTTCCACGAGATTCTAAATATAGTCTCCTGGATTCATCACGTTTAGGATTACGTTGTCTGCTCATTTCACATGTGCCACCTCCACTCTGTCTATATATAGTTGGCTCAGCGCTTACAGCACGCCTTCAAGTAAGAATATATCTGAGTCCTTATTCACTTTTATTTTGTGCCTGGCACGCCTTAGCATAGTATTAACAGTCGAAGGCTTTACCTTCATGAACTCTGCTATATTACCAATCGATAGCTGTTGACCTTCAAAGAGCATGAAGGCCTCCTTTTCTTTTGCTGTTAGGGTTGATAAAGCGGATTCGAGTTTAAATAACGTCTCCTGGTTCACTTCTTCCTGTTCTTGGTATAGAGTATCGTCGGTGCTATATATCACTTCTAGTAACTTAGGGTCCACTTCAATCGTCCGTTGATCATATGAGTAGTTTTCAATACTCGTTACATTGTCTGGACACTTACCGCTTCTTAACCATTTCAAAGCATAGGTTGTGGATGTGATCATTTGAGACAGCAGGCTTACCTCTCGCTTGAATTCGACAATCCTCACCAATTCATCATCAGTAAGAGGCTCTCTATCTATCTTCTTTTGTTCTAACTTCTTAAGAGGCGCTTGATACTCTTTCTTTCTGACATTCAGGTCTCTCAACTCATCCTTATAATCCTCGATTAGATCCGACCAATGTCCCCAACTTGAACTTGTCACATTCAACCCTCCCTCAAATAAAAAAGGGACACCAATGAAGCGGTCTATAACCGTCCTCGAAAGTGTCCCCTAGCTGTCTAGTAGGCGCTTATTTAATTAGAATAACTCACTTGTTTTCGCTTGTACTTTGGTTACTTTACTATCTTCAGTGACTATGCTCACCTGTCCGTGCGAAGGTAACTCTGTCGCCCTTACTTTACCGTTGCTTACTATTAGTGCATGGTTGTTTAAATCATTATTCATTACGTACTCAATTAAATCTTTGTGTTCATCATGACTCGCTTCTTCTGTTCTACTCATACGTCACCCACCCATTAGATTGATTGCTGATTTGCCTTTCGGCTCATCATCTTCTTTTTTGCTCTTCTTCTCTAATTCTCCAATTGTGAGCGCTGCATAGAACTTCTTATCACTCACTTGGAAACAGATATCTATAATGTCTCTTGTTACTGGTAGCAGTGCCTGGTGTTCGTTAATCTTTTCTTGCAACCTCTTTACGGAATCCGCTTCAATAATTTCAATGTTATTTTTAAATCCCATTACCCAACACCCCTTTTAATTGAAATAAAAAAGAGAGACACAAAATAACAGTTTTTAGCTGCTATAATGTGTCCCCCAGTTGTCTGGTAGGCCCATTCGTTTTTAGAAGTCGGAAGATCGAGTGAATTCCACTCTTTTAACACTTCCGTCGTAGCTTGTAATGACTGTATTGCCTTCTTTTAGCAAGTCCACAATCTTTACTTTGCCCTTGTTTACAATTATAGCATGATTTTTATATTTTTCCTCTAAAAACTGAATGTCTTGCCGATTTATCTCTTTCATATCCGCAAACCCCTCCTGAGTGTTGGTTTCAGTGTATATGTGTTATTCATTTAATTTATCGATTGAGAGCGCTCATTCCGCTCAAATCTTTAACTTTTATGGATACATGGTCAGTGTTTCCATACTCTTTGTTGATACTGAGTTCGACAACTTGAGAGTCATCTTGGTAAATTGTTCCATTTAATGCATCGAGAATCGCTTTTGCTAAGTTGTCGAGGTCTGGACGTTTCACATATCTCAACGTGCCGTCTTGTGCCGACTGCCTCTTCTTCTTTGCGTAAGAGGTAGGTATTGAATAAACGAAATTGAGGTGTACAGCAACCGGGATTGGATCAGGAATGATTATCATCCGGCGTTTATTCATTTCGCTTTTGGCAGTGAGCTTCACCAGCCGCTTATAAGTAACGCTCCTGCTAGAATTGACCGCTTTTGACTTTCCAGTCTCTGTCCTGAAGACTCTGGGACGGGGTTGGGGTACAGGCTTTCCTTCCACAATAAATTCAATCACTGGATCACTCCCACAGTTTCTTTTTATCGCCTTGATAGAACGGCTGATTGTTTTGTTTCTTCTTTATGGCTTCATGCATATTTTTAGGTTTAATATTCGGTTTGCTGCCATAAGTCTTATTAAATGCCGATTGGATAGTTTCATTCATCCTTTGGTGTATCTCTTCGGATTCGAGAATCAATCCTTTGTTGCTTTTCAAATTCACCACTACGCCTCCCTAGTATTTCTTTCACTGCTTCTAATATGTTTTTAGTCGTATTTCCCTCTGTTGAACCAGGCACTGTACTCATAATCAGGGATACACCTCGTCCGTGCTTCCAAACCCCTTATTTCCTCTGGCTGATTCCCCTTCGAATTCATCTACCATTTTTACTGCAGGTGTCACTATAGGAGTGATGACCAGCTGAGCGATCTTATCGCCTTTACTTATTTGATACACTCGGCCCGATGCAATGCCGAAGGGATTGCCATTCTTAACCTTCTGACCCTTGACATCATACTTGAGCATCTCAAATCCTCTGTCTAATTCTCGGTTATTGATTTCCACTTCTCTCTCGTTTGCCTGTTCATCATTCTTTATATTGACCATCATCTCTCCGTTATATCCTGCATCTATTTTGCCCGTCTCCACAACGATATTTGTCTTACTGGAGACTCCTGATCGTGAAGTAAGGAATCCCACATAACCAGGAGGGATGTCTACTGCTATACCTGTCTTCAGAAGGTGCTTTGCCTGCGGAACCAATATCACATCTTCATTTGCATATATATCAAGGCCTGCATCTGTCTCATGAGATCTTGTAGGTATAATTGCATCTGGGTGTAACTTCTTTATGCTGATAGTGTTCATTTATTTACCTCTTTCAATTAATTGTTTTTCGTACAGTTCTAACTTTATTTGTGAATGCTTTTTGTGCAGCTCCAACATTTCTTCATCTCTCTTCTTGGCGTAATCTTTCCAAATCTGCACTTCATGGCGTTTTGCAAAATACAGACCGGTCATTATCCCGGTTATTGACATTAGGATTGTAATTATCATATCTACTCCTCCAGGGCTTCTGAAAATTTGTCTAAGTCCATTCCATCCACTCTCCTAATCAAAATAAGTAGTTGCTGTACTGAGCAATGTAATCATCCAGATAAATTTCGCCTTCAAATCCACTCGCAAGTTTTTTGATCTCAGCAGCTCTTGCTTCCATTTCTTCTTCTGTAACATTCCATTCGCTCATGTCTGGCAATTTGATCATGCCTTCTCCGTAAGACTCATAAATTATACGCTCATCAGAAGACAGTCGCTTGTTTAATATCCACATCTCACCGGAGCCATTTCTTCCGTGGTCGTTATAAATAAATTCCCTAGGATACTTGTTAGTCATTCTGAATCCTCCTCCATTTCAATAATCAACTCTGTTATTCGGATTTATCCGACTATCAATTTATACAATCCGTATGTGAGGATTACTGACCAGGAAATAACTAAAAGCAAAACTAATGAAACGAGTATCATTCCTATTAGTTCTCCCATATTTTTAGGTTTCATCTACTCACCTCCTATTTCTCTTGCTTCTTCTACTGCAGATTGAGTTGTATTGTTATGAGATTCTACAACTTCATTCGCTCTTAACAGTTCTGCTTCCAAGTGAATTACATATTCTTGATCAGGAGCGTTCTGTAATTGTCCTTCTAGCTCTGAAATTCTATCAACAGCGCCATTGTAATTTTCATTTGCCGTTTGTAGTTCGCTTTCTAAGTTATCTACATATTCTTGGTCCGGAGCGTTATCTAATTGAGTTTGTAAGTTATCTCTTTCTGTTCTCAAATTGTCGATTTGTGTGTTCTTTTCTTCTATTTCGTTTTGTTTTGCATTTAAATCGGTCGATAATGTAGCGTTATCTGTTTTCAATTGCTCGATTTCATCTTTTAATTCATCGATCTTATTAACAAGTCCGGGTGGATTGTTTTCTTTATAGAGTTCTAGCTCTTCAGCGATTAACCGCCCTCGCTCTTCCGCTGATATCCTACCCTCGTTTTCAGCTCTTAAGATGTCCATAATTTCCTCTAGATGTCCTGTAGACTCTGATATTTGAGTATCTCCCTCGAATGAGATCCATCCATTCGCATAGGCAATAGACCCTGCTCCAATTAGTAATAAAGCCCCTGCTATAAATCCTAG
Source organism: Lacicoccus kunmingensis DSM 17847 (assembly GCF_059568765.1). Classification (NCBI taxonomy): domain Bacteria; kingdom Bacillati; phylum Bacillota; class Bacilli; order Caryophanales; family Salinicoccaceae; genus Lacicoccus; species Lacicoccus kunmingensis. The sequence goes on along the minus strand of NZ_JCANUC010000005.1, from coordinate 55,814 downwards.
TAAAGTTTTTTTCATGTCATTTCTCCTTTGATTATTAAATGTTGTTTTCCTCCGACCTGCGAACTATCCGTAATTTTGACAGTTTTGTCTTCCTTTGGTTTGAACTTCATTTGCTTTATCCTCCCCTGACCATTTGAATGTCAAGTCCATCCAGACATCTTCAGGTACCTTATCCAATTCAAATGAAATCGCTTTGTAAGGGTATGATTTGACCACTTCATCCATACTCACTTCTTGCTCGTATAAGTAGTCCGGGTCTCTTTTCTTTGGGTAAAACACTAATATGTCATCGATTCTGTAAAGGGTAGCAAAGTCACCGTTCCACTTTTCCATAACTTTTTTATTTTCTGTCATTTCCAGAACCTCCTGCATCTTCATTAATTTGTTTAATCATTTGTGACACTGCACCACTGATAAATGCTGAATACATCACCATATCTCCCAAGTGCATATATCTTTCAGGGATGAGCGTTACAAAAACTAAACCGAAAAATAGTGCTGTAGCTCCTCCGCAGATGAATATCCTCATAAACCAAACTCCTCTTTGAGACTTTCTAATAATTCCTCAGCGCCCTCTTGACTGAGCACGATTTTTCCATCTGCAAATGATACATTTTCTTTTGAAATATCCCCGGTTATCGCACATGTCAATGCCGGCTCATACTTCCTTAGGATGATTAAGTCCTTTTCTGTAAAAACTTCCAGCGGATCGCTGACATCGATATTCATCATTCTTCTTAGTTCGATTGGTACAACAATTCTTCCGAGTTCATCAACTTTCCTTACAATTCCAGTCGCCTTCATACAACGTCCTCCTCGAGTGTTTTTTGGATTTATCCGACTATCAACTTGTACAATCCATATGTAAGGATTGCAGACGCCGATATATTCTTATAAACTTTCATTCTGAATTTTTTCTTTCAGGTCATTCAATTCATCCATGAGCTTCACATTTGCCTTAATCAAGCCTGCGTCCGGACCATTCATTTTGATGTTTTTTATTTTTTTGTCTCGTCTCTTGAGTTGGTTCTTCAAGCTCTGATTCTCGCCCTTCAGATATTCTACTTTCTCTTGTAGCCTTTTATAGGTCACTTCATCCATCTGTAAACCTCCTTGTTTAAGCCATCTCTTTTTCTTTGTAAGGAACTCCGTTTTTAAATCGATAACCCATACGCTCGAATTTCCCTCTAACACCCGCCTGACTCTTGTCGAGTATATCTGCGATGTGTTCGATGCTATAACCACCCTCAAGCATTCTGGTCATACCTCTCTCTTCTTCAGGAGTGTATTTCACCTTATTGTTTAAATACACTGGCCTGTGCTTAATACCGAGGTCATTTAGTTTACGCTTAATCGCTCCATGAGATCGTCCTATCCTTTTGCAAATTTCAGGGTATGTTTTATCTTGCTTCATCATGCTCTTAAGAATCGCTATCTCTTCGTTGGACCATGGCGTATTATGCGGCATCGGTTTATATTCTTTAGCTTTGAATGCTAATTTCCTGGCTTCATCCACCCACTCTGGCTCTTCAGCGATTGTGTATTTATCAAATCTAGTGAAATCAATCATTTGTCTGTTGGTTTCGGCCCATCTCCAAAAGTCCTTATATCGGATGAATTTCACTCGTTTATTATTCGTCAGCTTTTTAATCTTTACAGGTAGACCATACTTTTCTTCCCAATTCTTCAAAATCCCATAATGTATTTGTATTGCATCGGAAAGCTGAGAGATTGTTATTCCGTCCATACTTTCTAGGAAAGAGCCTAATCCTATCCTGTAAGCTTTCTGTTCAATTGCGCTGAAACTTCTACCTAGATTTCTAGCTATGGTGGTTTTACTCACAAGCCCCCAACTTTCTTCCAAAAGTTCTTTTTCTTCTTGAGTCCAATGTTTGGTCACTTGAACACCTCTTTTAATTTTCTCTTTTCTTTAAAATCGCTGTATTGCTCTTTAGAGAGCCTTAATTCCATTTCATGACCTGGATGTATCTTTATCAACTTGAAGCCGTCCTGGACAGGGATAACTAGGTATTCAAAGCGTTTTTTGCTATGCAACTGAAAAGTTTTTGTGGTTTTCTTAGGTTTATCAAAAATTGATAGCTGTTCCATCTATTCAACTCCTATAAAATCCAATGACATTTGACCTTTAAAACTCTGCTTGTTATTAGGGAATAGCAACTCTTTGAATATCGCTTCCAGTACGTCAGCTACAATCGAGTTTCCGGCCTGATGATATAGTGTGGTCGATTGTTGAGTCTTTTCGACTTCATCGAAATCTTCATCACTGAATCCCATCAACCTCCAAGCCTCACGTTCGGTAATCATTCGGTATTTATTCTCTCCTAGCTTTATTACTCCACTGTTAGGATTGCGGTTTTGCTTTGTAGTAATCGTCCATGCATAATCTTCAATGACCTCAATGCGTCCTTTAAATTTCGTTTCTGAGGGTGGTATGAATTCTTTACTACCACGAATATTCTTTAACATCGAGTGTGACTTTACTGTGTAACTGTCATCGACATCTGTTTCTAAGAACTCGCATATCGGTCTTGTTGGCTTTTCTTCCAGATTATCAAAATTAAATGTTTTATTTCCGAGTATCGATACTACAAAAACTCTTAATCGTTTTTGAGGGATTCCGAAATCCCTAGCATCTAGAACTTTGAAATTATTGGTATATCCGAGTTGCTCCATTTGAGTGATGTATTTCCCGAAAGAGTGGATCATATCTTTATCCAAAACGCCTTTGACATTCTCCCAAACGACAAATTTCGGTTTCCACACCCCTAAGTTCTCTATGATTTTTAATGTTTCCCACATCAGAGAGGACCTGGTCTTGTCCTCGTCATTCCCACCGAGCCTCTTGCCGGCCCTGCTGAAATCTTGGCAGGGTGATCCATGAATCATAATATCCGGCATGAGGTTATATCCAATGACTGATTGCGCTTTATAGCGATTGTCGTAAAGTGCGTTATAAGTTCTGACTGCTTTTTCGTCAATCACCACATAGTCAATCGCTTTATGTTCTATACCTAGATTTATCAAGGCTTTTCTGGGCGATCCGATGCCACCAAAAAGTTCTAGTATTTTAATCAATCAACCTCGCCGCCGTGAGGGACAATTGCAGTCTGGTATATTTGGCCACCAGTGAACTCTGCAACAGACTTAGCATCCTTCAATGACAATGGATTATAATCATTCATGTCTTCAGCACATACAAGAGTGTGTTCGCCATCTACATAGACCTTTCCTAGTTTGACTAAGTAATCGCTGAGTACGATAACACTTGTATCAACAGACCGCTTCATCTTTTTTATGTCCTCAATCTTTTCTTCTAGCTTTTTGCTGAATTTTTGTTCTTCACTTATCGAATGTGCCGTCGCCTTACTAAGCTTCTCGTAATCTTCGGTTAAATTTTTATGAGCAGTCCTGTAATTCTCGATTTCGGATTTAATTTTTTCATAAGCATCTATCAGGCTATTATGTTCTTCCGCTACTGCTGATTTTTCCTTGTTTGCACGATCCAACGCTTGGCCGAGTTCCTCATTCTGTGAAATCAATCTTTTATTTTCTTCTTTGATTGATTCACCTGTTGGGGACCTCATCGCATTTACCGGCTGTTTCTTAGATTTCTCGTGTTCACTTTGCTCTTTAGCCGACCTAAGATTTTGAATTTTTTTAGATTTTTGTTTCTCATCAGAGATTTTGAATGTTTTATTAACATATTTTTCGGCCATTTCAGATTTGACTCCCCTTTTGCTTCGATCAATTCTTTTATCCGAAGCTCTGATCAAATGGTTTTCTTTAATATCTACCAATTCCTCACCCTGCTTTTCGTTATGCTGTTTTAGTAATTCCGCCCATTTTTCTTTATTACGATTTTTAATGCTGTAAATCGCCGACTTAGTTATTTTTAAGTCTTGAGAGGCAGACTTTACGTTAAAGTCATGTTTGGCCATAACGTCAAAAACTTTATAAATAGCATCCGTTTTTGGCCTTCCACGTTTAGTCATTTTGTTCCCCTCGTCTTTCTCATGTTTTCAAAAGCTAAGTAATATCCATCTCCTTGGTCGCTGATATTAGTCTTTAGATCTGGAGCTACAGAGTGGAGCCGCTTCGCTACTTTCTTTACAAATTTCAGTTTGTAGAGGTCTTTCGGATAAACTTTTCCTAGTTGGAACTCAAAGCGAGATAGCAAACAATGCACTTCGCCATTAATTAAATTACTTGTTATCTTCACGAGCGACACCTCCTCCCTTGCGTTCAATGAGTTCGTCTTTTGCCCGGTTTTTCATTTTTATATTTTGAATTTCGCTGATTGTGAAAGTCACCATCATCACAACTGCAAAAAATCCTAGAATTAAAAGAAATGTTAGTAACATTGTCATTTGCACTGCCCCTCAATAATTTTATTTACTTCTAAACTCGCTTATCATTGCTGCGAACTCTGGATCATCCGCAGCTTGTAATTGTTTCTCGGTCTTTGGTTTATTTTTTGGTTTCTCATTCATCCAATCAGGCACTTTCTCTCCTGGACGTTCTCTCATCTTTTGAGAGTAAGATTTTGGACCGGATTGATACTGCTCTTGCATTTTCTTTTTCTCTTCCGCTTCGACTTTTTCGATGGTAGTCAATTCTCTGTTTTTCCAATTGTTCAAAATTGCATTTACGTAAGAGAGTTTTTGAACATTGTTATTACTTGCAACTTCCAAACTTTTGATAATTACTTCGGGTTCAAATATTTCTAAGTGTAGATTTATTTGTTCTGCAGTAAATCCATTCACTGATCCAAATCCCAACTCTGAATATTTTTCGAAGATGACACCGACACCAATTTTTTCTTCTGTTTCTTTCTCTTTTTCTTGTTGTTGTTCTTGTTCTTTATATTGTTCTTTTTCTTTACTTGTTCTTTTTCTTTCTTGCATAGGGTCGGGTAGGGGCTTGGTAGGGGCTTCTAAGGGGCTTATGAACTGTATCATTTTCGTTGATACACCGCTGTTTGAAGCCTGTTCAAGATATTCTTTTACAAAATCTGTATTTTTCACTTCTTCGAGAATACCTGCGACATGTTTTAGTACGTTTGTGCTCGGATTCCAGTTGTGTTTCACCCAATTTATAATCATTATTTCTTTGGTTTCGTCACAATATTTAACCTTCCCGTAGTCGATAAATCTCTGTAAAAGTTTGTCTACAGTTTCTCTGTGATATCCAGTTTCTAGTTCGACAACCCTCTTTGGAAGTTCATATATTCCCACCTGACTGGTCTTTGAATTTGTCATTAAATAGAGGTAGAAATACTTCTCTTCAGGGGTTAAATCCAGAACAAAAGCATCTTGCCAAAATGCCACATGCACATATCTATGCTTGCTCATATTGCCTTCTCCTTCCTACCAACTTCTGAATAAATGTTGGAGTTGATAAACTGCCCATGAATTACTTCTTTCATATTCAAGCCTCTTTTTAGTCTCACGCTCTAATCTGTTCCGTTCTCCAATCTTTCTGATATGATTCCTGTACTCTTCTCCAGTTTTTGTTTCTAACATGATTTCATCGACTGTCATTCCGCTCTCTCCTTTTGACCTTTTAACAACCTGTTCAGCCGGTCATCTACTTTTATCCAACTGTTGATCAGATGGTATTTTTCATTAAATGAATCTATTCCAATTTGATGCTGCTCTCCATGATGGTTCGAGCAAAGTCCTAAGGTGTAGTTGCCAAAGTGATCTATTGTATTTCTGTTCCTGCCACGTCCTACAGCGTAGTAATGAGCTAAGTGTGCATTTGGTTTACCGCATATCACGCACTGCCTGTTGACTGTTGCAAGATATAAGAACCGGTTATCTTCTCTCATTAAGTCACTTGTTCGATAATTCAAAGGGATATGATGCAAGAAGACCCACTCGATGATTACATCGATGATTTGTCCTGCAGTCTGTTTACTGCAGTTCGATAGTGATACAGGTTCTTCATATCCGTGAATTAGCTGCACATAGTCTTGGAACATGTAGCGCATATAGTCTCTAGGCTGTCCTGTGTGAGCCTCTATATCATTTACAAGGGCAAATATCTTCTTCCGCTGTTTGGAGCTGATACGGTATGGATTATGGACATTTACATCTACTGGAACAGAAATTCCATTCTCTAACATCAGGGTTTCGTCGTTCCCTAACTCCAATCCCTCGACAACAGCTGTATATGAGCCGTTGTTGTTTGGGATATATTTAGTGATCCGTTGCATGTCATCACCTTCAGTATTTTCTATTAACCAATTAGGAGGATGCGCCCTTCTTTGATGTCGGATTTTAATTCCTCTTCAAGATATGATTTGATGTTTAACCTTGCCTGATTCCTCCATGCGCCGCCATCCGCTTCATACAGTGCGGCTTGTGCACCGTCATGAAATTCTCTGAGTCTGAACACGAACATCGATTCCGGCTGAGGGATTTCTGTAAATGTCCTGAAAGGCTTCAATTCAACCGGATTCGGCACGACTTCTTCTTGGGCCATCGTCACTCCTTTTTTTGTTTCGACAAGCTGCGTCGTTCCGTTATCACCTACGTTTTTTACGTTTTCTGTCTTCAGATTTCCAATAATGCTCAAAATCTTTCTTTGCGTATCTGTTTCGACAAATAATGACTGGAGTTGTATATTAAATTTTTCGAGATCCATGTAATTATTCAACGTTTTATCAGGTACATCAGCAAGGGCGACGATGACGGCTTCACGTTCTTTGTTCTTGTTCAGTTGAGTTTCCACAAATACTTTTCGCTCATTCATGATTTGAACAATTAATTTATCGTCTTTATCGAAGTCATCTTTCAGAAAATCGACCAGACCAGTTAGTGAGTGGGTCTCCAATTCTCTTCTGACTGGCTCTTTTAATTTATAGAGGCTCGTGTTCGAATATCTTTCGCCGTGCTCTTCATAAAATTCAGTCTCTTGAAATTCATACTTCAACCAATTCATCGCTTCTTTCAACATTTATAATTCCTCCTAGTTATATAACGATCTAACGTTTTTATTTTCTTCTTGCGGACCTTCTGGCTTGCTGCCATCGTCATTCTTCACGTCGCCGTCATCATCAATATAAGCTTGTCCGATTGCTCCGGATTTCAACTCATTTACAATGCGTTCGCCGTCTCCATTTACTCCGGTAGCCATGTTGAATGGTGTGCCTTCTACACTCACCACATTGGATGATGCTGCCGCTTCTACAGCTATGATTTCTCTGTTTTCATCAGCGGACAATTTTAGCTTCAATGTGATAGTTCTATTTTTCTTAGGGTCAGTATTTATATCTAAAATATTCTCCATGACTTTTTCTAGTTCACGTTCGAAATGCTCTTGAACTGCGCCATTCGCTATCTTTGATAGGTCTAGTTTTTGAAGTTTCATATTGTCCTCCAGTTATTTGTTTAATTTATTGATTAAAACGGTAAATCGTCATCGTCGATATCCACTGGTCCATTTGCATCTTGGAATGGATTCTCTTCCAACTTTGATTGCTGAGGCTTACTGTTGTTACCTCTTGATTCTCCACCTGGTGCTGGGCCGTACCTCTGATTGTTCGAATAGGAATGCCTCTCTGCTGAGTTGCTGTTTGATTGATTGTTATTTGTGCCCTTTGGTTCCAGAAACTGCACCGAGTCAGCGACGACCTCAGTCACATATATTCTCTGACCTTCCTTATTTTCATAATTCCTTGTTTGAATCCTGCCATCGACACCGACGAGACTTCCTTTCTTCACATATTTATTAACGTTCTCAGCAATCTTTCTGAATGCAATACAGTTTATAAAGTCGGCACCTCTTTCGCCGTTTTGGTCGGTGAAAGGCCTGTTTATCGCCAAATTAAAGTTACTGATAGAAATATTGTTTTGAGTGACCCGTAAATCCGGATCTCTTGTCAGTCGACCAACAAGAACGACTCGATTTATCATTTAAACCCTCCTCTTTTTAATCTTCTATATAAACTGGTATGCCAGTAACTTTCTGAATTTCATCTTTAAATAAATCAGCATTTGAATTGGTATCACTCAGATGTATTAATCTGATCTCCTGCAGTTTTGATAAATCACAAGACCTCAGAAACGCTACGAGATTTTCTACAGATAAGTGGGATTTCATAATCCGCTTGCCGAGAAAATATGGCACAATGCCCGACTCCATGTTTGCCTGCAGCTTCTCAGACGAGTAATTGCACTCGATCAACATATGAGTGATGCCACTGAAAAAGTACCTGATGTAGTAAGTATCTGTAGCGAACAATAGCTTAACGCCTGTTGTCGATTGCATCAGATAGCCCAGAGGCTGCTCTGTATCGTGTTCTACAGAGAATGGTAATATGGTCCATGTACCGATTGAGAACTGCTCCAGGGGCTCTATGCCGTGAAATCTATGATGCTTGATACCCAATGCTTCTTTCTCAAGTTTCCCAATGTACGTATCAATTTCGCTTTTCAGCACACCTTCAAGGCCTTTTGAATGATCCCCATGCCTATGAGTAATGAGACATCCCTTAACACTACTGAGATTGTAATTAAGCGCCTTTTTAATCTTTTTGATAGTGACCCCACACTCAAGTAATAACTTGGTGTGGCCATCATCTATCAGGAAGGCGTTACCCTCCTTGCTTCCGGTAGAAATCGTCTGTATTTTCATTTAGAAGTCCGGATTACTGTCTATCGACATTTGCTCTTCGTGTTGTTCTTGCTCATAAGGGTTTGGTTCTACCGGTGTTACATCTGCCATTTCAGGTTCTTCCTGCTGTATGACTTGCTGTGGCACTTCCTCTTGCGGCTTGAAGTCTAGATGCTGCTTATTAGCGTTTTGTTCAATCTCTCGTTGTACGTTTGTCACTTGATTTATATCGTTGTTAGGCGGAGTTTCATCCTCTGTATACATTGCTCCGAGGGACTCCGGAAATGCCTCTCTTAATGCGTTCACAACTGCTACTTTTCTGATCATGTTCATCGGCTGATTTTTCCATGTCGCTTGTCCTTTGGAAAACTCTTCAAATGAGATTCTGATTTTAACCGGATGCTTTCTATCCTCTCTGTGAATGTGCGCCCATCCTCCGATTAGAACGTCTTCTGGAAGCTTTATAGCACCCTCTATATCCACCATTTCATTTTTTCTAGCCACAATGATTCCTGCTTCCAATCCTTGATACTTACTGTGTGATTCAGCTCTCTTCATGAAGGCTTCCTTACTTACGATTAGGCTTGCCGGTTGACTGCCAAACTTGACTAGATAAGCTTCATTGAGGAATGGGTTCAACTTTTGATATCTGCAGAGCTGCAAGAACATCGTGACCTCTTGATCACTGACCTCGCCATTTCCGCTAACCAAAAAGTTTCTTATGATATTTGGGGAGAGCTTGACCTCCTCGCCATTAACTGTGTACTTGACGGATCGCTCTTGTAATTCGTTGTTAGATTCTTTATTACTCATTATCTACACTCTCCATTTTCAATTTTTTATTTTTAGCACTGACCGTTAATCTGATTTGTTGTCCTTCTGTATCGATGTAGTCAGTGACTGACTCGGCGTTATCAATAACGATTGGAGCAATGAAGTTATAATGCTTAGAAAGAGTATTGATGATGTCTAACCCTGCATTCATCTTCCCTTCAGTGTTCAACCCTTCGTCATAAGGTACGCCGTCCAGAGTAATGTCACACCTTTCTTCCAACCCACCATTAAGCAACTCTTTAAAGAGTTTGAATCTTACATTTTTGAATTTGCTAGATATGTTGGATTCGACAAGTTTCACCTTTGATGTGGTGAATACATTCAACTTGTCTTCCATACCTTCTAACCTTTCATACTCTTCAGCGAGTTCCTCCTGCTCTACCTTCAGTTCTTCGATTCTTTCTAAATCCTTCTTGTAGCTGTTGATCTGTGAAAGTCTTGTGTTTGCTTCAGACAACTCTTCTTTGAGAGTAGATATGGCTTCCTCATGCTTCGAGGTAGTTTCCTCATTGTCTTTGGACAATTTTAAGAGTTCGCCATTCAACTTTTTGTATTCTTCATCATTTTCAATCAGGTTTTCGTATAAATTTTTTGGATGACTTATAATCTCGGATTGTTTTTTGAGTTCCATGACCTGTTCATTTAACTCTTTATATTGCTCAGTATCTTTTGGATTGATGTAGTCACCTTGCAATTCTTTAATTTGAGATTCATTTTTCTCGACAACCGTTCTGATTCTTTCGATTTCATTTTCGGCCTTTTTAATCAAATCCTTAATATTGTCTTCAGCAGCACTGGATTCTTTGCCTTTATTGCTCAGAGATTCCAAACTCTCTTTCAGTGACTTGATGCTCTTTGCCCTCTCCTCGTTGTAACGCTCTTGCTGTCTTTCTCTGTGCGCTTCAATTTCTTCTTCTGGAAGCTTCTGACCACAACAATTACATGTATCTTTCACTTCGAATTCCTTACGTTCTCCAAGTGTTCTATTAAGTTCTTCAGCATCTTTTTTATAGTTTTCTCTGTAGTTGTTCGTTTGATTTTCAGTATCTTTTAACTGCTCCTTGTGTTTAAGTAACCTGGAGTTGTGTATCTCTAGATCTGATTTATCCGCTTCATTCTTATAAGAAAGCTTTCTCAGTTTTTCATTGGACCCTTCATCGAAATTATTCAAATAAACTTTTAAGTCGTTTTCTGCAGCTCTAAGTGAGTTCTCAACATTGAACTTCACTTCATGTTCTCGCTCTCTCATTTTGTTTTTTAAATCAATGACTGTAACGCCGTTCTGCAAGTCATTGATTGATTCTCTTTCGATATCAATCTTCTTTTCTATTTCATCAATTTCTTTTTTAACACTCTCCGGAGCGGTCTCGACCTCCTCTAAGTTTCGATAAATTTCATCAATCCTAATTGGATTACTTTTGAGTTTGTCGTTGACTGCCTTTTTATCTCTTTTGTTAATATCTTTAAGTTCTTCCATCGTGTATTTTTCTAATAACGGTTTTAGTTCATTCAAGTTGTCATCACTCTCAACAACTTGTAGATCGTCAATGCCACCTGTCACTTCCATTACTATGTCTCTGCGTTTATCCATGTCTAAAGTGCTGAAATAGAGTGGGTCAGATACCAATCTGAAGACTTCCATATCTGTAATAAATTCTTTGATGTAGTCATTGAATTCAGCCTTTTTCTTAGGAGCGCCATTGATCTCATAAACTGTTTCGTGACCGGTAAGTGTTGTACTGTGATGCCCACGCTTTTTCGTCCACTTCTCTTTATAGGTTTTCTTCAGAGAAGCTTCTTTGCCGTCAATTTCGAATATCGCTTCCACCGAATGATCTAAACCGCTTATCGTCTCATCATTTTTGAGTGTCTTGATACCGAAATCAGCTTTGTTCAAACTATCTTTATTGAATAAAATCCAGTTGTAAGCATCTGCCAACGTTGTCTTTCCACTTTTGTTTGCTCCTAGAATTCTGACTGTCTTTCCATCGGGTTCAATATCGTATGATTTAAAACCTTTGAAATTTTCGAGCGTTAACTTCTTTAACTTGAATTCCATTTTTAGTCCTCCAATGTTATAATTTAGATATGTTTATTTATCTTTACGTCCTGTTGTCGCAGGGCGTTTTTATTTGAGTGATTCTGGATATTCCTCCTCACCTCCCTTCAACTTCTCTTTTTGCGAAATATGGCAATCCTGTTATGATGCAAAAAATAATCGAAATAAAAAGTGCTGATAAACCTACCACCTTCAAGCCAATGAATATGAGCCCTAGTCCAATCACCATTAATCCGAAGACCGTCAAAGCTATAGCTTCTTTCATTACATCCACCTGCTTTCATTTAGATTCTTTCTTAAATACCTATCTGTGAAGTCTATGAGGTGTTCCACTCTCTGGAAGGTGTAGCTGCCTGCTATACCATCTTTCCTGTGAATCAGAAGCCTCCAGTAGCCCTTGTTATTATTCTCCGGACAGGCCAAGAGGACAAGTTCTTTAGTTTGTTTCTTGTACTCTTTTTCAGAGTCTGAACCAGGTTCAAACCCACTAAGTTTCAAAACAATATGATCCATTGCATTCACCCTTAACCCCTACTTTCTGTATTCGTCCATTATTTTTTGTAACACCTCACGACCTTCAAATCGTTTAATGTAGAACTTTCTCTCCATTTGAATTACACATTTCGAGAAATCTGGATGGTGTAATATATGTTCTTTAAAAAATCCTAGTGTCAGCCCTACCTCTTCAGAGAATTGTTTGGTATCTGCGTAAAGCCTTTCATCCTTGCTAATCTCAGTTGCCACTTCCTTGAACATTTCAATAAGCTGGTCCTTCGATTCGATGACAATTGTTTGTGCCATAGCAATCACCTTCCAATACGTTTTTCTATTCGGTATCTCAAGTTTCTGTTTTTAGATACTTTTCTTAAGTTAATGAACGAGTAATCCTCTGAGAGCTTCATCAACATTGCATTTAGTTCGAATGCCGCATCTAACATTTCAGAGACGATTAATTTAACCTGCTCTTGCTCCTCTTCTGTCAGATGTTCTGGATGCTTATCTAATCGATGATTCTTCAGAGCTTCCTGCATTTCTGCTATTTCTTTGCGTAACCTGTACCTGATGGATAAGCGGTGATCACAGTACACTTCGTCACTCGGCGTTGGCACTCCATAACCAGAGGTCGATTCGAAAACTAAGTCATTTAGAAAGTAAGGGTCATCATTGTTCTTAAAAGCTTTTTCATATAGGCTCATTGATCCAGTTCTTCTGCCTGCTTCAATGTTGGAAATATTCGACTTATTAGTTCCTAAATCAATAGCGATTGCTTCTTGAGTAACATCCGTTCTTTTTCTGAAATTTGAAATGGACTGTTTCATTAAGTTTCCTCCCCGTATATTTTTAATGGTTGTATGTTTACTTGGATGATTGGTAAATTGAATACATAGTTATTTGTTTAATTTATTGATTGAATGCCTGGTCAGCGCTTACTCAACCTCACAAGAGCAATACTCTTTCCTCTTTGAGTTTTATTGCTCTAATTCATCGAAGTTGATACCATACTTGATCGCCATCTTTTGTACTACAGAAATATAGATTTCAATTAACCTCGGTTCTTCTGCAATTACATCTAACTTAGAAATTTTCTGAACAGCAGTCTTTGATAGTCCGTTAGCAAGCGCCTTAGCCTTTCGGTTGTTGACACGTAGATCAAGATTGCAGCGACCTTTCGTCTCCAAGTTCTGATATGCCTCGCTTCTCACATCCTTGTGATACATGCCGCCCCCCAAAGTTTGAGCGATTCGATTAATCACTTTATTTGTATCGTTTCTCCAGTCTTTACTATCGAGAGATACTATTTCTCGGATGTTTCGCATATCATGTTTAATCTCCTTAATAACTTCTCTATCTTCTTTGTGCATTTTGAAGAATAATTCAAGAACGCCTTCTGTAGTTGTTGGCAAACTATACTCTTTTGATTTGATGTAGCTCTCCATTTTGTAAAACTGATCCACATACATTGCTGTGAAAAGGATGCCTTTTTCTCCGGTCATTTTATTGGCGACCATGTCACAACCCTTTTTAGTGAGTAGGTAGTTCTTATACATTTTTCCGGTGCCCGCCTGATAATGACTTTCTATGAAGAAATCATCAGAACGCAGATTTGCGTTTTGTAAAATTGCACTCTTGTAATTTTCTATATCTCGTAATAAGTCTGAGTGCCTCTTTTCGGTCATCACTGCAACTTCTCTGCTATCTGTATAAAGTTCTCCATCCTGTTCAAATACTTGTAACTGATTCATCTAACTCCTCCTATCTACTCGATTCGAGTAAATTCAATCTAAAATTTTTTCGTTAGGAAACAAGACGTCTAGTGGTTCGCCGAGTATCTCAGACAATTTGTAAGCCATATCCAGGCGAGGAACATAGTCTTTGTCTTTTTCTATCTGACTATAATGGGATGATGACTTGTATCCTAGTTGCATCGCTACATGCTTTTGGGTGATGCCTTTAGCCTTTCTAATTTCTTCCAGAGTATGAGCCATAATGCCCTCCTTTCTATCGGTTGCCCACATCAAGGTTACATCGTCGCAATGACCATTGTATGTTTTAAGGTGCGGCTCATATCATCGCTCGCTTTCGCTTAATAACCTTCATATCGACAACCGATTAATTACTCGTTTTGAGTAACTTATAAGTTTATTATATCACTCGATTTGAGTAAGTCAACATTTATTTACTCTTTTCGTAAAATATATTTCTCTTTACGAGTAATTAGAATATAATTAATGTACAGTACAATTCATGAAAGCAGGAGTCATTATGAATGAGAAGAGATTGATTAAGGAAAGAGAGAAAAAGGGATGGACTAAAACTGAGACTGCTAAAAGATTAGGTATAGCAGGTAGTACTTACTCTAGTTATGAGTATGGACACAGGAATCCCGATAACGAAATGCTTGTGCTTATTTCGAAACTCTTCAATGTTACAACTGACTATTTACTAGGAAATGACGAAGTTGAACCCAGAGATCATTTCTCTGAAGCTGAAGCGATCATGTTTAAAGATATAGAGGGTTTTTATGATTTGCCGCCAGAAAAACAAGAAGCGATCAGGCAAACTATCAATGAGCAGATAGAATTTTTAGTACATAGAGAAAATAAAGATAGTTAAATGCTATCCTCTTATATATAATAGGATGTAAATATTAAACATAAAAGGAGAATGTAGATGGATATGGTAATTTTCTTCATGCTATTATTCAGTTTCATAGCCTTTGCTATATTCTTTGTTCTAACTTTAATTTCTATATTAAGAAAGAAAAATTGGAAAAAGAATGCATATATATCTGGTGGATTACTCCTCGCTTCATTTCTTCTATTCGTTTTCTTCGGGACTACACTAACTGATGAAAGTAAAGTCATGACACAACAAAGAACTGAGATAAGAGCTCATGAAGTAAGTATCGAAGAGTATGAAGGGGAAGTATCCGAACTGGAAAAAGAAGTAGCTGCTCTTAATGAAGAGATTGAAACGTTAAACAGCAATGAGCAAGTTGACGTTACTGGTTCGGATAGTATTATCACGGAGCTAGAAAATGATATTAGCGAGAAGCAGGAAATCATAGAAGGTAAGGACGAAGAAATAAAAGTGTTATCAGAAAAGGAAAGCAAATCTGAAATACTTCAACCTAAGATTGATGAATTAGAGAATTCGATAGAAGAATTGGAGAAAGAAAACGAAGAGTTGGCTCAGTTAAATTCTGAAGTCACCAAAGAGAATGAAGGAAAGGAAGATGAACCCGATTCAAAAACGACTTCTTCAGATGAAAAAGATAAAAATAAAGATATCTCCCCTGAAGAAGATATAAAAACAATTATTGAAGAGTCTAATGACGATATAAAAGAGATAACTGTAGAAAAAGACGGAGAATTGTTTCAACCCAAAGTCACTATAGATGGTACAGGGTATTTGTGGGGAGTTGAAAAGAGTGCTAAGAGCGATATTGCAGATGTTGTCTATGCCTTAAAAGATTCTGGTCATAACTATGGTTTTATAAACATTAAAGTGGAGATGGAGTTTATTGATAAATATGGTAACTCAAATTTACAAACAGGTTATGAAGCTGAATTTACCCAAGAGATATTAGATGAATTATCTGATGATAAAATTATGGTTATAGATAAGATAGATGGAGCAGCTAATTATTGGTTTGCTCATCCAGGAATTTAATAAATTTTAACCGGCTGACCACTGGTTTTATTGGTGGTCGGTACTTTTTTAGACTTTAAATAGAACATATGTTCTAATTTGAATCAAGGGGGATTACATGAGTGTTGATGAAGTGGTAGATCAGTTAGCAGAAAAATATATTTGTGATTTTAGTGATTTGAAAATTGAGCATTTAGCACATGTTCTTGATATAAAAATTGGATTTAATGAAGATTCCGATTGCTATGTACGATATCAAGGTAACGACATTATTTTATTGAGACGTAATACCTCTTACGAAATGTGGTTGGCATTTTGTCATGAGTTGGGTCACATGATGCTCCACTCTACAAAGCAGTATTGCATGACTAGGATGTTTAATGAATACCAGGAAAGTCAGGCTGATAAATTCGCAATCTTATTGATGATGCCTGGACACCTGATTAAAAGATATGAATTATATGAAGCTGCAGATTTAGCAGCCTACTTTAAAGTGCCATTTAACCTGGCATTAAAAAGGCTTGAAATGTTTGTTGCCAAACTCAAAATATATTGAGGAGGATATAAATGAAACCAAAAAAGATTAATGGCAGATGGGGATTTGACTTCACCTATCAGCACAAACGTTATAGGAAGAGAGGATTAGCAACTAAAAAAGAAGCGGATATGATGATCAAAGATATCCTCAGCAATCCATCAAATTCAGAAATTAAAAATATGAACATGTTATTTAAAGATTACTTCTTGGATTGGGTTGATACTTACAAGTTGAAAAAGGTAACCTATAAAACGTACAATAGGTATTTGAGGGCACAGAAGGATATCAATGATTATTTCGGAGAGAACCTCAGATTAAAGGATCTAATACAAAGTGAATATCAAACATATTTAAACTTTTTAGGAGAACACTATACAAAAGGCACGATAGATAAGAAGCACCAACCCGTCAAAGCCTCTTACAGACAAGCCATCTATGATGGTTTGGTAGATAAGGATCCTACATTCAATGCGATCATCACAAGTGAAATAGAAGGTATGCCAGAGCACGTTAAATACATGGAGGATTATGAGTATGAGAAGTTCTTGGATTTGTTAAAATCTGATCCTAGGAGGAAAGCGTTGCTCCTCTACATTCTTTGCGTAACCGGAGCGAGATTTAGTGAAGTTAATGGACTGAAAATTTCTAACTTTAATTTCAAAAATGAAACAGTAATGATTGATGGTACTAAAACAGATAGTGCAAAACGAATAGTCGATATATCTTCTGAAGATGCTAAGTATATTAAAAAGAAATTATTTGAAATGGATACTGATATGAGTAGATCTCTCTTTAATTATTCTCACTCTATTGTTTATAGAACTTTTAAAAGATTATTAATCAAGGCGGGGATTGATGATAAAATCATGCATTCTTTGAGGCATACACATATTACTTACCTAATTAATCACGGAGTGGATGTTAGGTATGTATCAGAGAGGGTCGGACATGCCTCTCCAGCAATTACACGACAATTTTATGAGCATAGATTTAAAAGTCGTGATAATATAGAGTCTAGAAGAACTAAAGATGTCATGGATAATTTGAGTGTGACTGAAAGTTAAAAATAGAATACGTCGGTCAATATTCTGTCAACCGACAGCCTAAACCACTGGTATGACTGATTAGTAATCTCCCTCTCGGGACGCTACAGAAAATAGTTCTAAATTTACATACCCTGGTAAACATCGGTTTACTGGGGTTTTTTTGTCCCGGTAGCTCAGCTGGATAGAGCAATGGCCTCCTAAGCCATAGGTCGGGGGTTCGAACCCCTCTCGGGACGCTCACTCGTTATTACTGCTTCCAACATATTGGGAGCAGTTTTTTATTTACATGAGATTAATACGGCCGAATTCGTATAAGCCCATGTGGTTTCCTGAGATATTCGAAGTGCGGCTCTAAGTTCGAATAAAAAGTTATTATTTACGAAGTTATGCGAATTCATGTCACCATCGCATGCACCATATAAAATCACTGGCTTATTAGAACTCAGTTCCAACTCCGGCCGCTCCTCCCCATATACAGCAAAGACCACTGAAATCCGTATTGGCTTTCAGTGGTCACTCTCATACTTTATATGGTTCTAACGGTCTTTATCATCTTTCGTAAACTTATCGATGGTTTCATTCGCCTTATTTTTGGCATCTTCGACAAATTCTTTTGCTTTTCCTGAGCCCTTGTCTTTTTTACCTTCTGATTCCAAATCTTTATCACCGGTTACATTGCCGATGGTTTCTTTAAAATTACCTTTAGCCTGTTCTGTTCTGCTTTCGTCGCTCATATATAACACCTCTCATATAATGTGTAACTTTCAATACCACTGATCAAACCCGTCTAAACATCATGAGCAAGCCATTCACTCTTCAGCATACGGTATAAAATGCAGTCATGAAAGTGGTCATAGAGAAATTCATATTCCTTCATGACACCTTCTTCCGTGAAATTGAGCGACTCCGGTAATTTGCGGCTCCTTAAATTGTTCACACCGCAGACAATTTCTATACGGTTCAAATCCAACGTATCAAATCCGTAGGAAACGGTCACCTCTACACTTTTTCTCATCAGGCCGTGTCCTTCGAAATCCCGGCTGATCCAGTAACCGATCTGCCCCCGTTTGGAATTCGGATCGATTGAGGTGTAGCCGCACATTCCAATAAACTCGTCCCTGTAGAACAAACCGAGTTCCATCCCTGTACCCAGCTCGATATTTTGCTGCCATGACTTGATCATCGCCACATATCTGTGAGAGGTGGTTGTATAGTCCAGCCACGGCAGCCACCTTTTCAAATACACACGATTCTTGTTGACGACCTCAAATATCATTTTACGATCCCGCTGGGTCAGTTCACGCAACTGCGTATCCTCATCTATATTGATTCTAATCATTGTCTTCACTTACCTTCTTATGATGAAATAATTCTTTTTCTGACTTCCGGATTGATTTCACAGGCTTCTCCTCTGTTCAGGCGGTGTCTGTTGCCCGCGATTAAATTATACAGACGGCTTCTTAAACATACAGGCACCACTTTTAAAGCACTGAACACTTTAGTATTTGCCGAATCATTCAGCACTTCAATCACTGCATCACTTCTGATATAAAGATCATCTGAATAATACACTACAGAGTCTATATTTTTTGGTAAAATATCTTCAAGTTCTTTTATTGATGCAAAATAGATTTTTTCCCGGCGGTCCATCTTCACTATCCATTTCGCAAATGTGTTACACATTATACAGTCGTCGTCGAAATATAATATACTGATAATAACACTCCTGTCATAATATAAAGGGGGGATTCGATGAAACAGCCAATCCAAATCTTTTTATCTACATATTTTATAATCATCGCTTTACTTTATTTAACGATGCGCTACAGTTCATTCGATATGAATGCTGTATTGTTTTCAATTTTAAGCGGCCTATTCATCTTGACCATCATTATACTGTACACGAAAAAACAGATCACGATGAACATCTTCACAGTCACTCTGATTTTCCTCACTGCACTAATGCTCCTGAGGCGCCTGATTGAATAAAAAAGGGAAATAACATTGTGTTATCTCCCCTTCTATCCTTATAGATCCAACAGATTCACTTCTTCAAACATTTCGTGGGCTCTGTTAAAATACTGCACCGTGTCTTTTTCTGTATCGAGTACACAGTAGCTCGCTTCCCATTCACCTTTCGGGATGGAAATACTCCCGGGGTTGATACAAAATACTCCATTAATATTCTCCGTGAGTGCAATGTGTGAGTGCCCGTATAAAGCATACTTCGCTTCAAACTCAAGCGCCCGCTCACTCAGTACTTCACGGTCGCTCTTAATATTATAGAGATGCCCGTGAGTCAGGAATATATTCGAATCTTCATCATGCGCTTCTACAGGGAACCTGTTGTCATCATCCACATTGCCTCTGACTTTGTTGAATTTTTCGAGTTCATGATAATCAAACGTGAATTCACTGTCCCCCAGATGAATATTCAAGTCACCTGGATTATGGTCCAATGCACTTTGAACGATTTCTTCCTCTCCATGATTGTCACTGACAATTAAAACTCTCATTAAAATTCTCCTTTTAATTTGAAGTTAATTTTTCAAAGACTTCTTTATCTTCCATCAGTTCATTCAATGCTTTGCTTCTATGACTTATCTTCCCTTTTTCGCTGCTGTTAATCATGCCGAGATATATCCCCTCATAAGTTTTGAACAGAGGATCATATCCAAAACCGAAAGTACCGAAAGGCTCAGTGAGAATCTCGCCTTCCAATTTACCCGTATACGTTCTCGTCTCTTCACCAGGAATGCTGAGCGCTATGACACAAGTAAAATAAGCACTTCTTTCCGTAACGCCTTCCAACGCTTCAAGCAGTTTCTCGTTATTTCGCTCATCCGTTGCATTTATACCGGAATACCTTGCAGAATAAACACCCGGCGCACCTTCCAGTGCGTTTACAGATAATCCGGAATCATCGCTGATGACAGGCAGACCCAGTGCCTCCGATGCCGCCTCCGCTTTTAAAATGGCGTTGCCGCTGAAAGTATCTGCAGTTTCATCAACTTCAAAGTCTGACAGCATCTCCTTGATGCCGACGACTTCATAATCTGTGAATACTGCCTTAAAATCATTTATCTTCCCTTGGTTCCCTGTTGCAATTACTATTTTTCCAGTCATTATTCCACCTACAATTTAATTTCTTGAATCTGATAATCCAGTGCCGGCAGCCAGTCTCTTAAAACATATTCAAAACGGCTGCTGTCACCATTGATCAATATCGTGTGCACTATATCTTCCGCGGATGTTCTCAGCAGATTATTATAGTTCAGGATTGTACTTGTTTCACGGGCTGTCTCATATCCGGAATCGATTACTTTCTTTTCATTATTAAAATAATTCCTTATACCGGCAGACAGCAGAGGATAATGTGTACAGCCCAATATAATTGTATCAGCATCGGTGTGCCTGTGTCTCTTCAAAGACTGATGGATGATGATGCCCGATACCACATCGTCTTTATATCTCAATTCTTCAACCAGCGGCACAAATTTAGGACAGGACAGGCTCAACACGGAAAAACCGCTGTTGATGCCTGTGATTGCATCACTGTATGCATTCGATTTTACAGTGCCTGAAGTCGCCAGTACCAGCACCTTCCCATTTTTACTGTTTTGGATAGCACTTCTTGCGCCCGGCTGAATCACTCCGAGAACAGGAATATCCAGACGTTCCTTTAATATTTCCAGCGCCGCGGCAGTTGCGGTATTACAGGCGATAACAAGCATTTTAATACCTTTATCCACCAGATAATCAGCAATCTGAATGGTATAATCCCTTACATCTTCCTGGCTTTTCTCACCATATGGACATCTTGAAATATCACCGAAATACATAATTTTTTCATGAGGTAGCTGTCTGACGATTTCTTTGACCACTGTCATGCCGCCTACACCCGAATCCATGACACCGATTGGTCTATCCATGAGTAAGCTTTTCACTTTCTCTCAAAATCGACTCCAGAACTTCAGGTAACAGGTCGAGTTCCTTTTTGTCCAGGTGGGCGGTAATATCTCGAATATAGGAGATCCGTTTATTGATGACTTTATTGATGATTTCGTTACCTGTCTTTTCCATCTTCACAAGAACAAGACGTTTGTCCTTCTCGGATTTATATCTTTTCACCAGTTGTAATTTTTCCAATTTATCCACAATATCGGTAGTCGTAGAGTGCGCAAGATACATTCTGTTGGACAGTTCCCCAATCGTTATGCCCTCTTTGTCGCCCACCCATTGCAGGGCAACGAACTGTGGAGGAGAGATTTCATATTCTTTTAATATTTCACGGCCATGCGCTCTGACATGTACTGAAATATACCTGATAGATTTTTCTATTGAAATGATCAAATCTTTATCTGCCATAAATTCCAGTCCCTACTATCATTTTTGTATTAATTATATCGTAAATCGGCATAAAAAAATAGGAAGAGCCTGAGCTCTTCCTAAAATCTGTCCATTAATCCACCTGGTGGTCGCTTCCGAAGAACGACTTGAACATGTGGAAAGTTGTTTCTCTTTGCATAGCAGCAATGGATGTTGTCAGTGGAATACCCTGCGGGCACGCCTCAACACAGTTTTGCGCCATACCGCATTCAGCAACGCCGCCGACGCCCATAAGAGCATCCAGACGCTCGTCTTTGTTCATGCTGCCTGTCGGGTGTAAGTTGAACAATCTCACTTGTGAAATTGCTGCTGCACCCATGAAGCTTGATTTGTCATTGACGTTCGGACAAACTTCAAGACACACACCGCACGTCATACATTTTGAAAGTTCGTATGCAGTCTGACGCTTTTTCTCAGGCATTCTCGGTCCTGGACCAAGATCGTGTGTACCGTCAATCGGCACCCATGCCTGAACACGTTTCAAGTTGTCGAACATGAATGAACGGTCAACCTGCAAATCTTTGACGATTGGGAATGTTGACATCGGTTCAAGCTTGATCGGCTGTTCGAACTGGTCGATCAGAGCCGTACATGATTGTCTTGCTGTACCGTTGATGACCATTGAACAGGCACCGCAGACTTCTTCCAGACAACTCATATCCCATGTTACAGGCGTTGTTTTGTCACCTTTTGAATTCACAGGATTTCTCTGAATTTCCATCAGCGCACTGATGACGTTCATATTCTCACGGTAGCCGACTTCGAACTCTTCCCAATAAGGACTGGATTCAGGATTTTCCTGACGCTTTACATTTATCTTGATTACTTTATTATCAGCCATTATTTTTTGGCACCTCCTGTAGATTTTGAAGTGTAGTCACGTTTACGCGGCGTAATTAAGCTCACATCTACATCCTCATACTCAAATCTTGGTGCTTCCAGATTTCCTTCGAAATGCGCTTTAGTAGTTTTCAGCCACTCTTCGTCATTACGTTCCGGGAAATCCGGTTTGTAGTGGGCACCGCGTGATTCGTTACGGTTAAGTGCACCG
Source organism: Lacicoccus kunmingensis DSM 17847 (assembly GCF_059568765.1). Lineage (NCBI taxonomy): Bacteria > Bacillati > Bacillota > Bacilli > Caryophanales > Salinicoccaceae > Lacicoccus > Lacicoccus kunmingensis. Next base: position 33,105 of record NZ_JCANUC010000005.1, on the reverse strand, counting down.
ATAGTGATTACACGGGCCAGTACAAGCATGTTCCACAACTGTCTTGTAAAGAATGCTGCCTGATTGCTCCACTTCTTAGTATCATTGATGTTAATGTTCTTATAGCGTTCCATCAACTCAACAATTTTCTTATCCGTTTCTTCAAGACGGTCGTTGTGTCTTACAACGGTTACGTTGTCAGTCATCAGTTCACCGAGCTCTTTATGGATGACATAAGCATTTTCTTCGCCGTCCATATTCAGGATATTATTAAATTTATCTTCTTCAGCCTTTTTCGCTCTTTCATATATAGTATCTTCGAGGTCTTCATAAGACTGGTCAAGTTCTTTAACATATTCGATTGCTTTAGGACCCGCGACCATACCGCCATATATGGCAGAAAGTAATGAGTTCGCACCAAGACGGTTACCGCCGTGCTGTGAGTAATCACACTCACCTGAAGCGAATAAGCCGGGGACGTTTGTCATCTGATTGTAGTCGACGTACAGTCCACCCATTGAATAGTGAACTGCCGGGAAGATTTTCATCGGAACTTTACGAGGGTCGTCCCCTGTAAATTTCTCATATATTTCGATGATACCGCCAAGCTTAACATCCAGCTCATGCGGATCTTTATGTGAAAGGTCAAGATAGACCATGTTTTCACCGTTGATACCGAGTTTCTGGTTCACACACACGTCGAAAATTTCACGTGTTGCGATATCACGAGGGACCAGGTTACCATAGTCCGGATATTTCTCTTCAAGGAAATACCAAGGTTTACCGTCTTTATATGTCCAGATTCTTCCGCCTTCACCACGGGCTGATTCACTCATCAGACGGAGTTTATCATCACCCGGGATTGCAGTCGGGTGAATCTGAATGAATTCACCGTTCGCATAAATCGCACCTTGCTGGTAAACGACTGATGCTGCTGAACCAGTGTTGATCATAGAGTTAGTAGATTTACCGAAGATGATGCCGGGGCCACCTGTCGCCATGATGACTGCGTCGGATTTAAATGTTTCAATCTCGCCGCTGTCTATCTTCTGCGCAGTAATACCGCGTGATTTACCTTCATCATCAAGTACCACGCCGAGGAACTCCCATCCTTCGTACTTATTCACCAGGCCGTCAACTTCGTGTTTACGAACCTGCTCATCAAGTGCGTACAACAGCTGCTGCCCCGTCGTTGCACCTGCGTATGCTGTTCTGTGGTATAAAGTACCGCCAAAACGTCTGAAGTCAAGAAGACCTTCCGGGGTTCTGTTAAATGTTACACCCATACGGTCCAGCAGGTGAATGATTTCCGGCGCCGCATCAGTCATTGCTTTTACCGGGGGCTGGTTTGCCAGAAAGTCTCCGCCGTAAACCGTATCGTCAAAATGTATAGCAGTTGAATCTCCCTCACCTTTTGTATTGACTGCTCCATTTATACCGCCCTGGGCACATACAGAGTGAGATCTTTTAACAGGTACGATTGAAAACAAATCAACTTCAGCACCTGTTTCTGCTGCTTTAATCGTCGCCATAAGGCCGGCTAACCCACCGCCGACAACGATGATTTTATTGTTCGCCATGTTTTACACTCCTCTAATTAAATAAACGCTAATATTGCCTGGATACCGATAACACTCACTATAACAAATACAAGAAGTGATGCATAACCCATGTATTTCTGGGCTTTGTCCGACTGTGTGATACCCCATGTAATCATGAAACTCCATAAACCGTTCGCAAAATGATAAACAGTTGCAAGAATACCCACAATATAGAATACCAGCCATAACGGATTTGCTACGATATCCGCAACGAGGTCAAAGTCCAGATCATGACCAAGGAATACCTGTACTCTAGTCTGATACACGTGGATGGCTATGAAAATAAAAGCCAGCACACCAGATACCCTTTGGAGTAAAAAGCTGATATTACGGAACGTACTCGGATAACCGTACTTATAATTGGCTGTGAAAGCTATGTAAATACCATAAATACCATGGAATAATATCGGTAGATAAATAACAAAAATCTCCAGGAATATTACGAATGGTAAATTAGCCATAAAACCGGCCGCCGCATTGAACTCTTCCTCGCCTCTAGTTGCAAAGTGGTTAACCACCAGGTGCTGTACTAAAAAGACACCCAGAGGAATAACACCAAGCAACGAGTGAATTCGGCGTATTAAAAAACTTGAATCTTGTTTCGACACTTGAATTCCCCCCTAACTCTACTATAAGTTACATTTTCACAATCTCTATTTTACGCCTAAGGATACTATAAATCAAGGCACTTTGATGTCTAATCGACATGCTTTTTTAAAGATTGTGAAAATTTAATCATGCAAAGTTACTTAATACCCTCGAGAATATGCTCTGCAACATTTTTGGGAATTCCTATTTCTATGAAGTCATTCACTTCTTTATCCTTCATTCTTTTTATCGAACCAAAGTGTTTCAACAGCTTCTGTTTTCTTTTCGGGCCGACGCCTTCAATGTTATCGAGTACGGACATGGATTGTGATTTACTTCTGATACTTCTGTGGAAACTGATTGCAAAACGGTGCACTTCATCCTGTATGCGCTGCAGCAGATAGAAGCTCTGGGAGTTTTTCTTCATCGGCACAATTTCGCCGTTGTCACCAAATAACAGCTCCGCGGTCTGGTGTTTATCATTTTTTGCAAGTCCCGCAACTGGAATATCCAGAGACATCTCATCCAGCAGTACACTTTTAACCGTGTTCATATGACCGAGCGCACCATCGACAATGATCAGATTCGGCAAAGGCAGCTTTTCTTTCAGCACTCTTGTATACCTTCTTCTGACAGCTTCTGCCATCGATGCATAGTCATCAATATCTTCGACTGTTTTAATCTTGTATTTCCTGTAGTTTTTCTTGCTCGGTTTTCCGTCGACAAAAGACACCATTACACTGACAGGATCCACCCCCTGTATATTCGAGTTGTCAAAAGCTTCAATACGGATCGGCGTCTCTATGTCGAGTGCTTCACCGAGTGCTTCGATTGCCTTGACCGTTCGTCTTTCATCACGTTCGATGATGTCGAATTTATTATCTATCGCTATCTTCGCATTTTTAATCGCGAGTTCCACCATCTCTTTTTTAGCACCGCGCTGCGGCTGGAAAACTTTCGACTCGACGACTTCGGTTATGATATCTTTATTAAATTCCTTAGGAATATGGACTTCTTTAGGCAGCAGGCTCGATTTCAGATCATAGAACTGAACGATATATCTGTAAAATTCTTCTTCGATATCATCCTGAATCGGGAACAGATCGGCCTTTTTCTCTATCAGGTTGCCGTTCCTGATCAGTAACACAGAAATCGACATCCACCCTTTTGACACACTGTAGCCGAATACGTCTCTTGAAGTCATGTCGGCGGTCATCATCTTCTGCTTCATCATCGTGTTTTCAATATGTCCTCTTAAATCCCGGTATTCTTTCGCCTTTTCAAATTCAAGCGCTTCTGATGCCGCCTCCATCTTTTCTTTCAGATCATTCATGATCTGTTCGGTTTCACCATTTAAGAAACGGGTGATTCCGTTAATCATTTCATCATACTGTTCCTGCTTCACATCATATACGCACGGTCCGAGACATTGGTCGATATGATAGTAGAGGCACAGCTTATCCGGCATCGTGTTACATTTTCTGAGCGGATAGATCCGGTCCAACAGTTTCTTTGTTTCATGGGCACTGTAAGCATTCGGATACGGTCCGAAATAAGTCCCGGATGACGGCTTTACCGTTCTGGTGACGAGCAGACGGGGATGTTTCTCTTTCGTAATTTTGATGAATGGATAACTTTTATCGTCTTTCAGGAGAATATTATATCTCGGATAATGTTTCTTAATCAGATTCAATTCCAAAAGCAGTGACTCCACTTCTGTTGAAGTCACTATAAAATCAAAATCTGTTATCTCACGAACAAGACGCATCGTTTTTTCATCATGGGCACCAGTAAAGTATGACCTTACACGGTTCCTTAAATTTTTGGCCTTGCCGACATAAAGAATTTCCCCGTACTTATCCTTCATCAGATAACAGCCGGGTTCTGTAGGCAGTACCGAAAGTTTTAATTTTAATTCTGTCATGGTCATCCCTCTTTAAACTGAACAAATATAAAAAAACCGCCATTGCAGGCGGTTAAATTTTTAAGCGTGTTTTTCAATCAATGCTACAAGTTGTTCTTTTGGCTGGAAACCTACAACTTTATCAACCGGCTCTCCATCTTTGAAAAGAATAAGAGTCGGGATACTCATTACTTCATACTCACTTGCAGTTGCGCCGTTAGCATCCACATCCAGTTTAGCGATGTTTGCTTTACCTTCAACCTCAACCGCAACTTCTTCAAGTACTGGAGCGATCATTTTACATGGTCCACACCAAGTTGCCCAAAAGTCAACCAAAGTTACGCCATTCGCAACTTCTTCTTTAAAATTCGAATCATTCACATCATATAATGCCATGTTTATATACCTCCATTATTTCCAGTTTATAAATTGATTATAACTCATTGTCAGTTTGTCCACAATCGAATTGCTTTAAGTTAAAAACAATAAATAGAATATTCCGGCGACAAACATTACTATTGCCACTGCAATTAAAACTTTAGCCAATTTAAGCATATCAAAATTATCCAAGTGCTCACCTACTTCATTTCAACAATGGTGACGCCGAAGCCGCCTTCATTCGGATGCCCCATCCTGTAGGATTTGACTCTTGAATGCTGTTTCAGATGCTGCTGCACTCCTTTTTGAAGTGCACCGGTACCTTTGCCGTGAATGATTTCCACCTGGCTGTAGCTGCTGAGAAGCACCTGGTCCAGATACTGATCCAGTTTGATCAGTGCTTCTTCATATCTCTGCCCGCGCAGGTCAAGGCTGCTTTTAACCGCCGTTTTACCGGTTCTTCGTGCCACCGGCCGCGTCACTTTTTCTTTCTTTCTCTTTTTCAGTTCTTTAAGTGGGATATTAATTTTCAATATACCCATCTGAACAATCGCTTCATCTTTTTCTATAGATAAAATTTCACCTTTTTGACCGTAAGAAAGGACATCTACGTTGTCACCCACATTGAATGTTTCGACTTTCTCGTTTTCAATCTGCTGTTTCAGCGATTCCTGATAATAGCTGTCTCTTAAGTTTTTTCTTTTGGCGATAATTTCATGTTCTTCAAGATTTTTTGCGCCGCTTTCCTTCATCTTATTGAGTTCTTCGATGATTTCCTCGGCTTTTATTTCACTCTGTTTTATAATTCTGTTCGCTTCATTACGCGCTTCTTTATGCAGTTTCTCTTTATATTCCTGATACTGTTCATGGTTAGTATTCAATTCCTGCTGAAGTTTTTCTGCTTCCTGTAAGGCCCTCTGCGTCTCTTCTTCATATTTCCGGGCATTCGTAGTATGATTTTCGAGTGCTGTAATCATATCATTGACATCTTTCGAATCTGATTTAACCAGCTCTTTCGCCCTGTTGATGATTGATGGAGACAAGCCGAGCTTATTTGAAATTTCAAATGCATTGGATCTTCCCGGTATGCCCATCAGGAGACGGTATGTCGGTGATAATGTATTGACATCAAATTCAACACTTGCGTTGATGACATCATCACGTGTATAGCTGAATGATTTAATCTGCGGGTAATGCGTCGTTGCGACCAATGTCGATTGCTTGGCCAGCAGATCTTCTATAATTCCGATTGCCAAAGCAGCACCTTCTTCAGGGTCGGTGCCCGCGCCGACTTCATCAAGCAGCACAAGCGTTTCATCATCAGCATTATCGATGATCACTTTTGTATTTGTCAGATGACTTGAGAAAGTGGACAGTGACTGTTCAATTGACTGCTCGTCCCCGATATCACTGTAAACTTTTTTAAATATCGGCAAAATACTCCCGTCTCTTGCAGGTACGGGCATCCCTGACTGTGCCATCAATTGCGCAAGGCCGATCGTTTTTAATGTTACTGTTTTACCGCCGGTGTTGGGACCGGTGATAATGACTGCGAGCGAGCCTTCATCGATGGTAATATCGTTTTTAACCACCTCATCAGGCGTTATCATCGGATGGAACGCCGCAGGGAGATGAACCGTCTTTGTGTCACTGATCTCCGGCTTTGTAGCACCGATGGAGGCGCCGTATTTCGCTTTCGCAAATACCATATCCAGATGATGAAGGTGATCGTCTATCATTTTCAACTCTTCAGACACTTCAGCGGCCTCTGCACTCAGCTCATACAGGATTCTTTCTATTTCCAGCGCCTCGTCGTCTTTCAGCCCCTGTATTCTGTTCGTCATCTGTACGACCGCCATCGGTTCCATGTAGACCGTCTGTCCGCTTTGCGACATATCATGGACAATACCGTTAAACTCGGAACGGTACTCGATTTTGACCGGTACGACATATCTGTTGTTTCTCATCGTAATGATGCCGTCACTCAGTTTCCTCTGCTGATTGCCGCGGATCAGATCGTTCATTTTCTCTCTGATTTTTCCTTCTTCCGAATTGATTTTCTTACGGATGCGGAGCAGATTTTCGGATGCATGGTCAAGTACTGTTGCCTCATCAACTGTACTGACAATTTTCTTATATAGATGATGGATGTCCGGCAGACCGAATATATAATGCCCGATCGCATCCAGTTCAATCTCGTCCTCGTTGAATTCCTCGAAAAGTTTATTCAACGACTGCTTTCTGAAAAGCAGATTCTTAATATCATTGAAGTCACTGATTGACAGCATACTGCCTATAACCGCTCTGTTGACATGTTCTTTAACATCAGATATGCCTGCCATTTCAACGTTGCGGTATCTTAAAATAGTGGACGCATCATCCATTTCATCAATCATCTGCCTGATGGTGCCGATATCATTCGAAACCATTTTCGGATTGATGAGCCGTTTCGTCTTATCACTGACTGCGAACTCTTTCAACTGAGATAGTATTTTGTCGAACTCCAGTGCTCTAAATGTTCTATCATTCATTTTAAAACCTCTATTTTTGCTTATTTATAAATTCACGGAATTCTTCACGCGTCATCGTATTGATGACCTGTTCTTTTTTAATGAAACCCTTTTGAAGTGTCGCAACACCATACTTCATGAAATCAAGATGGTCCATATGGTGAGCATCCGTATTGACGGTCAATTTTACATCCTGATGACGCATTGCATCAGCACTGATGTCCAGTCTCATCGGATTGGCATTCACTTCAAGTACCGTATTCGTCTCACGGGCGAGTGCCATCAGACGATCCATATCCACAGGATAGCCTTCACGTCTGCCGATCAGTCTGCCTGTCGGATGCGCGATATGTCTCACATAAGGGTTTCTGCATGCAGATTCCAGACGGTGCATGATCTCTTCTTCCGTCTGCTGGAAGCTGGAATGGATCGCTGCAATGACATAATCCAGTTCCTTCAGCATATCATCTGAGTAATCCAGCGTGCCGTCTTTTAAAATGTCCATTTCAGTTCCGGAATAAACGTCGATTTCATCATATTCTTCATTAATCTGTCTGATTTCCTCGATTTGCGTCATGAGTCTTTTTTCATCCAGTCCGTTTGCGACACGCAGACTTTTCGAGTGATCCGTAATGACGATATATTCATATCCTTTTTCAATACACGCCTCAACCATCTCTCTGACTGAAAATGCACCGTCACTGTAAACCGTGTGCATATGGATGTCACCTTTAATATCATCCAGTGTTACAATTTCCCCGATGTCGAGATCGGTCTCTTCTCCGGTTTCCCGCATTGCCGGCGGGATAAAGTCCAAATCGAAATGGTTGTAGAATGCTTCCTCTGAATTGAAAGTGAGCATTTCACCGTTCGATTCTACACCATATTCACTGATTTTTTCTTTTCGGGATTTCGCAATCTGGCGCATCTTCACATTATGGTCTTTGGACCCTGTAAAATGATGCAGTGTCGAGTAATATTCCTCTTCAGTAACAAACCTGAAATCCACGTTGATGTCCTGCATATCATCCTGAATGATGATGGATAATTTTTTCTCGCCACTCGCTACAGTCTCTGTTACGAACGCCTGTTCAAGTATATTTTTAGTGAATGCTTCGACATCTTCTGCGATCAGTATATAGTCGATGTCCCTGCTCGTTTCTTTCATACGGCGTGCACTGCCTGCAACATCGAACCGCAACACATGGGCATTGTCTTCCAAAAATGCTTCAACGATTTCTCTGAAACGGAGAATCTGGTTGATTGCATAACGCTCCGGACGTGTTAAAAGATCGTCGATAGCTTTACTGATATTCTGTTCCGTTTTCTTGCCAAATCCCGGAAGAGCACTGATTTCTTCATTTTCACATGCACTCTTCAGCCCTTCCAGCGTATCGATTTCAAGTGCCTTATAAATCTTCGCGATTTTCTTCGGACCGAGTGTCGGGATTTTCGTCATCTGTACAAGTCCGGCAGGTACGCTTTCCTTAAGCTCGTCCAGTACTGTGGATTTTCCTGTGTCTACGTATTCAACGATGACATCATTGGTCCCTTTTCCTATACCTTTCATATCATCGAATTTATCAATCTCTGACAGTGATCTCGGGTCCGTTTCTATAGACTGTGCCGCTTTACGGTAGGCGGACACTTTAAATGGGTTCTCCAAAGAGAGCTCCATGTATACTGCGATGTTTTCAAGTAGTCTGATTATATCTTTTTTAGTCATAATTTCCTCCAAAAAAAGAGCCATATCACTATGACTCGATTTGTAACCACTCCATGAATTTGTCGGAGAGGATAAATGTGTGTTCCAATATGAAGTTTGCAAGACCGGAGTCCTGTATGGATGTTTGGATAAATTCTAACGGCACCATCGAAAGCATAAATAGAATAACTACTAGAACATATATGATTTCAAATAAACCTAATATTGCCCCGATGATTTCGCCAACGATACCGAAAACCGGTATTTGCTGAAAGTAATCAAATGCACTGACGATCAATTGGATGACTATCTTTGTCACTATAAAAATTACAAAAAATGCAGACATGTCATAATATGCGTATTCTGCATTTACTATGTCTGGAAAGATTGGATTGGCCAGAGTCTCTGTCGTCGACGGATATGGCAGGACAAGATCCAGCCTTGAAGCCAGGTGCTCGAAGTTAAGTGCCGCAATGATCACTGCGGCAATCGTGCCGATCAGATGAAAAAACTGCAGTACTAAGCCCCTTCTATATCCAACTACTATTCCAATTATAAGTAAAATTAATATTATTAAAGTCATACGTCTCGTCCCTGGTCAGATTGTTTTTCTATTAATTCATCATATTCCTGTTTTAATTTCACGTAATCATCCATTACGTTAACAGCCGTCAGCACTGCTTTTCTCGTCGTATCCAGGCCAGCACTTTTTGATCCGATTTCTTTCATCTTCTGGTCGACAAGATTTGCAATATGTCTTATATGCTCCGGCTCATCCCTGCCGATTATAGTATACTGCTGATCGTTTATGTCAACGTAAATCCGATTTTTATATTCAGCCATAATGTGTCTGCCTCCTTTATCCAAACTGTCTACAAATTATGTTATCATTAATTTATTATACTTATCAGCAATGGATTTCACAAGTAAAGTAATTAGAAAATAATAAAGGACTTTTATAATATGAACTATGACCTGCATAACACCATCGGCAGTGATGAGGCCGGCGTCGGAGATTACTTCGGACCGATGACCGTATGTGCTGCCTACGTACCGAAAGATAAAATCGCACTATTGAAGGAACTCGGCGTCAAAGATTCAAAGAACTTGTCCAACACTACAGTGATAAAGATTGCCGGCGACCTGATTCATACAATCGCATACTCACTTGTTGTACTCGACAATCCTTCATACAATAAAAAGATTGATGAAGGTTGGAACATCGTCAAACTGAAAGCGGTCCTCCACGACCACTGCATCAAAAATGTATTCAACAAACTGGACGAAACAGAACAACAGAAGATGGACAGAATCGTGATTGACCAGTTTACGACATTGAACGCCTATAACAAATACGTACCCGAGCCGTTCATGCTGGATAAGATCCACCAGGAAACCAAAGCCGAAAGCAAATCACTTGCCGTCGCAGCCGCCAGCATCATCGCCCGGGCGAAATACCTGGAACAGATGGCGAACCTCGACAAGTCTCTAAAAGACACAGTGCCGAGAGGCGCAAGCAAAAAAGTGGATGCATTCGCAGCTAAACTTGCCAAAAAGAACGGCATGGACTTCGTCGATAACATCACTAAAAAGCACTTCAAGACAAGAGAGAAAGTCCAGGCGCTGTTGAAGTAATCAACTACTAAAATCGATTTGCAACCGTCATATCCAGTCTACAAATCGGAATTGGGCCTCCAAAACGATTTGCAGTAGAGTAAATAGCTTCCCAAATCTGATTCAAGGTATAAAATCGATTTGCCTGCCAATAAACTCCGCTTCAAATCGGAATTCAACATCGATAACGATTTAAAGCAGTTAAAATCATAATACAAATCGGATTACAGATATTTATCCATCCCATACAAATCGAAAACCCCACTGGAATCATAATGATTTCAGTGGGGTTTTTCGTTATATCAGCCTCTCAGCACGAATCCTTCTTCTTTCAATGCTTCAAGTACCGGCTGGTGAATCTCTTCAACCGCTTCATCTGTCAGCGTCTCTTCCTTATTCAGGTACGTCAGACGTATCGCAACAGATTTCTTATCATCTTCTATGTTCTCTCCGTCATACACATCAAATACATACACATCGACGAGATACTTATTCGCAGCACCTTCGATAATATCAACGAGTGTGCTGACCGGCACATCTCTTCCTGCGACAAGGGCGATATCTCTCGAGATGGACGGATACTTAGGCAGCACTTCATATTTGATGCTGCCGAGCTTCACATCAAGCAGCTCGTCAAGATTCACTTCGAAGACAACCGTCTGGTTCAGATCGTGGTCTTTCTCATACTTCGGATGCAGTTCTCCGACAAATCCGATTCTGCTTTCGCCGAGCGCAATATCCGCCGTACGGCCCGGGTGCATTTCAGGATAGCCTTCAACAGGGATATAGTTGATGTTATCCAGAAGACCGAGCTTCTCAAATACGCTGTCCAATATACCTTTTGCTGCATAGAAATCAGCAGGCACATTGGAACCGAGCCAGTCTGTACGGTTCATCTGTCCCGTCAGTATTCCGCCGAGCTTTTCAACTTCATCCGGCTGCGTGTCCTGACCTTTGGAAATAAAGATCCTGCCCACTTCGAACAGCTGCACATCTTTTTGCTGACGGCTGTTGTTATAGACGACGTTGTCCACCAGATGTGGAATCAGGCTGTTTCTAAGAACGGCTCTGTCTTCACTCATCGGCATGAGCAGCTTCAAACCGTCTGTGCGGTCTGTAAACTGGGTCGCTTTTTCCTTGCTTGTCAGTGCATAGTTGATCGACTGCGATAAACCGAGCGCTTCCAGCTGATGACGGATGATTCTGAGCTTGCTCTGTTCGTCGGTCAGTTTACCAGGCGTGATGTTTTCAAATCTCGGAAGTGACGTCGGCAGCGCGTCATAGCCGTATATACGTGCCACTTCTTCAGTGATGTCTTCAGCGATCTGCAGGTCATCCCTTCTTGAAGGAACATTGATTTCAAGATCGTCACCGTTCACTACGGTTTCAAGACCAAGCTTAGACAATGTCTCTTCAATTTCAGCAGTTTCGAGTGTCATCCCCAGTCTATTGTTGATGAAGTCGCGTGATGTTTCGATTACTGAGTTGCTCGTATCCAGTTCACCGTCGGCATTGTAGCCCTTAGAAACTTTCCCGCCTGCATACTTCTCAAGCAGGTAGGCGGCTCTTTCAAGTGCAGGCAGTACAAACTCATGGGAAACGCCTTTTTCGAAACGGCTGCTTGCTTCACTTCTCAAGTTCAGTCTGCCGCTCGTTTTTCTGATTGAAACCGGATTGAACACCGCAGATTCAATGACAACATTCGTCGTCCCATCTGTCACTTCGGAGAAGTCTCCGCCCATGACACCCGCAAGCGCTATCGGCGCTTTGCCGTTTGTAATGACGATATCCGATGACTTCAGGCTTCTCTCTTTATCATCAAGCGTCGTCATCTTCTCGCCTTCTTCGGCAAACCTTGTGACGATTTCACTGGAACCGATTTTGTCGTAGTCGAACATATGGAGCGGCTGGCCGTACTCCAGTAATACGTAGTTGGAAATATCCACGACGTTATTAATTGGACGGATGCCCGCTTTGATCAGTCGGATCTGCATCCATATCGGCGCTGGTCCAATCTCCACATCTTTGACCACACGGAGGCTGTAGTAAGGGACCGCTTCACTGTCCTCGTTCACTACAGATACATCCACCGCCTCATCCACTTCGATGAAATCGACATCGGGTGTCTTCACGTCCCCGCCGAACAGTGCTTTCGTCTCGTAGGCCGCACCGATCATCGACAATGCATCTTTCCTGTTCGGTGTCAGGTCGAATTCCATCACCTGGTCATCGAGGAAAACTGCAGGCAGTGCGTCAGCACCCGCTTCCTGCTCTTCCTGGAAGATGAAGATGCCGTCCTGGTATTCCTTCGGTACATATTCACTTGGTATGCCGATTTCATCCAGTGAACAGATCATGCCTTCGGATACTTCACCGCGCAGTTTCGCCTTTTTGATCTTTATGCCGCCCGGCAGACGTCCACCGACCTGGCAGACGATGACGTACGTATCCGCCTTGACGTTTTCAGCACCACAGACGATCTGCTTCACTTCTTCGCCCGTGTTGACACGGCATATGTTCAGCTTGTCCGCATTCGGATGCTGTGACACTTCCTCGACGTAGCCGATCACCAGTTTCTTGATGTCCGCCGTGTAGTCGATGATGTCATCCACTTCGATGCCGCCGCGCGTAATTTTCTCCGACAGTTCATTAATATCGGTTTTTATTTCAATAAAGTCATTCAGCCATTCTTTAGAGACTCTCATTTCTTTCGCCTCCGTCTTCAGTTTGTTTAAATTGATTGATGAATCTCAAGTCGTTCGTATATAAGTGGCGGATATCCTCGATACCGTACTTCAGCATCGCCACACGGTCAGGCCCCATGCCGAATGCAAAGCCGCTGTATTCCTTCGAATCATAGCCGGCCATCTCCAGCACATTCGGATGCACCATGCCGGCACCCAGAATTTCTATCCATCCTGAATTTTTACATACGTTGCAGCCTTTGCCCTTACATTTGAAGCAGGAAATATCCACTTCAACACTCGGCTCTGTGAATGGGAAGAAGCTCGGACGCAGCCTGATTTCACGCTCTGTACCGAAAATTTCTTTCGCAAACAGCTCAAGCGTCCCTTTCAGGTCACTCATATGAATATTTTTATCGATGACCAGTCCCTCAATCTGTGTGAACTGGTGGCTGTGCGTCGCATCATCACTGTCACGTCTGTAGACTTTGCCCGGACAGATGATTTTGACCGCTTCCTTGCCCTGGCGTTCTTCCAGTACACGTGCCTGAACCGGAGACGTATGTGTTCTCAGCAAAATCTCTTCAGATATGTAGAACGTATCCTGCATATCACGTGCCGGGTGGGACTTCGGCAGATTCAGCGCCTCGAAGTTGTAATAGTCGGTTTCCACTTCATAGCCTTCCTGGATTTCATAACCAAGGCCGAGGAAGAAATCTTCGATATCTTCGATGATCCTTGAAATCGGATGCTGGGAACCGATGTTGAACTTACGGCCCGGCAGTGTGACGTCGAGCGTTTCATTCGCCAGCCTCTCTTCAAGTGCAGCCGCTTCAAGCGCCTCACTCTTCTCATTGATTGCAGAATCGATGCTTTCACGCAGTTCATTGACCTTCTGTCCGTATTCAGGACGCTCTTCTTTCGACAGGTTCTTCATCTCTTTCATCAGACCTGTCACTTTACCCTTCTTGCCGAGATACTGGACTTTTAAATCCTGCAGACTTCTTGAATCTTCCACTGTTTCCAGTGATGCTTTGAATTCTTTTAAAATTTGAGACATTCCGGATGTATCCATATTTCCACTCCTTTAAAATAAAAAAATCCATCCTTAACTGAATAAGGACGGATTTCCGCGGTACCACCTAGATTTCTGCGTTATAAACACAGACACTTCAAAAGATAAGGGATTTACCCGTCACTTCATCCGCCAGGTGAACCTGATTCCCATTACCGCCAAGTATTTCAGTCGTGTACCCGGCTCCCTGAGGCAATGCATGGAATCATTTATGTCCGGCTTCGTGTGAAGCAAGTTTTATATTGATACAGTTAATTATAAGTCAAAAATTTAAAAAATCAAGTTCCGGGAATGATTTCAAGTGAATTACTCTTCACTCTCTTCTTCCTCTTCATCGTCACCAGATTCTTCTTCCTCTTCTTCCTCTTCCTCATCTTCTTCATCGCCTGATTCTTCTTCTTCGTCCTCATTTATACCTTCGCCGATTTCATTGCCCTGACCGGTATCCTGGCCTTCTTCACCGACTGGAGTATCCGCTTCATCCTCATCACTTGTACCATGATCTGTCTCTGAAGCATCTTCACCAACATCCGGTTCATCACTTCCGCATGCACCAAGTACTAAAACTGAAGCCAGACCGCCGGCAAGTAAATATTTTTTCAATTCCATCATGATTCCTCCTAATGATAATAATGAATGATTCTGTCTTTAATAACTGTTTACCCTGACTCCGCACTTTTTAATGATTATAACGGCATATAAATGAAAAGCCCTGCGATCAGATGATAATCACAGGACTTCATTCAACTATTCTCATTTGAAATGGTGCATCAGTATACCGCCGGCTATGGCAACGTTCAGACTTTCTGAATCGCCCGGCATATGAATTTTAACCGTCCGGTCCACATGACCGAGCGCAGATTCACTCACACCCCGGCCTTCATTGCCAAGAACGACAAGCACCTCATCCGCCTGCGGGATATCTTCCAGATATTCCGCATCCTTCAGACTCGTGCCGATGGACAGCCCTTCGAAACTTTCGATAACGGGATGGATATCATCCACTTCCACCTTAATATGGAACGTGCTGCCCTGGGCGCTTCTTAGCACCTTGTCACTGAACGGATCTACCGTTCCGTTCGACATGACGAGACGACCGAATCCGAAAGCATCCGCCGTGCGGATCAGAGTGCCGAGATTGCCCGGGTCCTGGACATCGTCAAGGACGAGCACTTTATTGCCGGAAACTTCCGGCGGCATGTAGGTCACAGCCGCCATCACTCCCTGGGGGGTTTCAAGCTGGGATAAAGTCTTCAGTACCGGCCCGGTCACATAGATCACTTCAAAATTCGACACATCAAAAGAAAACGTATAGTTCTCTTCAGCAATGATATAGTGGATCTGCTGGTTGAACTTCATCGCTTCTTCCACCAGATGCTCGCCGTCGATTAAAAACATGCCGGTTTTGCTGCGTTCTTTCTTCTTATGCAGCTTACGGAGATTTTTAATGCGGGTATTATCTTTTGAAGTGATGACTTCTTTTACCAAATGATATTCTCCACTGTGTCATCATCCAGTGATTTGACAATCTCGGTGATCAGTTTCACCGCATTGTTCACATCTTCCTTGTGGAGGATGGATACGTTCGAATGCATATAGCGGAGAGGCACGCCGATGTTTACTGAAGGGACACCTTCATTGGCAGCGTGGAAGCCGCCTGAGTCCGTACCGCCGCCAGGGACTGCCTGGAACTGGAAAGGAATGCCGTTCTCTTCTGCAACTTTCTGAATATGACGGCGGAAGCCGACATGTCCGATATTGGATGCATCCATCAGTACGACGAGCGGTCCATCACCGAGTTTACCTTTGCCGTTTTCCGGCTTCATGCCCGGTGTATCCCATGCGATACCGACATCGACGGAGATTGCGAGGTCCGGCTTGACCGTATTCGCCGACGTTTTCGCACCGCGAAGGCCGACTTCCTCCTGGACCGTTGCACCGCTGACCACGTTGACGCCGAGGTCTTCACCTTCAAGGTTCTGCAGGACGTCGACCGCGACGACACAGCCCATACGGTTGTCCCATGCTTTGGCAAGAAGATAATTTTTGTTCGCCATCTCGGTGAATTCCATATGCGGTGTAATCTGATCGCCGATTTTGACACCCGATTTTTCAGCTTCCTCTTTATCAGAGACACCGATATCTATGAACATGTTCTTGATTTCTACCGGTTTTTTACGTTCGTCCGGCGTGAGTGCATGCGGTGGTTTCGAGCCGATGACACCCGTCAAGATACCGTCGTCCGTAATGACATTCATGCGCTGTGACAGCATGACCTGGTTCCACCAGCCGCCGATCGGCGTGAATTTTAGGAAGCCGTTGTCATCAATTTCAGTGACCATGAAGCCGATCTCATCCAGATGGCCGCCGATAAGGATCGTTTTATCACCATTTTTTGCCTGACGCTTACCGTAAATACTGCCCAGGTTGTCCGTGATGATTTCATCACTGACAGGGTCAAGGTATTCTTTCATGAGGTTCTTTACGTCATATTCAAAACCTGAAATACCATGTGCATCAGTCAGACTTTTCATAAGTGTTAGTTGTTTATCCATTACAAATCTCCTTTGTTATATATTCAATTATATTTTAACATAACTATTTCTATTTTCGAAATATTAATATCGCTTCCAAAACCAGTGTGACATGATAAGATTGAAGTGAAGAATTACATTGACAGAATAATAAAAAGAGGTGGCAGAAATGTGGAATGAAACAGAAGTGACTAAGCAGCTGGGTATCCAGTATCCGGTCATCCAGGCGCCGGTGGCAGGCTCGACTACACCGGAACTCGTCGCGGCAGTATCAAACGGCGGCGGGCTCGGCAGCATCGGTGCGGGGTATTATAAACCGGAGAAACTGACAGAGGACATAGCGAATACAAAAACACTGACCGATAAGCCGTTCGCAGTGAATCTATTTGTACCGGAATATAATAAAGTGACCGGTGCGCAGATTGACCGGATGAAGGAGATACTCACCCCCTACTATGAAGAATTCAATATCGAGCCGGATATGCCGACGATAGATAAAGACGATACGTTCGACCAGCTTGTCCAGATCATAATCGATGAGAATATTAAAATCTGCAGTTTTACTTTTGGCATTCCTGACCCTGTTACGGTCAAGAAGCTGAAAAAAGCCGGTGTCACACTTATCGGCTGCGCCACCACTGTAGAAGAAGCGGTGCTGAATGAACAGGCAGGCATTGATATGGTCGTGGCACAGGGGTTTGAAGCCGGCGGCCACAGAGGGTCATTTGCGCAAGGAAATCTCAAATCATCAGTGGGCACGATGTCACTTGTGCCGCAGATGGCAGATTCAGTGAATATACCTGTCATTGCAGCAGGCGGCATCATGGACGGCCGCGGAGTGCATGCAAGTCTCACACTCGGTGCCGGCGCCGCACAACTCGGCACTGCGTTTTTGACTACAAAAGAAAGCGCCACGCCGAAAATTCACAAAGATGCGATTTTAAACAGCACAGAAGCGGATACCATACTGACGAAATCATACAGCGGCAAATACGCCAGAGGCATCCGTAACCAATTTATAGACGATATGGAAAAATACCAGGCAGACATACTCCCCTACCCTTATCAAAACCAGATGACGAAGAAAATAAGAAGCAAAGCCGCAGCTGAGGGTAGAACCGACCTTCTTCATCTATGGAGCGGCCAGGGCGTGAGACTGAGCCGGGATGTAGAAGCGGGGAAATTGTTGAAGGATATTGTAGATCAGGTGAATAAGATATCGGGGGACGAAGCTTATCATAGCTAGTGCGTGTTTGCGACAATTTTAATAAAGAATTTTTAAGAGAATTTCATATTTTGAAATATGAATTAATTTCCAGTTATTAATGTTTGAATTGGTATTGTTTTAATACTATTCTCTTTAACTAAATCATTATTTGAATCTCTGGTCAGTATTTCTTTATCGTATATTTTTGCCAAAAGCAATCACACCCTCATGTGTAATTAGCCAGTGTGCCTTTCCATCATTCAAATAATCTTTGAATAATTCAGGTAGTTGTATATTTAACTACGCAAATATCCCTGATCACTCTATTTTCAAATAAATTTATATGATACAATTTATCCATTATATTGAATTTTCAAATATTAATTTTGAGATAAAGGAGACAGGAATTATATGATCAATTATAATAATAGAAAATTTTCATCGGTAGAAAATACGGATAATGGTGAGGTTTCTTCCAATACACACTTTTATTATAAACAAGAAGGAAATATCTTATACGCTGATTATGAAGGTGGATCAGTAGTAAAAGGTAAATTAATAGGTATTGTACATAATGATGATTCGTTGGAATTTCGATACAATCACGTTAATACTAATGATGAAATAAGGGGAGGCAAATGTAAATCTACGCCTAAGATTGTTGACGGAAAAATCGAACTGCATGAAAAATGGCAATGGTTAGATTCAGAACAAACTGAAGGTGCATCACTTATTAGAGAAATTTGACGATGGAATGAATGAATTTGACCGTTATTCTTATCGTTTGTAAAGATTTTCAAGATTAACTGTTTTAACTTCTAAACAACTCAAAATACTCCCTACCCTTCTGTATCGAAATCAACTTCTACTTAATCCAGAGCATTTATTGACTTGAGCCTGCTAGGCTGCAGGCGTCATCAAACCTCGCTTCTATTGTCTGATTTTATAAATGTTGATCTTGGCGTTTACACACATTTTTCTATGATACGAATAGATTTATCACATGTAGTGCGTATTTATCCAGTTTTATACTTACCTGATATTTTTTCATTTATAGTTCTATCAAAATAATTAAGAAGTGCATTCAGTAGAATAATGGTAGCTTATATGCTTCCGTAATTGTTACGAAAAAAAAACAAAAGACGCCGCCTGGTGAGATTACAAAAGCCAAGCGTCTGCGGCAAAAATATTTAAGGAGGTAATAGTATGTCCAGAATGGATGAAATCAAGACACAGACTATTAACGAGAATTCTGAGCGTAAAAAAACATTTGATCAGGAGTCAAAAACTCTCAAAACTGCTGTCATGATTGTTGAATTGAGAGATAGTCATGGCCTATCACAACAGACGCTTGCTGATAAGGCTGGAGTTCCAAAGTCAACGATTGTACGTATTGAAAACGCACAGGTCAATACCTCCGTAGAAACTCTCAATCCTATTGCACAGGCAGTCAACAAAGAACTTAAGATGAGTATCGTTTAAAAATCTAAAATCTCTACCATCTCATTGCTGACTTGGTAGCAGTATAATATTCTTCCTGAGATTTGATTGCATTCGAATCTCAGTTTCTATGTGGAAGCATGCTGCAATCCATTGAGTGTTAAACCAAACATCACGTCTTGCGGTCATTCTCGAATATAAAAATGGATGTAAGTACCCTAAAGTTATTAATCCCAATAAAGAAATTATAAATATACTTAAAGACACTGAGAAAAACATATAGGCGTTTAGATTTTTCATATGCCAAATGTTTAATAATTGAAGTATAGATAATACCCCCGATATAGCTATTGCAAATGCTGAAAGTCCTAGGATAAGATATAGAATTATGATTAAAGATTCCTCACTGTTTCTCCTTCCTTATATTGGAATTCCCCATACTCTTAAAAGACTAACCATTTTAGATATAGTAATTTAAATTTAGTAAGATTATACAGGTGATTAATCTTTTTTGTTTTCATCTTTGAAAAAGGGATTGGGCTTGTCTGATAAATAGCTTACTCCAGCAACTATTAAACCAAAAACTGTTGCAAGAAGAATATCTGATATTTCAACTACTCCTTTGGATGCTGTAGTGGTCGCTAACGAGATAATAAATCCAGTCAATCCCGACATGACATAATGAGTTTTAGATTTGATATTAACACCTCTAAAATATAATTAAGTATACTTTTCCTTAGATTCTAATAAGTAAACATCTAAAATTTAAGATTTTAAGTATGAGTTTCGATTCATTCATCATTCCCGTTTCAATTCCATCTGACAAAGAAGTTCAGAAGCCGATCTGTTGCGTCTTTGGAGCCGCCAGTGTGTAGAAATGAGCTTAAATGTAAAAGTAGAAAATATGTATTTATACAGAAGATATTTATTGTACACTTTGGTTAAATGATTCTACTAATTATTCAAACTCTTTAAGAGTTATCGTTTCTCGAAATTCTTTAATCCATAAATTATAAATATATTCCGGTTCATCATTTAAAAATACTTCACCAAAGTTATATTTTATGTCATTTTTAGCGAAAAATTGCATATATTTTTAAGCGTTACTTTGCATACCCAACTTTAAAATCCAGCTGTCTTCACGAGAAGATAAGCTGGGATTTTTACTATAGTGCAAGTTATCAACTGAATCAGTGCAAAATAATATCGAAAGTAACAATTATCAGATTGAAGGTTATTTTTATAATGCACTACCGGTTCACCAATACTAACTTATACATTTTTAAAAAGAATGCAATTAATGCAACGACTAAGACGACCCCAAAAATAATTTGTTCTGATAGAATTAATGTTTCGTAGTTGGCGAAGGACGTAAAATTCAGAATACCAAGCGCTCTCGTCAGCAGATAAATCATCAGAGCAACAAACAGGACACTTAGTATTTTACCGGGCATTGTCTCTTCCACCTCGATAACATCACCTTTTTTAACTCTTATCAGATCACCACGCCCAACCGGTTGAAAGTATTTTAATTCTCCTTCACTCTCTGTGATTGGGATTGTCATTTCCTGTGAACCGTATAGTGCTCCAACTGATTTTCCGTTGAATTTTAATCTTACCGGCATAAAGGCACTGAAAATCCAAAGTTTTCTTTTAACAGTAATCTCCATAACTCCTCCTCCTACTAAGGTGATATATCGATACCCTTTTTCACTTACATTTCTATAGCTAAATCAACAACAATAAAATTATCATAAATATTGCAAACATAGATAGAGTCCAGAAGGATATATTAAAAATTTTATCCAGCAAATATGCGTCCTCTATAATGTTCTTTATTCATAGATAATGGATTCCCAGGGTACTTCTTCATCGTTTATATAAAAATTCAGCGTATCGGTTGCCGGACTCTGATTGAATTCAATCGTCTGCACAGCAGTATCTTCACTTTCACCAGGTTCATCAAAATGTATATTCAATACATTCTCTTCTTCATTTACAGTAACCTCACTGTCTTTTTCAATATAGGCGTATATAACATTTTCTGATGAATCACTATCCACCATGAATATATCGCCCTGCTCAGGTTTTTCTGTAATTGCAGGATGCAATCCACCTTCATAACCCTCATTAACCGTAGAAACTTCGCTCGTGTTGCTGCATGCTGACATTAGGCATAACGATAAAAATAGCATTGATAAATATTTCCTGATAAATATTTCATGATATATTCACCCTGTCTTATATTTTAAATTGATTTGTCACTCAACGTAAACGATTTACAACAAAGATTCTTCTAATTACCAGAGAAGTATTATATATATATCCAAAACGACTCAGAGACTGTAAAAAAGAATTTTATCTTACTAAAATTGAAGAAACATTGAAGTATTTCGCAATCACTCCGCATACTCCAAACAAAGCTTTATCAGTGGATGGTTTTCTTAACTTTTTCAACACAATGTTTCTCCCCATTTTAATCTTCGATTTCCATCTTTAATAAAATAATACTATAGACAGTAAGCGTTTACAAAGTGAGTTAAAAATATATACTTAAGTTGTTAAATGTTCCATCTCATCAATACCTAGTTATTTCACCTAGAGATGGATGGATAACATTATAAAAACCTGACATCATTTTACAGATTGGTGGGAATTATAAATGAATAAACTGCAGCCAGGATATGGTTTAGATCATGAGGGATACATCGTCAGTGATGTTTCATTGGATAACATCTCTGATTTATATAATGAATGCATAGAAGAATCGATCAAAGAGATAAAAACAATGTTCCCGGAAAAACTTCACAGTATTTATATATATGGCAGCGTCGCCCGTGGAGATGCCATCCCCGGCAAGTCCGACCTAGATTTATTGATTTTATTTAAAAATAAACTGCTGAAAAATGGACGCACTGAGTTACACTATCTTCAGCAAAAGTTGTCTCGAAAATATATAAATGTAATCCGTGAAGTTGGAATAGCCACTGCAGAATATGATTACGTCATGGATGCCGACAACTATTATGAACAGGCTTTTATTAAAAAAATATGTACTTGCCTCTATGGCGAGGACATAAGAGTCCATTTTGGACCATATAAATTGACTGCTGAAATACCCATCAGCTTCAACGGCGATATAGAAATGAGTCTTAAGAGGAATCTCGACAAGTTAAAAAATCCAGATGCTGATGCGTTTAAAATAATCACTCAAAATTTCTCACGTAAACTTATCAGAACATATTATTCCATGGTCATGGTCAGATCACAAATTTGGACCACCCGTCTGGGTGAACAGGCAATAGTAGTTAAACGCTATTTCAAAGATAAAGAAAAAGTCATTGAAATATTGCTGAGATGGATAGAATCACCGCCAGTGGATTATGAAACTGTCTATGAATTATTTGAAGCAGAAGGGCAATGGCTGGTTGTGCATTTTGAAAGAGAAGCGAAAATGACTCAGAATGGTTAATATTCCAGCATTCAAAAGTGTAGTTATACTTAAAACGTAGTATAATGAATATAACTCTAAAAGTGGAAAGAGGTGGTCTCAGTGAAAACTATGAAGTTAGAAGATATCAGAAAGCATAATAAAGAACGCCGGGAGACGGCAATCCGTGATGTTCGAAAAGTTTACCCTGACTTTAAACCAGGCGATCGGGCTTTCGACAGACCACGTAAAAATAAAGACAAACAAAAATTCTTGAATGAGATGCGGGTAAGAGAAAATGAAATACGCTATAAATGATGCTAAATCTGACTTGGATAAAATACCGCTGGAAATCCGACTTAAGGACAGAATGTTAAAAGCTTCATCAATAATTACAAAATTGATGTCATATCATGTAAAGGACTCAGATATGCCCATTATCGTTGGTGGCTTGTCCTTAGAGATTTATACTGACGGTGAATATACAACTCATGATGTTGACTTTGTTACTTCAGCCTCAATATTGATGCATGAAAAACTTCTAGAAATCGGCTTTGAAAAAAGTGGACGCATGTTCCATCACAATCGGCTGAACATTGCAGTGGATATCGTCGATTCAGTTTTAGTACCTGAATCTTATGACAAAGTTAATAAAATAGAAATTTCAAATGATTATTTTGTATTAGTCCAATCAATCGAAAGTATTCTTTACGACAGAGCTCTGGACTATGACAGAGTTGATAGTAAAAAATACGGACTTTATTTATTATCAACAAATTATAACAAAATTGATATAGATTTTATAAAAGATGAATTATCTGATGCTGATCCTGATGCACTTGAAGCATTCAATAGTTGGATCAACATAGTCACTGGAAACAAGAATCATTGACATTCATCATATTGGATATTATTAGAAAATAAGTAATTCACATAAATCACCCAGAGCAACTCGAAAGAGTTGCTTTTTATTTCCGATTCAAATTAAAATGTATATGTATTTCACATAGAAAGGAGGAAAAGATATTTTTAAACGACTATTTTTTATATTGTTAATCATAACAGTTATCATCTGGGCTAAACCTTACTGGGAAGATTCCGTTAATAATATAATGCCTGCTCAGGTATCTGAAACATTGGATTCAGTCAGAGATTCAACCGGTAATACAATAGAGAATATCGATTTTGATTTCACTATATTGAGAGACCGGGTCACCTCATTCTTTTCCTCCATTACGGATTCAGAATCTGAGCAGGAACAAGTGGAACCGCTTGAACTTTCTACGCCGAAAGAACAGCATTTTTCCATCGGAAACGTGGAGATCGGTGATTCCAAAGGATCTGTGGATGAAATATACGGCGAACCTGAACGGATAAGTGAGAACGAATACGGAGTGAATTGGTCCGCCTATCATGAAAATTACGGAAACTTCATGATGGTGGCTTATGACGACGCGGGAACGGTTCGCGGACTGTACACGAACCAGGATATGATTTCTTCACAATCTGATTTAACTTTGGGAGATTCAAAAGAACTGGTGAATGAAACACTCGGAGAGCCGGAAGATGTCATTCAGAGCGGTCCGTTTAATTACCAGGTCAGCAATCAGGAGGAATACGATGTCTATCAGATGGACGGGAACCATACGACTATTTTCTATGATATACACCAGGAAAATTCGGTGACAGCAGTACAGATCATCGATGAGAACCTGGAAGCTGAAAAAGACGGGATCTATCCCACAGGCAATGAATCATTAAGAGAAGGACTTGAATATCAATTATTCGATGTGACGAATGCGGCCCGGGTCAAACATGATCTGCAACCATTGGAATGGCGCTCTGAAGTCGGTGACACAGCAAGAAAACACAGTGCGGATATGGCCGAAAACGAGTATTTCAGTCATACGAATTTAGATGGCCAGTCACCCTTTGATCGGATGACAGAAGATGATATATCCTACTCCACAGCCGGTGAAAACCTGGCAGCTGCACAGTTCAGCAGTATATATGCCCACCACGGCCTGATGAATTCAGAAGGCCACCGTGAGAACATCTTACACAACAGATTTGATGAACTCGGCGTCGGCGTCGCCTTCGATGACGATAACCGACCGTATTACACAGAAAAGTTTTTAAGCAGCTTGTGGTAAAAATATATTATCTGATTTTATTTCTGTATTTAAATTCAATTTATAATGGTAAAATTATTACAGTCATCTAGTTTACTCCCTTGCCAATAGCATGGGAGGAGGTGTCAACATGTTATATGAGGTGTTTGAGTTTATAATCGCACCTATCATTGTCGGTGTGATTATCGCATTGTTTGCTTATTGGTTGGACAGTCGCGATAAATAATTAACTAGATGATACCAATACACCTAAAAAACCCCTAACCTACGGACATAGGATTAGGGGTTTGGTGTCTAACATGTTTTATTCGGTGTTTGTAATTTACATTATACCACTTGGAATTATGCTTGTAAAATTCCATGTGTCACTCATTCTAATAATAATTTACCGTTTATAGATGGGATAATTATATTTGCTAAACTTCACCAACCAGCTGTTAAAGATTATCAGCCTTGCATCTCCACCGCTTTCTTGAAATCATCATTTTAAAAATAACTATATTGCCCTAATTTTTCTCTGAAATCCTCGCTTTCTGGTTCATTGGGACAAGGCATCCGTATTCACTTATTTAAATTATAATAAGGAGTATTGAAGAGATAGTATTTTATTAAAGTCTTGAATGACAAATGATACAATTTTCACTTCTACTTAGCATACTTATCATTTATATATATCTCACTTTTAAACCAATAGACTGATTGTTCTAGTCTTTTTAATGTACAGATAAAGAATATCAACCATTTAAGCCAATGGCCAATGGTAAATTCTTTATAAATTCCATAAAACCAAAATAACCTAGTAAACCCAAGGCAAGGCCAACAACAATAATAACGATAATAAGGATATTATATTTAGTTTTCCTATTTATTGCTTCACACACTCTTAAAGTGTTGTTTTGTCTATTCAATACTACTGCTAACCATGCCTTTTTAGTATTACCTCCAAGGAATTCAACTTCCATCTAAAAAATCAAGCAGTTTCTGCCACTCATTCGTTTCATAAATTTTATTTTCAGTGTTAAATACTATAAACGTCGGAATTTCATCTACTTCCGATAACTGTGCATTCTCTAAAGAAGAGGTGATTCTAAGATCACTTATATTGTAAATATCTTTTTTCCACAGTTCATCATGAATCGTCTCAATATTTTCTGAATCGGCAGCAATGTATACTCCATAATTACCTTCTTCATCCGCTAGAAAACTGGAATAATTGTTATTCGGATCATCGTTATTTCCACAACCTGACAGAAGTAACAGAGACAATAACAGTAAGAATCCAAGATTTCTCATATAATTTCACCTTTTAATCATAATCACTTCTCTTCGTTCTATTTTTGGAATTATCTGAAATATGTTATATTAAACTTTACACACATTTACCTCTAAATAAACATTTAATCCATCATTTACCAGTATGTTGCCAATTACGATTGGAATAATAATGAATCTCAGGAAATTTAAAATGTGTAAACAATAACCTGGTAAACCGGAAAAGGGATAATATATTTATTAATTTATAGGATGTATTGATTCTGATACATAGTGAACTGATATTATGCTAATTATTTTCTTATCAGGATGCTGGAGGTTAATCAATGAATGAGAAGATGGGACTAATAATTTATTGGGTGATTTTCATTGCCGGGTGCCTCTCGTTTGTCATAAAATTTTCTGTAGAGTATGGGATTATTTACACAATGATGATCACTTTAGCCTGTGGCGTAATCAACTTATTAATAGCTTGGAATTTACGTGAAAAATATTTAATCATTGTAAGTGTTTTACTCATCGCCAGTCCTTATCTAATGTTTTTATTTATTTGATTTAAATGGATGTACTTTCAATTTCATTTACAACTCGTTGTGATATAAAATTTAGAAAAGAGCTACTGGAGGTGTCTGCTTTGATTTATATTATTTTATTGGCAGGTTTGTTCTTAGGTTCTATTGTGTTTCTATTTTCTTTTACTGCTTTTAAAAAGAGTGGTAAATATTATATGGCACCAGTTATTACTTTTCTATTCTTTATCATAATTACTGTATATAGTTTTATCATAGTTGGTGGATTTGAAGGTTTTGGGTATGGTGTTTTAGCTATTGGCTTTCTAATCGTCAGTGTGGTTGGAATTCTTGTTTTACCTTGGTTAACTCGTCGGAGTAATTCAAGGCAATTTGGAAAAAAAGATAAGTTGATGCTGATTATTTTGCCTGTACTATTTTTTGCAACCATCGGGTCAGCCTTCTACTTTGATCAAAATTACTGGGTTATTGATAAGGGCGAAAATTCTTATATGGGAGAAACCTATTATGAAATTACAACTATTTCTGAAGGAAGAAAACAGGTCACTCTGGTATTAGGTGAAGAGTACTCAGGAAAAGAGGTTGAGGTTGAAAATGTCAGTCAGTGGGACTCTACGGATATCACCGTTAATATTGTCGATGGCGGTGCTGAAGATAAAACACCTTATATATGGATTGGTGTAGATGAAATAAAAGACCCATTAAAAATTCAAACGACAGATGGTACAGTTATAGAATAAGAACAAGAAAGGAGTAATTAAGAATGGCACGATGCACAGAATGTCGGACAGAATGGACGTTTAAAGACAAAGCAAGAATGTATAAAAGACTGCACGCAACGCGGGATTGTCCATACTGCGGAGAAGAACAGTTTGTAAGTTTAAAGTCGAAAAACCAAGGTTCAATGCTTAATTTTTTGATTATCGTTGCAATGTTCATTCCAATTTTCTTTAATACACCCATCATACCCCATATTATTTTTGCCCTAGTCGTAATCGCTGTTGTAATGTATTTACAGGTTGTCCTGATAAAACTATCCAGTAAAGAAGAGTTTCCTATATGACAAGAGCGGATAACTGACCTGGTTATCCGCTCTTGTCATTACAATTGTTTTTAAGATTTATATTATTCATTTTGAAGGGAGAACAAAATTCAATTAATGCAGAGTTTTTCATCATGAAGGAAAGGTTTTAGTTCTTATCTTTTTGTTTTCAACCTTTTTTCACCTTTGATATGTTTCTCCAGTTCATCTAAACTTATGGTTAACTGATTCATTAGTGACATGTCAACCTCTCCTTTTTTAATAGAATTGTTTTAGTCCATTTATCTAACTGAATCTATTTTATACTCGTATCAGTAAAATAAAACTCTCCCTAACTTAAAGTAACAGAAGTAGTTAAAATTATTTCTCATATTTCTTTTTCCATGGAAACAACTTTTAAATTTATATTATTTGGTTTATTTACAATTTCTTCGTCATAAACCTTGTACCCTACTTTAAGATATAATTTAATATTTTTAGAGGCATTCCGTCGTACTTTACATCTTATCTTACTCACCCCATTTTCTTTGGAATAGCCTTCTAAAGCTCCTAGTAATTCTTTTGCAACACCTTGACCTTGATTCTCCGGAATAACAGATAACCTATAAAAATCAATTGCCGAATCTGTTATCTTAAAACGTACCATTCCGGCCGGGCGGTCATCAATATAACAAAATAATGCCCTTTCCCCTTCTTCCATTGCTGAGAACATACTTTGTACTGTTTCTTCTAATGCACTTGAAGGTGGTACTTCATCTTTGTACTTCATAAAAGCCTGCATCATTAAATTATGGATTACTTCCGTATCAGCTGAGTTAGCAAGTATAATTCTCATACTAATCCTCACTTCGTTTTATTTTAAAAAGATCGTACTTTCCTTTATTATTCCTCTTATATAATTTGCTGGGTCTTTAGCCTGGCTTTGTTAATATTTAAAACTCATTCTATTATTTTTGACATTGAAGTATAGATTGCCGTTTCGGTGAACATTCTTACTCAATGAGATGTTAATTATACTGCCACCATAGTTTTTCATAATACTTGCCTGCATCTTCAGTCCTTACTTCGCTTTTCAAGAAGCGTTCTTATTAATATAAATTCTGGGATAACCTGACTATATCCCTGAACTGTATACCATTCTCATAAATTTCTTCGTCGTAATGGGTGATGAAAAAATCTGAATCTATGCCGGTAATTCGAAAACCGCATTTCTGATACAGGACTAATTGCGCGATACTCGAAATTCCTGTGCCTACTTCAATAGTTCTATACCCTTCCTCTTCCGAAATCTTAATCGCCTCTTCTATCAGCTGTTTACCGACACCCCAGCCTCGGCTTTCTTCAACAACCGCAATGCTCACAATTTCTACAGTATCAGGTCTTGTTGGCAGGAGTACAAAGGCACCAATAATCTCCTGCCCACTCTTTGCGATAAGACATTGTCCCCTATCCACATATTGTTTCACCATTTTTATGGAAGGATCTGCCTCTAGTAATCGTCCCATTGGTGCTTTTCCCCCGGTTCAAGACTACGAATATTTATGTCTATGCTCCTTTATAATCATTACAATTATCTTTTAATATTTTATATCATTTTTTCTAAAGGCAGAAAGCAGCGCTTCGACATTTCCATCGAACACATGACCCTGCATACCCTGATCAGAAGCAGCCTCTATATTTTCAGCCAGATCATCAATGAAAAAGCTCTCTTCCGGGTTTATATCAAAGTGTTCAAAGAACTTTTGAAAGATAACAGGTTCCGGTTTAAGACATTCCCAATCAGATGAAATGAATAAGCCGTCGAAATGCTTCAGAACAGGAATTGTTTCTTTAAAAATATAAAAGTCCTGGGAGGCGTTTGATAGAAGATACAGAGAATAGCCCTGCGCCTCTAAACCTTCAATCACTGCATCCATCTCAGTATTGACCGTCATTTCTTCATGCCATTTCTCTAAAATCTCTGACACAAGTGGATGCAGATCATTCGATAATTCTTTCTTTGCGTCAATAACCAGCTGTTCCTTCGTAATCGTTCCCCGGTCAAACTCGAGCCATCTGGGCGATTTGAAAATTTGCTGCAATAATTTACTCTGTTCTGAAGTGTGTACTGTAAATTGTCCGATAAATTCTTCCGATACATAGCGGATGAGTACATTTCCCATATCGAATACGATATTTTTAATAATAATCATTGTCCCCTTTTCATCTCTCATCTTTCAATTTGTCAGCCTTATTAAAAAAGAATACACTTAATATAATCAATATAAAACCTAACAAATATGTAAGGATGCCAAAATCTTGAAAATCCAACACTAGTGTCAGAAATAAGAGTATGGATACAATTAAACATAAATAACCCAGTTTCCTCATAATCACCCTAGCTTTCATTTTTGCTTATCTAAAATAAATATTATTTCGAGAACAATTCCATTAAAAATATTCGCTTTAACCATTAAATACATTATAATTAATATAACATTGAAAAAATATTAAAATACATTATTATTGTTAAAAGTTGAGGTTTATTATGAAGATCACTTTACATGAAAATATCACAGGTTACTTACAAGATAATAATATCATTCAAAACTATCCATCATCTGAGCATGGTGTTGTTTGTGAATCAGAAAATGACATTGTCGCATACTTGTACTATTCCAAAAATCTTTATCACCTTAATGCCATATATCTGCATTTTTCGATTTTGGATAAAGATATCGATTCTGAAACACTTATAAAAATGTACGATAAATTTAAAATGGTGCTCCCTTCTTCAAACATCATTTTACAGGTGCATCGCAACTTTGACTTATATGAGGATTTTATCAAAACCAATGAGTTTTCAGAGTTCAGAAAAACATATGAACCTGAAATCGGTATTCAAAAGATGATCAGCGGCTTTTCTAATAATAACTTGGATGAAAGCCATACGGTTAAAAACTTCAAAATGACTGATGGATTGCAGGAGCTGTCTAAAAAAGTCTATCAAAGTACTCATGATATAAACCCATTGAAGGATATGGATTTGGCAGAATGGAATGACCTGATTACTGATGATCTGGATTTTGAACACTCCATTGTCATCTGTGACAAGCAGGATGATATTGTCGCCTACTTGCTGATGTATGAGAATGATGATGCATATAAGGATGTCAGCTACTGTTATTTTAAAGATCAGGCAGCCAAAAATTCTCTGAGTGCAGAGTTTTACAACATCCTGATTAAACTGGAGGAGTCAGAAATAACTCATCTTAATTTGGAAGTGGACAGCACCGATAAATATTCCTATGAATTTTTTCATAATTTCATAGAAGATGAAATCCCTTCTCTGATCAGTTATATTAAACAAAAAAACTAATTGAAATTTAACGTAACAGCCTTTAATAATTCTTTTATCACATATTAAATGAAGGAGGATCTGCCCCATGGCAAGAATATGGTAATGCTTTTGAATATGAGATTAATATAAAAATTAGAATTCAAAAGCATGTATAACTATTTTCTCATGGGATGAGTATGTCTTTTTTAAATTGAACATTTTACTGTATATGTCTGAGAACTTAGTTTGCAGGCTCATAAGGAGTGCAAATTAATGAAAAATAAAATTAAAGCGTTATTCAAACTGAACTTTTTAAAATTGATCGGTATGTTAGCTGCATTGCTAATGACAGGACTGTTCATCATTTATAAATACAGCCCTTACTTCGATAAATATTTTATCAAACCATCAGCAAAGCATTATGGAGTCATCGCCATAAATATTATCGAACTCCATGCATTGTATGCTTCCGATGATGAATGGAAAAGAGTAAGAAAAAAAGCATTGAATAATATTAAATACTGTAACACTTATGAAGAAACGTTACCGTATATTAAAGAGGCGTTAAAATTCGCCGGCGGTAAACATTCATTTATTATGGAAAAGATGCCTGAAAGCACCGGCAAAGTATCACCTACCTTCCCTGAATTCAGTTGTGAAAATAATATATTACACATCAACTTACCTGCCTTTTCAGGAGGCGCTGATGACTGTCAAAAATATAAAGATATGATAGAAAATGCACTTTTAAATGAGACATATGAAAATGTAATTATAGACTTGAGAGATAATTCAGGCGGGGATATGGGTCCGATGATTTCCGGACTCTCCCCTTTAATCGAGGATGGGTATTTAATGTCTTTCGTTATGAAGGATAAGTCAGAACATAAAGTATATTTAAAAGACGGCGTTGTGATCGGTGCTGGATCCGAAGTGAAAGTGGAAACGAGAAAAAATATAAAGGTAGAAAAAATCGCGGTATTAATAAGTAATCAGACTGCAAGTTCCGGTGAAATTACTGCACTCGCATTTGATGGGATAGATAGCAGCAAAATAATCGGTGAAAAAAGCGCCGGTTTTACAACCAGCAATAATTCCATCAGGCTATACGATGGTGTGACAATGATCATCATGTCAGCAAAACTTAAAACAAGAACAGGTAAAGTTTTGGATAATGACCCAATTATTCCACATTTAGAATCAAGTTCTTCATACGATGATGCAATAAGATGGTTTAATGAAAACTGATAAAAGAGATTTAAAAAATCTTCATTCTAAAAAGAGTGCAGATTTTTCGTTTGAATTCTATTGTTCAGAAAAACAAAAAACTCCTACTGAGATTATAGTCTCAGTAGGAGTTTTAGAAGTTACCGATTCTCGACAACAAGTTTATAAGAATTGAAAAAGAAAGATATCATACTTAATATCACAAGAGATACTACCAGAACCAATCCAATTGTCTGATTATTTCGCGAGTTGAGGTCCATCAATACGCAATTGGAGTCCACCGGTTCATGACAAAGAGTCCGCCTAATTATTTTTTGAATACGCAGTTCAGGTCCACTAATTCACATAAAGAGTCCGCCTAGGTCTTCTTTTCGGTATATTTAATTAGAAAGCTTTTGCTTTCAAATTAAATGAAAAGGAGGCCTATTTTTAATGGCCAGAAAAATTCCAGCAAAGTTGATACTTGAGTATCGCGCAATGGGGTTATCCAGGAACCTCATTTCAAAAACGAAGAAAGTGGGACGCAGCTCAGTGAGTGACGTTTTTAAGCGTGCCGATGACTTGGGATTAACGTACGAGGATGTAGAATCTTTATCAGAAGTTGAGGTGTACCATAAGCTGTTCCCTGATGTGTTTCGCAAGTAGAAAGTACATAGAAATGCAATGAAAAATGCAGAGGGTTGCCACCCTGTATCTTTATTGTCCATTTAACGTGATTTCGATAATGCATGACTGAGTCGATAGCTTTCACCGGTAAATGATAGCACGTGGGCATGGTGGATGAGCCGATCCACCAGCGCAGCGGTCAGTCGGGCATCGACAAAGATTCTGTTCCATTGACTAAACTCCAGGTTCGAAGTGATGATTAGACTCTTCTGTTCATACCATTCGGAAATGAGCTGGAACAGAAGCTCCGAGCCTTCTTTGCCAAACGG